>NZ_CAXTNP010000239.1:0-12567 GCF_964245575.1 uncultured Nostoc sp. | reverse complement strand
TTATTTACGTGCCCTCTGTACTAGGAAGAGTTTTCCTAATACCCAATTACCGATAATCTAAAATCCAATACCCAATCCCCAAATTAGCGATAATCTAAAATCCAAAATCTAAAATCTAAAATTCTATGAAATCTTCCCTAGCTGTAAATGCTGCTCAAGCACGTCAGACAAAAGAGCGATTCGCCCAACCAGAGGAACAACTCACCTATGAATTGGGGAAGGCGGTACAGCAATTGCCGCCACTGTATACGAGATTATTAGCGGGAACGATGAGCATCATCGTATTTGGAGCGATCGCCTGGGCGTACTTCTCGCAAATAGATGAAGTAGCAACAGCACCAGGGGAATTAATTGCTTCTACGCAGGTAAGACCGGTGACATCCTTGGGTGGGGGGTCAATTGTTGCTGTTAAAGTGCGAGAAGGCGATCGTGTTACTAAAGGTCAAATTCTGGTTCAAAAAGATCCAGACTTGCAAATAAGCGATGTTTCCCGCCTAGCCAAATCTTCCAGATTGATTCAGGACGATTTGCAACGTTTGGATACAGAACGCACCGGAGGCAAAGCTACTGGGACGAAACTGCAAGATGAACTTTTAAGCTCCCGCCTGCAAGACTTCCAAGCGCGTCAAGCAGGGGCGGAAGCAGAAGCAAATCGCCAAATAGCACTTATAGATCAAGCCAAAGTCCGTTTGACTCGGTTGCAAGACAACTTAGTTAATGCCAAAAGCAGCGTTACCAATGCTAAAACCAACCTTGCCAACGCAGATAGCATCCGAATAAAAATTGAAAGTAATTTGGCACTTGCAGAACAAAGGGAAAAAAGTCTACGCACCCTAGTTACTCCTGGTGCTGTACCTCGTGTCGATTACTTGGATGCCCAAGAAAGATTAACTCGTGCAAAGACAGAAATCACTAGAGCGCAAGATGAAGTGACTAACGCCCAGAATAAAATCACAGAGGCTCAAGATAAAGTCACGTCATTAGAAAAAGATATTGCTGCCCAAGTCCAAGAAATTCGCCAAGCAGAACAAGCTTACAATGCTGCACGCAGTCAGGCCCAGCGTGTAGCATCAGAACGCCAGAGTGAAATTTTGACCCAGTTCAACAAGCGTAAAGAAGAACTGACAACTGTTCAAGGTCAATTAGAGCAAGCGAGGAAGCAGCAAGCTTTAGAAACGATTGAGGCTCCTGTTGCCGGTACAATTTACAGAGTTAAAGCCACCAAGGGGCCAGTGCAATCAGGTGAAGAATTGCTGTCAATTTTGCCAGAAGGGGAAGAAATGCTCCTAGAAGTGAAAGTTCTCAACCGCGATATTGGCTTTATTCGTCAAGGAATGAAGGCAAAAGTGAAAATGGCGACTTTCCCCTTCCAGGAATTTGGCACTGTGAATGGGGAAGTTATGCAAGTCAGTCCGAATGCAATTGTTGATAAAGAATTAGGCTTAGTTTTTCCCACCAGAATTAAGCTAAGTAAACACTCAGTTAACGTGCGGGGTCAAGAAGTAGAATTTACACCAGGTATGTCTGCTTCAGGTGAAATTGTCACTCGTAAAAAGTCAATTTTGACATTCATCACTGAGCCTGTGACGCGGCGGTTCAGTGAGGCATTTTCAGTTAGGTAGGTTTGTAGTGAGCGATTCATCGCTCATCGCAAGGTTTATCAGGACTAAAGTCCTCTTTACGAGACGGACTCGCGAACACTACAAACTTTGATTTATTTACAACTAGCTCCTTAAAAAATATTGGGTGATGCGATGCCAAAGGCGGCAAGCTATGCACCACCCAACCTAAAATAATCTAAAATGTAACGACTAATTCGCTACTTCAGCCACCTCAATAACCCGCCCTTCATAATCCTTGACCAAAAAATTCAGGGGCTTCTGGTTGCGAATCTTGAATTTCAAACCGCGCACTTCGACTCGCATTAAAATCATTTCCAGGCAGTCGTGATCAAAGCAAACGTGGCGTTGCTGATTTTTGCTACCTAAACTCGCGCCAGTAATCACATGTAGCTGGGTGTTTTTCTTCAATTGATACCACAGCCCATCGTTGGCATTATTCATCATTTTGCTAGACAAGCTCGGCCCAGTAGACATATATAGTGGATCAATGCCAGTTGTGCCGATAGTTTGTTCGTAATTGTAGTAGTAGTGCAATGGCACCTCAGCTGCTGGCAAATCTAGCAGCCCTTCATACAACTGTCGGGCAATCTCCAAATCCGACACCATTACCGTGTGTACTTTTGGGGCACTGGTGAGGAACATCCACATTGCGCCAGCGTAAGCTGCTAGCAGCATCACCATAATGCCTTGAGTGGAGAATAAGCTATCTAAGGGCAGGGAAGGCAGAAAGGAGCCTAAGGTAAGGGGACTGAGGAGGAACGATATCACACTAACTGCTATAACCATGAACAAATAAGGATTCTATAAGGGAGCCGATTTTATAATTGTCGATTAAGACTAAAATTAAGTCTTTGTTTCTAGTTTATCAATACTCAAGTAGTCTGAGTTTGCGCTACAAACTGGGCAACACCAAGATATTATGCGATTAACTAGCGGAGTGCAATTCCCAAAACTATTTTAACAACTATCCATTGAAAGGCTTATGCAAATCCCTCATTTTCCGGAAGCTAACCACCCCTTGGTGAAGTCGCTGTTCCATCACAGTGACCATGAACTACTGACTCTATTTCAGCGCAATCCAGATGCCGGAAAATATTTCACGGTGATTTTTTGCCGCTATAGTCCCATAGTGTATACCTTAATTCGGCATTCGGCGCGATCGCCTGTGCAGGCAGATTATCTGTTTGCCCTCACCTGGCGGCATATCTACTACGAACTCGGTGGACTAAATTTAACGGTCTCTGAATCAGGCGAGGAAACTTTAACCATGCAAAATTGGTTAATTAATATGACAGCTTTCTGTATTAATGAGATTAAAGTACCACCTACAGAAGCAATTCATTATTCTCTGCAAACGACTTCGCCGCCGCTATGGTGCTATGTACAACAGGCGTTAGATCAACTACCACCAGTTTTGCGATTAGTCGTGTTAATGGTTCAAACTTTCCACTGGAGCGAAACTAGAATCGCTGCCTATCTGCAAGCCGAAGGAGAAGCGATCGCACGTAATGAAGTAGCCAATTTCCTCCAGGAAGGCTATCGTATGCTAGAGGAAAAATTACCCACAGATATCCGCACTATATACTTTGGGGAAGATTTAGCGCAATCATAATTTAAGTGTAAATGCGTGTATTGTTTGTATTCAATTAAAAAATTAAAACTTTTTCTTAGACCTTCTACTTAAACCCGCAACTTTAGGGGTAATTTTTATGAAACAACGGCTTATATTTCCCAGGCAAAAGGTAGGGTTAATTTGTGTAGGTGCGATTTCTCGTCCCCAAATACTTTTACAGAGCTTTTTACTGTTTACTTTTTTGCTGAGTCCGGTAGCTGCGGGTGCAGTTGATATTACGCAACAACTCCATCGCCCTTTAAATAGTTCCGTTGGGCGAGAATCAAGAGATGAAGCAGATAGCTTGCTGAGTATCGGTGAACAACAATACGCTTCAGGATATGCCGATAAAACAATTACGTCTTCCTTGCGGGCGCTGGAACTATATCACTCAATTGGCGACCTGAAAGCACAAGGTCTAACTTACAATTTGCTTGCTAAGGCTTATGTGCAGCTAGGTAGTTTTCAAGAGGCGGAAGATGCGTTAAGAAGAGGATTAGTGATCGCTTGTGATACTAAAGACTTCCAATCTCAGATTTTTGTGCTAAATAATATTGGTACATTATTCTTGCAACAAAGAGAATTTGCTGCTGCTGGCAAAATAGTTGAAGATGCACTCGCAATTGCTCACGGTGTCAAAAATATTGAAGGAGAAGGACTATCTTTAAGTAATTTGGGTTTGGTAACTGCCAGGTTAGGAGATTGTAACAAGGCAATTAAATTGTATGAAAATGCTTTAATTTTCCGCCGTCAGACTGGCGATGCCATCGGTGAAGCAAATACCTTAAATAATTTAGGAGATGCTTACTTAGCATCTGGAAATTATCAGGATACTATTGGCAGTTATGGGGCAGCAATGCGGATAGCTAAAACTAACCGCGATCGCACTAATGAATTACGGGCAATTGACGGTTTAGTTACTGCTCACACTGCTGTCGGACGCTATGAACGCGCTTTTGATTTACTAGAGCAACGTTTAACACTCGCTAAAGAATTGCAAAATTTGCCAGAAGAATTAAAATCTTTTCAGTCTTACGCTCAGTTATACAAGCAACAAGGTAATTACCTAACTGCCCATAATTTTTACGAAAGGGCAATTATACTGGCGCGGACATTGGAAGACAGCAAGCAAGAAATGCAATTGTTGGATCAATTAACTAAAATGTTTCAACCGTGAATAGAAGTTTTGAGTTAGGAGTTATAAGTTAGTAGTAATTCTTTTGTAGGGTATGTTATGGCTTTAGCCTAACGCACTACCATATAACTAATAATTAACTCCTCACTCTTCACTTCTAACTCTTAACTATTTCTAATTCAAGAACACTGAACCGTTTCGTTCAATTCTCATAGCACTTCTACCCTGTGTTGCATTCGTGGCTTCGTTAAATCTAACTTCCAAACCTCCTGATTCTGAAGAGGGTTGTGGAGTTACTATCAACTGTCCACCATCTTCTCGTTCAAATGTCACTGTTACTGGTGCGTTTAGAGCTTGCAATGTTACAGATGACTTACCAGCTAGCGATCGCGGTGCCGTATCACCAATTACTTGGTAGGTTACCTTAGCCGCAGTGTCATTTACCAATGTGATATTAACTTTACCATTTGCTAGTGCGATCGTAGTGGTGGGGGTTTGCCGTGGTTGTAGTAGTTGTTGATCAGTAGAAACCGCCCCTGTTGCAGGCTGTTGAGTTTGATCGGCAGAAACTGGGCTTTGTGAGCTGACACCTGGTTCTGAAGCTTCACCACCTACACCCAATCTTGTTTGGTCTTGTGATGGGGTAGCAGGGACGGGAAGAAGCCCTTGAGCAGCTAGTCTTTGTGTTAGCGCATTGGGAGGACATCCCTGTGGCACCACAACCTGATTATTATGTGGTTCTTCGTAGAAAATTCTCGGGCAAGGGTTAACCTTGGGAGTAGATTGTTGTGCTACTGATTGTTGTGCTAGTGCTTGAGGAATTGCTGGCAGACTAATCAGTAATCCACCACAAACAACGCCAAATAACTCAGCAGACTTGCGAAAATTTTGATACTTCATATTATTTAGTGACTCCTAAAAAAACAGTAAAATATTTTCTTTTGAAAAATAAAAAAGCGAATTAAATTGAGGTTTAACTATCAGCCTGTACATATACTAATCTTAAACAATATATCTATTTTAGATATCTAACTATAGACTCGATAATAATCTCAAATTAGACAGAAATATTTCATTCATAAGGCTGAAGAAGCTAAATCATAGTGAGTAAATTCAAAATTTACTAAAAAAACTTAATCAGTGATGAATGATTTTAAATTCATCACTGCAACTGTTCTTATATAAAGTAGTTAATTTATTTCTTTTTCTACATCTATCACAGGAAACAAATATTTATTGCCGAATTAAGACTCAAGAGTTATTGGTAAAGTGACAGTGAACGTAGTGCCAATGTCTTGAGTGCTTTCAACTTGAATATGACCCTGGTGATGTTCGACAATAGCTTGAGCGATCGCTAATCCCAATCCTGAACCAGTAGCACAGGCTGTAGCTGTATTCCCAGTTGTATGAGTCCGTGCCGGATCTACCCGATAAAAGCGGTCAAATAAGCGTGGTAGTGCAACTGATGGAATTCCAACTCCGGTATCACTCACTTTAACTTGCAACTGGCCGCTGGTATAACGTAGTCCAGAAACGCGATTTATTCCCTCTATCCGCGCCAATTCCACTTTCACCCGTCCACCTGCTGGAGTGTAATGCAAGGCGTTGGCAATCAAATTTGTGAACAGCCGCACCAGTTGATCCCAATTGCCCACAAGGGTAAACCAATTTTCCAATAATTCGGGACTAGTTTCGCAGGCGGGAGGATCAACTAAGTCTAGAGAAAGAGCAATTTTTTTTTCAGGGACTAACAATTGTTGTTCTTCAACCACTTCGATCAGCAAGGCATCTAGCGGACAAGGTGAAAAAGTATCTTTGCTAATACCACTATCCTGTCGTGCTAGGAAGAGTAAGTCATTAACTAACTTACCCAAACGCTGCGTTAACCGTTCCACAACCTTTAATTGTTGTCGATACTGCAAAGAATTAGTCGTTTCTGTCTCTGCTAAATCCAAGTCAGCAAGAGCGACTTGCACATTAGTTTGAATCAAAGTAATGGGACTTCTAAGTTCGTGGGAAGCATCAGCAGTAAATTGTTTGAGGCGTTGATAAGACTCGCCTACAGGTTCCATCGCTTTACCCGAAAGAAACCAGCCACTTGCGCCCACAGAAAGCACCATTAACCCAATACCTAGCGCCAAATCAAAAATTAATTGGCGACTGGGTTTAGTGACTTCAAACCAGGGATGACTAACACGCAGATATCCTAATACTTGCCGCCCCATTTCCACCCGTTGGGTAACTTGCCGTAATAACAGTGGGGAGTTTGGAGTGGGGAGTGGGGAAGGTGGGGCCCCCTCTGGGGATAAGGGGTAATGGGGAGTAGGGAACGGGGAGTTAGGAGTGAGAAGTTTATCATCTTTGCCTTTTTCTTTCTCTGGCTTAACTACGCGCACAGTTTCACCAGTGCGGTTGGTATGAATCGGAATATTTAGGGGTTCGGATAGCGTTGACCAAAGTAATTCACCAGTCGGACTAAACCATTCTAGGTCGATGTGGTCATCTTCTACGGTATCGGTATTATCACGAAAACTGGCTTCTACATTAATGCGAAATTTATCTGCATCAGTATTAATTGGCTCAAATATCAGTGTAGACGCACAACGGCTGGTTGTTAGACAGCGCTCCACTATTTCCACTACATGGTTAAGGGTATCATCAATCCGTTCAATTAGTGTACTGCGGACGTATAAATAAACGCCACTGGCAAACAGTAGTAGTAATACAGCAGTGACAGCAGTATACCAAAGAGCGAGACGGCGACGGGTAGCTTGAAACATATTGCAATGCCGCGAAAAATGCTTTGGTTAAGCGAGTTAGCAAAGAAAAAACAGATATAGTATTATCGATTATTTTCCTTGAATATACTCTTAATCAGGATATTACCGCAAAAAGTTTTATACTAAAATTCTCTAAACAAATAATTTATTTTTTAACAGTTGACCTTAAAAATTAAGTACTTTTACGTAGATAGAATCTTTTACCTAAGAGTTAAATTTTATTTGCAGTGAAGTTTGAAAGAAAAATGCAAAAGAACATTAAAAATTTCATAGCAACAGCTAATACATAACTCTTTTGTGGATGAATCTATAAAGTTGTTACAAAATTTCTAAGTTGTTATAAAAAAATAAGCAACTTGGTATTTGCAAGAACTTTCTTATCTGGTACTTAAAATTGGGGGTCGATTAACACTAATAAACTTATTTGGCATTGATCTGAGTAATTTGCAGCCAGTATATGTGCTTGAGCTTTATAGAAAATAATAAATAACTATGGCAACTTATTCAGGATTCTCTGATCCAGTAAGTACGACAGCTACGGCTTTAGATACAACATCTTCATCTTATATTGGTGGTTCTCTCACTAGCACCGCCAGCATATTTCAAAATTCTCTTAGTAGCTCTGATACCCTCGATACTTATCGCACAACCGAAAAACTTATCTTCTGCAAAGCTACTAGATGCTAATACTAGGAATACAAACAAGATAATTGCAGGAGCGATCGCGCCACCAGAAACCCTAGCCGCAGAATTTTCTACATATAGATCACCAGAAAGCTTTGTCAATAAGCAACTTGTTAAAAAGCTAATTGTCCAAACCACAAAAAATTCAGCTTCTGGTGAGTCGCCCAGGGCAATATAGTACTCAAGCTACTGATCTCTTACCTGAAGCTTTACCTCCTAGCAGTGGTTTATCAAATTTCAGACAAGAGTTAAATTTTACTAATAATTCAGGGAATTCAGGCTGGCATAGTTCTACTCTTCTAGGAGGACGTTTAGCTGGTGGTGGGTGGCGTGTACGATTAGAGAACGATTTTATTAACCAGCCGGAGATTGCTGATTACTTTTTCTTTAAACGCTCAAATCAATTTCTCTATCAGATTGGTCGTCAACAAATCGGGTTACATCCCTTATTGTCATCTACTAATCTGACTGAATTCCAAATTGGTTACACCAATCTCCGCCCAAATAGGTTTAATGCAGACTATGGTGCAACTGAACTGTTATCCAGACAGTCTCAGCCGATACAAAGCTTTCGCGGCGTAGTTCCCTCCAGCAAGTTTTGTATCGGCTGAGAATTGGTGGAGTTATCGTTGCTCAACAGCAAGTAGGACTGACTGGACAATACGAATTTTCAGATGTCAATTTACCTACTGGTCAAACCAATGACATTGAACTGTTGGTTTTTGGCCGTAATAACCTAAATGTACCTACAGAAATTCGTTCTTTAAGACTGAGAGCTTCTGATTTATTGCTACCATCTGGCGGAACAACCCAGCTAGCAGGTTTTGGTTTAACTGGTAACTATATCCAGAAATCTTTATTTGATGATTTTAATAACAGGGACTCAGGTAAGCTTGCTGCATTTTATCAAGCGCGTCAGGGAATTTCTAATGATTTGACTCTGGAAGGTTCGGTACAAGTACTCCCTGATACAACACAAACACAAGCAGGTTTTATTTGGCGCTTAATAAATCCAGCAATTCTCGCTGCTAGTGTTGGCACTTCTCATGGTGAATTTGGCTATACAGCTAATTTAGATTTCCAGTTAAATCGCTTGGAAATTCTCGGTAATTCTGAATTATATCCCACGGGTTATTTATATAGTAATCAATCGCGCGATCGCTTTAACCATAGTGTAGAAGCTAAATATACTTTTAGTAATACTTTTAATCTGGGAGTCGTAGCTCGTAAGCGCCAATATGAGAAGACTTCGACTAGTTACATTTTGCCCACTTTTTCATTCAGTCCGTTTTAACTTATCTTTAAGAGGCGCACCTGATTTTGCCGGACGTTATTTATTCAACGCTTTTTATCAACCAACACAGAATAGCAGTCTGGGTTTTAGTATTGTAGATGATACCTATACAACAGACTTTGGCTATAACCTGAATAGAGAATATTTAGTATCATTGGGGACTGAATCTGGCGGTGAGTTGCCTACTCGTTTCACTGTGACCCTCAATCGTAATGCCAGTAACTTCTCAGACTTAAGTTGGCGCATTGGACTAGGATATAGAGATGGCGATATTGGGCCAGTAATTGGTGCTAGTATGCGTGTGTTACCAGGTTTATTCGCTAGAGTCGAATATCAGGGCATCCCTTCTAGGATTAAAAATGTTTTTGGTGGTATTGGTGAGGATCGCCTGTTTATCTCATTAGTATCAGATTTATCTTTTGCAGGTGGGAGAATGACTCCTTCGGAGTATACCTTGATTGGTAAAGATAAGGGTGCGATCGCTGGACGAATAGTCATAGAAGGAGCAAAAAAAGGTTTTAATTTAAGTGAATCTACTATCCAAGTGATCAACAAACAAGGTCAAAGCGTCGCTGGAACTGTAACTGACTCTCAAGGTAATTTCTTCGTAGGTAATTTGCCAGAAGGTCTATATGTAGTTCAATTTGACCCACAAGGATTGCCTCTGGAACTTACTGTGAAAAAAAGTACGATAGTCGCTAAGGTGGAAAGCTCTGCTGTGACTAAGTTAGATTTCCCTGTCAGAGTAGAATACGGTTTAGCAGGAAGAATTACAGATGCCGCAGGTAAGCCAATACCAGGAATAGAGGTAGAAGTTATCAATGCTGAGGGTAAAAGAATTTCTTCATCTGAAAGTGACGAATTTGGTCTTTATCGTCTAGATGCAGTTTTGCTTGGTAAGTACACATTGCGAATCCCGCCTCAAGATGGCATCACAAATAACAGTAACTTGCCCACACGGGAGATCACGATTGATAAAGATTTCCTCTACGACTAAAACCTACAATTGCCGTTTGCCACAACGAAAGAAACTAAGGACAAATGAAGTTCCCTTTTCCTACTCCGGGAAAAGCTGCTTCGCCTCTATGCACCATTTAACTTACTATGTTTATTGTCCCCCAGTTAAATGGGCTAATTCTGCCTGCCTTTAAGTCATTATGGCAAAATCGAAAAAAAGCGCCAATCCCATCAATTTAAACGATCCACAATATTATCTTAACCGAGAGTTAAGCTGGCTAGAATTTAATGCCAGGGTGTTACATGAAGCCTGTGACGATCGCACACCCCTTCTGGAACGCCTAAAGTTTTTGGGAATATTCAACTCTAATTTAGATGAGTTTTTCATGGTGCGCGTTGCTGGTTTAAAGCAACAAGTAGAGGCGAAAGTTAGCCTGTTAACTCCCGATGGTCGGACACCACAACAACAGTTAGACGATATTAGGTCTACCCTGACTCCCCAGGTCAAGAAACAGCACCAACATTTTGAGCAAGTACTTCGTCCTCTACTAGTAAATCACGGTATCCATCTCCTGGATTACATAGATTTGAATCAAAAACAACGGACTCATCTCAACAGTTATTTTGAGGAACAAGTCTTTCCAGTTTTGACTCCCCTGGCTGTTGACCCTAGTCATCCCTTTCCTTTTATTTCTAATCTCAGTCTAAATCTGGCTGTTGTAGTTAAAAACCCAGATACCGAAGAAGAATTCTTTGCCAGAGTTAAAGTCCCCAGTGTTCTCCCACGATTTTTACCGATACCGCCGGAGTTGGGAGATCAGAACAACGATAAACCTGCCCACTGGACTGGAGTACCTTTAGAACAAGCGATCGCTCATAACTTGGAATCTCTATTTCCAGGGATGAACATTCAAGAATATCATCCGTTCCGCATTACCCGTGATGCCGATTTGGTCTTAGAAGAAGATGAAGCAGATGATTTGTTGTTAGCGATCGAACAGGAACTGCGAAAACGGCGCTTGGGTGGAAGTCCAGTCCGGCTAGAAATTCAATCCCAGACTCCTGAAATAGTGCGATCGCGATTATTGCATGATTTAGAATTAACAGAAAGTGATCTCTACGAAGTAGACGGTCTTTTGGGACTGCGGGATTTGATGTATTTTATGTCTTTGCGATTGCCAGAACTCAAAGATCCACCACGCCAATCTGTTGTACCATTACGCCTGCAAAGACTCAGGGAACCGAGTTTAGACCCAGATACCCTGGAGACGGACGAAGGAAAAGACTTTTTTGCTGTGATTCGGGAAAAGGATTTGCTAGTACACCATCCTTATCAATCCTTTTCGGCTACAGTGGTGCGCTTTATTACCCATGCTGCTTACGATCCGAATGTGTTAGCCATCAAGATGACCCTTTACCGGACTTCTGGCGACTCGCCCATCGTCAACGCCTTAATTGCTGCCGCCGAAAATGGCAAGCAGATATCCGTACTGGTGGAATTAAAGGCACGATTTGATGAGGAGAATAATATTTACTGGGCAAAACGACTAGAAAGAGTGGGGGTTCATGTTGTCTATGGTTTAGTAGGGCTGAAAACCCATAGTAAAACCGTCATGGTGGTACGGCGGGAAAAAGACCGGATACGTCGCTACGTGCATATTGGCACAGGTAACTATAACCAGAAAACGGCACGGCTGTATACAGATTTGGGATTGTTTAGTTGCCGTGAAGAATTGGCTGCTGACATCACAGATTTATTTAATTTCTTAACAGGATACTCCCTGCAAAAATCTTATCGAGAGTTGCTGGTTGCGCCTGTGAATATGCGCGATCGCTTTTTAGCACTAATTCGCCGCGAAATCGAAAATGTTCAAAATGGATTTTCTGGACGCATTGTTGCCAAAATGAATGCCATAGTCGATCCAGAAATCATCGCCACTTTATATGAAGCTTCCCGCGCCGGAGTGCAAATCGACTTAATTATTAGGGGCGTTTGTTGTTTGCGCCCAGGACTCAAAGACATTAGTGAAAACATTCGCATCATTAGCATTGTCGGTCGCTTTTTAGAACACTCTCGGATTTATTATTTTCATAACAATACACAGGAGGAAATCTATATCGGCAGTGCCGACTGGATGCGCCGCAACTTAGATCGCCGAGTCGAAGTAATTACTCCAGTAAAAGACCCAGATATTGCTAAAGATTTGCAAGAAATTATGGGAATTATGCTCGCAGATAATCGCCAAGCGTGGGAATTACAAGGCGATGGCACTTATATTCAACGGCGTCCCTATGATGATTCTCCAGAAGCTAATTCACAAAAAATTCTCATGAATATGGCATTACGCTCAACTGGTGTAGCCTCAAACCTAATTGATTAAAAAATAACTTACTTCTACCTTGACAACTAACTCAACTTAGTTCTTTTTTTGGACTTTGGACAAAAAAGAAGTGTTCGCGTAAATTATCCGCGAACTTAAAAT
>NZ_CAXTNP010000238.1:0-12569 GCF_964245575.1 uncultured Nostoc sp. | reverse complement strand
CTTTTTGACACCAGTTCACCAGTCTGATTTTGTAACTGGCAACTTGGGTTATTTATTTCCAGAATCAAGACCGAATTATCGGCTTGATGTTCTTGTTAAACCTGGCTTTGCGGGTGTTTACACTCATGGAATTTGTTGTGCGGCAGGCAATGCAGGAAACTCAAAAATCTTTGGCTGGTCTTTATGATGGTAATCCTAAGCGCGAAACTGCTCGTCCATCTGCTGAACAAATGCTTAGGGCTTTTTGTAACCTTACTCTTTACTTTCTCCCAGATTTTACTATCTTCGTTACCCCCATAAACGATCTTCAAAGACAGATTCTTTCGTTAATGAAAATGCCTGAGTCTCTCTATCAGCTACATTCCAAGCTGTGCAAGACATAATTATCTCTCACCCCTCAAAATTGAGCGAACGGACAGTATTTATGCACCCCTGCTTCTACCTCTATTAATTTAGTGCATCTTCATGGAGAATTGGTATAAGTGAAATTGCTCAACAGTCCTTGGGCTGATAGCCTGCTTAATTAAAAACTGCGATCGCTTCAAGAATGATTCTTGGTCAACTGTACCAAAATAGCCTCAAGACTCTGTAGAGCAACGTTTGTGGTTCGTTGTGTTCAAGGGCGTTGCAACGATGTTTTTCATGAGAGTCGCGTAATTCAAGAAGTACATCGTCTAAAATTGCACTTCTAGCCAATACACGATTGACATTTTCAGTATCGGCGCACCGTCAGAATAAAATTACGAATACTGTAAGCGAGTTTTGATTTATTTGTGACAGTCTAACTAAACGAGTTTCTAAATTCGAGTGGCGAGACGCTTGTCTTATTCTTAAATAATTTATTAAACGACTGCGGATGTTCAAAACCGAGCCGATAAGCGATTTCGCTGACTGAAAGCGATGTTGTGGATAACGCTTCTTTGGCTTTTTCGATTAATTTATTGTGGATATGCTGTTGGGCGTTTTGTCCCGTCAGCGTTCTTAACATATCACTTAAATAATTCAGCGATACGTTTAATTTATCGGCAATATACTTGACGGTTGGAATTCCCGATTGTAATTCATTTTGTCTGTCAAAATACTCGTTTAATAAATCCTCCAGTTTCACCAGCAAATCACTGCTCGCTTTTTTGCGGGTGATAAATTGCCGATGATAAAATCTGTTTGAATAATTAAGCAGTAATTCAAGTTGTGAAACAATCACATCCTGACTAAAGTTATCAATATTGTAACGATATTCCTGCTCCATATTTTCGATAATATCGTTTATGATTGCTTCTTCTTTTTCCGAGAGGTGCAAAGCTTCATTGACCGAATAGTTGAAATACTGATATCGCTTGATCGTTTTGGCTAGCGATGTATTCCATAAAAAGTCGGGATGGATTAGTAGTGACCATCCCCTACGCTTTGATGCTGCATCTTTATCAATCTCCACTCCGAAAACCTGACCAGGCGACATAAAAAACATTACGCCTTCATCAAAATTATACTCCTGCTGACCGTATTTATATTTAGTGTTAGGTGTTCTTTTGAGCGCGATTGCGTAGAAATCAAAGACAAGATTTATTAATTCTTGGTGAGGCAAATATTTAATGGATTCTAAATTAATCACGCTGATTAAAGGATGCTCAGGTTTAGGAAGCTCCAGCATCCGATGATATTCGGCGATCGTTTTAAATCTACGCGGTTGTGTGTTTGTCATATCGAAATGTAATTATTGCTGGTTATAAGCAACCGCGAAATCTTTCGCAAAATCTTTCAGCTTTACTTTACCCAATATTGGTCTATGGCGGAAATAGTCTTCATACAATCTGCCTCCACGCCTAGCGGCATTCATTTCCACAAAACCCTGTGCAGTTTGCGGGTTCATTCCTGATTCCAATAGACCATTTAAAAATTGTTCGTCAGAAATTTCCAGCCATTTCAGATCGGAATTTCCGATGGCTTCGCCCAGAATTTCGGCGATTTCGTTTGGCGAAACTTCATCGCTTGCAATATAACGAATTTCTTTACCATTAAAAGGTTTTTCAATTTCTTCGGCAATCACGGCAGCAATATCTAAAGGGGAGACCCACGGTTCTTTTTCATCGCCGCGATAGTTGCCGACAATCGCGCCTTGTGATTTGATGGTTTGGATAAAGGTATACATGTAAGTGTAAAAACCGACTGGGCGCACGAATTTAATAAAGACCTCTTCCGGCAGCTCTGTTAAAATATTTTCGACATTGTAATGAAACCGGAGCAAGCCAACTCCTTTGTCAGCACCGATGCTGCTCAGATGCACGACACGTTTTACACCCGATTGTTCAATGGCTTGTTTGTAGTTTTTGCCAATCTCGGTGATAGCCGCGATCACATCAACATTCGGGTCGAAGAAAGCATCGGGGGCAAGCGATTCCATCACATAAACGACATCTGCGCCTTTAAAAGTCGCTGATAGAAAGCCAGCGTCTTCCATTGTGCCAACGGCAGCTTTTGCGCCATTCGCTTCAATATCTTTCTGCCTTTCGGCTTTGCTGCTGATAACTGTCACCTGATGCCCTTTTTTCACTAACTCTTGTGTCAGTGGTTTACTAATATTTCCTAAAGAACCTGTCACTATAACTTTCATAAATATTTACTCACAAACTATTTCTAAATTGAAATTTGAATTTCTCTATTTATGGTAAGTAATTTTTGATCTTTAAAGTTAGCCGAATTATCGGTAATTGTATCCAAAATGTAGAATTTTGCTGCTTAACTAGGGTCAGGCCGCAAAGTGTACTGAGTCATTGGGTGTGTTCCAGATTTCTTAAGGCAAATCAGAGTCATGGTTCGCACAACTGCAATTCTACTAATCCTTTCATTCAGAAAAGGGGAATAGGCAATACCCTAAATTAGAGCTTGCTTTTCACATATTAACCCAAGTTGCCAGTTATAAAATCAGACTGGTGAACTGGTGTCAAAAAGGCAATAAAATCCCCTCCAGGAATAAAAACGGAGGGGAAGATGCTAAACGAAATAATTACTGTCTATGCTATCATTGATGACTTGCTGTTCGCGTAGCGTCTCGAAGAGAAGGCGGTTGGGCATGAAGATGATTGCCGTCGAGATATGAGCGATGCAGAAATTATAACTACGGCAGTTTGCGCGGCAATGTTTTTTAATGGCAATCATAGCAAAGCTTGCAGCTATCTGAAAGACCATAATTTGATACCGGATATGTTAGAAAAGTCACGGTTTAATCGACGAATACACGGTATCTCAATGCTGATTAATGACTTGTTTCATCAAATGGGAATGATCTGAAAAGAAATTAGTGATTGTACTGAATATCTTTTAGACTCCTTTCCTGTACCAATTTGTGACAATATCCGTATCTTTAATGTCAAGTTAATCAACTCAGAAGAGTATCGAGCGGAGCCGGAGACGCTCCGCCTCCGGGTTACATAGCATCCAAGAAACGATACTTTTATGGTGTTCGGGTTCAGTTATTAACGACGAAAAATGGTATTCCGGTCGAAAACCAATCCCCAGTAAAGATGGATTTAAAAAATCAAAACCATCTCGTCCCAGAAGAATCCCAAACAGAAGTAGCAAGACTATACTAGGAATGTGAAAATAACCAGCTAAAACTTGAGCAGCAATACCAGCCACAACTGTTGCACTGATCAGAATAGTAATGGGCAAGGATTCTTCCATAGAAAAATTAAGTTGTGTTGTACAACCTCCTATAACTGAATACTCCTAAATTATGAGGTTTATATTTCAGGAAAAAAATGATATATTTACGCTGTGATGTACTAGCTTTTTAACAGGCTGATGCTGGCGCGACAGGCTATGCATAGTTTACTTCACCAAAAGAGTATACTAACGCACTGCTAGCGATCGCTACTAACTCACTTACCTAAATCGACAGGATTGGTCTACAGTCGGAGTCTCTTCAAATTGCACCATTATTAGAACAGCTGGCGCATCGCCTACTGTTCCCGATAAGTGACCCTTATGACCTTGCGCGTCTGCTTTCGTACCCTGATCTTCTCCAAAGGAAATTTCGCCTTCCCCCATCTCGACTCGCTGTCCGTCCATAGTCTCCACAAACCAGCGTCCCGACAAAGGTATGATCCACTGGGGTTTCGGGTTCTCATGCCAGTTACCAACCCATCCCACGGGTAGCACAGAAAAGGTGATTGTAGCACCGGACTGCTTCAAATTAGAAAGCCACTGCGGTGAGGTATCCGGGGCTATGCCTTTTTCCATGAAGTCTTCAATTTGACAACGGGATTGGTGACTTATACCGTCGTCGTCAGTCCAGACGTGCCAGTATTCAATTGTTGGTTTGGGTGATGAGTTATTCTGCATAATAATGGCTCTTTTTGCTCCGAAATGTATTGCAAGGCGAATTAGAAATTAGGAATTACGAAATTCTAACTGTATAATTATGTCCTTCCCACTTGCTGCTTTCAATCCAGAAAAAGGTAAAGTTGATTGGCTGTTGCTGATTATCAGAAATAGAGATATCTACAAAATTTACTCCTAATTTTGTATAAGTAGCAGGTGTGTTTTTTACGGTTTGCCAATTATCATCTGACCAATGCAATTGAAAAGATGCTAAAGCGTGAATTCGTAGTGTATAACCTTTTTTAACTTTGTTTATTTGTCGGTTAAACTTCCAAATTTCTAACGATTTACACTCTTTTCTTTCGCCTAGATATCGATTGGCTACCTCTGGAATCAAATCAAATACCTGACCATCATGATTTGACCGCAACATCTTGATATACTCCGAGTGCGCCCACATCAAAGGCATTGCGGAACCTGTTGGTTTTCCTAAATCCAGATGGTTTTCAGGTGTATCTGCTTCATCCCAAACCTGTTCGGGTAGTAAACAAGTATCTGATGCAAATCCTTCCATCGCCTTAATATATGTTTTGATATCGCCGCCAACAGCTAATTCATAATGTGCCCGTTCTCCTGTTAAGAGAGGCCAAGCGCGTCCCTTACCATAACCAGTATAAGGACTGCCGTCTTCTTGCTGGCCGTAACCGTCGTGGTTGTAACGATGCCAACAAGGCCCAACAGGTGTATCTACTTTTAAAACCGCATCAATTACTTTGACAGAATCAACAATAATCGGGTCATCAGGTTTGCGAATTCCATAGCGTACTAATTGTAAAAACCCGCCATCAACAATTTCCTTAGCGGGAAATTCTGCTGGTTCACCAGGAGGTTGACTGCTGATGAAAAGAGTGCCTTGGTTAGGATTTTCGTTGGATTGAGCATTATTAATATCTGTAGGAGTAATCCGAATATAATGGCGTTTGATTCCAGAAACTAAAGTTCCTTCAGTAGTAACTGTCCAAGCTTCGATGTGAGATTCTAAAAAATCAGCGTATTCTTCGATAAAGTTTGCTGTTACTTCATCGCCACGTTCACGAACAAATTGAGCAGCACAAATTAAGGCGGCAATATTAGATGCTAATGTTGATGGTGAATAACCACTATTTTCTTCCCAGCGTTCTTGTTGGGTAGCTGGGCCGTGACGAATTAAATAACCCGCCGCCCGTAAAATCATCGGATAAATATCAAAGTTTAAACAAGTTTTCTGTTGGTGCAATAGCCATGCTAACAGAATGGGAAATGCCACCTCGTCAAGCTGGATACCTGTCCAATAAGGTTTACCATCAACCCAGAAATTTTGGGGAAACCCGCCATCTTCCTGCTGACTCGTAGCGAGATAAATTAGCGATCGCACTGCTGTTTCTGTCTCACCAGCAGCCACTAAACCTGATACACTACTAACCATATCCCGCGTCCAGACAAGGTGATATCCTCCTTGATCTTCGTCGTCTTTGGCTTCACCCCAAGGGATAGCCAGAGATGCAATTAATGCGCCAGGATAGGTTTTATCTTCATGCGCCAACAACAGACTAATGCTGTTGTGATATAAGTTCCCATCATCATAAGAACTATCTTCTAATGAATGGATGGTGTCGCGCGATCGCTTCCACTGTTCGTTATATAGCTGTTTCTGCTTTTCAAAAGGAATATTGAGTGACTGAAATAGTGTGGAAATTGCGTTGTGCAGGTTTGTGCCAAATGCTAACCCTAAAGTAAACTCTTTACTAGGATTTAGATTTAGTTTTCCAGTTAGTGCCAGGTTGCCATCTACAGCACTGTCAAACTCCCAATCCATCTGAAAATTATCAGCTAAATCTGTCCAACCGTCACTTTCACCGACGTAGCCACAAGAAAGACGGGTAAAAGGAATTGTTGCAGCCATCGCTAACCATGTTCCTCCTTTCTCGGCTGTGAGAACCCGATGTCCAGCAACTTCTACAGCGTAACCATTATTACCTCTACCTCCAACTTCCAGATGTGGTGCACACAAAGCGTATAGCTGGAGTTGAGAAATAAAGTCGCTATCTCCTGTTAACTTGGTGTGTTGTAAAATACAGGATAAATGCGGATCGGCAATCACTTCTTTGATTACAGCATAACGCCCTTGTGGATCGGAATTAGTGATGCGATACCCTAAACCATGAGTCCACATCGGTTCAACTTTTGATTCCAGATGGCGTTTCTCTTCGTGAAAAAAGCTTTTTCCATCAGAAATTAAATACTGCAAATCCCGAACTTGAGGACTGTCTACTGTGGGATGGTAGATTTCAGTAACAACACCATTCCAGATAGTAAACCAAATGTTACTAGAGGTAGAGTAAGCTGTTCCAACTCCATCTTTATTCGCATGAGTCCATCGAGGCTCAATACCCGGTGAGCCGAAAGCCTGTCCTTGACCAAGAATTTTTCTCATAATTTGTTGTGCCGTTTAGTGCTGTAATTGATATTTATTTGATTAAAATTTATTGAGAAATTTGAGACGTTTTTCGAGCAGCAGCTAAGGATTTAGCTTCAATAAAAATTTGTTTAATCTCAGGATGCTTTTGGCTAATTTTTGCTTCTAAACTTTCTACAGTTAATGCTATCTCCTCACCTGTCAATTTTTTAGAAAATTGAATTTCTAAGTTGAGCAATACTTCCTGGGGAGCAAGTTGCATTGTAAGCACCCGGATAACTTCTTGCACTCCTGGTTCTGTTTTTGACAAAGAACGGATATTAGCTATAGTTTGAGGATTAGCACTTTCACCAACTAATAATCCTTTACTTTCTCTCGCTAGTACCACTGCTACTATCGCCAATATAATGCCAATCATAATCGAGGCAATGCCATCAAAATAAACATTATTAAATAGATGTCCTAAAAAAATTCCTATTAAGGCAACTAATAAACCTAAAATTGCAGCAGAATCTTCAAACAATATTGTAATTACTGTAGGGTCTTTACTATTTTTGATCGCTTGCCAAAAATTTTGTTTACCCTTAGTCGGCAAAAACTCTTTTAAAGCTACAGTCCAAGAATAACCCTCCAATAATATTGCTACACTTAACACAATATAATTCCACATTGGGTCTTCTAAAGGACTGGGGTTAATTAAATGAGTAATTCCTTCATAAATTGACATCCCGCCACCAATGGCAAAAATGAGGATAGCAACAATGAAAGTCCAGAAGTAAAGTTCTTGTCCGTAACCAAAGGGATGGCTATCATCTGCTGGTTTTTGGCTCCTACTAATTCCTAGCAAAAGTAATAATTGGTCGCTAGTATCTACCAGAGAATGAATACCTTCAGATATCATAGCGGAACTGCCAGTAATAGAGGCGGCGATAAATTTAGTAATAGCGATCGCTAAATTAGATCCCATCGCCGCAAAGATTGTTTTATTAGATGAATCAGTTGCCATAATTGTAAATATTAGCTTCTAAATAGGTAAGTTTATCACAGATTTCTTTCTCCTCTTTCTCAAAGCATAATGCATCATTTTATGGTGTTCGCCATGTTCTTGTTCGCTGTCGTTATTCATCATTTTCAGCATATTCGGCCCGCCAGTTTTGAAGAACCGCGCAACCAAGAAAGCTGCTAAAGCCAAAAACAAAATATTCAATACTGTAGTGTAGTTAAATTGCATAGATGCCTCAACTACTTTGGCGTTGTGTTCTTGTGGTATTAACCCCAAAATTTGGAATATAACTTCAACGATTAATGCCGCACTTACCATCGCTGTATAGAAAGTGATCGCTAAAAATATGCTAACCTTTAAACCGTAATATTTGCGGTAAATATTTAAAATTGGCAGTATAATCAGGTCGGCAAAAATAAATGCCACTACGCCTCCAAAGCTAATACCTCCATTCCACAGCACAGCCGCTAGAGGAACATTTCCCACAGAACAAACAAAGGTAAATATCGCTACAATTGGCCCAATAATTGGCCCCCAGAACTTCGACCATATCGGGTGATCTGTGAGAAAGAATGCTTGCCAAAAGTCATTGGATACCCAAGCAGCCAAAGCACCTCCAATTACTAATCCCAGTGCAATATCTAACCATACTGAAACCCAGTCCATGACAAAGTAGTGGCTAATAGCTGTAAACCCTTTGTCAGAAAAAATTCTTTGCCAAATTGAACCTTCTGTCACCGACATATCCATGTTGGCGTGTCCTTCCATTTTGCCAGAAAGTCCCTGATTCGCTTGCTGTTTAGCTGATTTCACCATCTGGGGTTTTAGGAATACTTTAAACAGAAATACTAATATGGCAATCATCAATAGTCCGCCGACATACTCAGCCAGGGTAAATTGCCACCCCATTAATACTGCCAAGATAATGCCTAGTTCAATGACTAAATTAGTTGAGGCAAACTGAAATGCGATCGCTGCTGTAAAGTTACCACCTTTGCGAAAGATTGAACGGGCAAGGGCGACAGAAGCATAAGAACATGACGATGAAGCTGCACCCAAACCACAGGCTACTGCGATCGATTTTGGTGACGCATCTGGTAGTAGTCGGCTCATTTACCCTTTGGAAATTACCGCTTGAACAATCCCTGATAGTGTAAAACCAAGAATGAGTGCCCAAAAAATTTCCCAGAACATAGAAAATGTCATGCTGAGTGCTAGGAAAATTCCATTTATGGGGTCGCTAAAAGGGTTTATAGTGTTCATTTTTATCAATTATCAGAACAGTTTTAGACCAATTTGTAATTTGTTGTAGAAATTTCTAATTCACCATCAAGATGGGTAACTTCCCATTGGGTTTGTTCGCCATTGCGCCAAAATCGCAATCCCACTGTAGCGTCTCCTACTGACAAATTTGTGAGTTCTAAATCGGGTAAGCAATCTGGTAGATTCGGCTGTACTTTTAACTGTTGTTTGGAAGCATCAGCTTTGAGTCCTAAGATGGTACGAATGAGGAATAAAATTGAACCAGCAGCCCAAGCTTGGGGTATGTTAGCGTCTGGGTATGGGACTGGAAAGTTATCATCTTGACGTTCAATTCCCGCAAACAATTCTGGCATTCGTCCAGCTTGAAAATAACTAGCAGCAGCAAAGATACCCTCAGCAATGCGGTTAGCTTCTTGGTGATAGCCATATCGCTTTAATCCGGCGGCAATTATGGAGTTGTCGTGAGGCCATACACTACCTCGTTGATAACTAATTGGGTTATATGCCTGATTTTCAGATGAAAGAGTCCGCACACCCCAACCACACCACATATCTGGTTGAAAAAGTCGGTTAACAAGTTTTTTTGCTCGTTCCTCTGGGACAATACCAGACCAGAGCAGATGACCAGGATTTGAGGTAATTGATTGAATCTGCTGCTTTTTATCATCTAATCCTAAACAGTAAAAGCCAACTGAATCCATCCAAAAGCGATCGTTAAATCGTTGATAAAGTTCTTCGGCTTTTTGACGCAGCTTTTTGGCTTGTTCTTTTTCGCCCCACACCTCATAAATTAAGGCTGCTCTTTGCCAAGCGTCATAAACGTAACCTTGTACTTCACACAAAGCGATTGGCGGCTCAACTAATTGTCCATCGGGGTAAACTATTGCATCACCTGAATCTTTCCAACCTTGATTGCGTAATCCTTTTGACGAATGAGTTAAATACTCAACAAAGCCATCGCCGTCAAAGTCGCCGTATTTGTCAATCCAATTTAGTGCCTTTTCGAGTGGCGCTCGACACTCATCAAGCATACTGACATCGGCGTTCCAGTTATAGGCTTCAGCTAAAGTAACAATCCAAAGGATGGTAGTATCTACTGTTCCGTAGTAGGGATGATATGGAAGTAGGTTTAATGTAGTTAACTCATCGCGGCGCATTTCGTGCAGCATTTTGCCCGGTTGGGCATCGTGCCAATCATCCAACTCAGTTGCTTGGAGTTGAGCTAGTTTGAGTAACGTGCCACGGGCAAATCCATGATAAACTGCGATCGCTTGCAAGCTAGCAATTATTGAGTCACGTCCAAAAACAGCAACAAACCAGGGAATACCAGCAGCAGGCATCCAAAATTTATGTCCATTATCATCCACATCAATGCGTAGCGCTCCCATATCCGCGATCGCTTGCTGATAGTATTCGGCAATTTCAGCATTAGACGATCGCAATTTTGTCGCATTAGTCAGAAATTCATCCCTAACCTTTCCCGCTTTTGTACTGTGAGGCACAGCGCATGTGTTTTGAGGTTTGAAAACATTTCCATCGGCTAAGGCTGTAAAATTGACACAAGTGTGCCATGTCTTGCCAGGAGCGATCGTCACATCAAACATTAAACGACCATTGGCATAGCGTGGCTCATTATTACCACAAACTGGCTCAATTACAATACCTCGCAAGAAAGAGCCGTTGTGATATTCAGTGGTGAGTACACCATTTTCCCATTTGGTTTGTGTCTCACCTCGCGTCAATATTTGCTGTGATTTGACATCAAAAATATCTGCAAAATCAGAGCGTATAGCTAGCATTAATTGAAACTCAACAGCTTTACTGTGATAGTTAGTTATATCAATATCTTCATGCATACCTTCCACAATGTCGCGCCGAACCGTTACAAGCAAACTACCAGGAGGTAAAGAGTCGTTGATAATAGGAAGTTGCGGATTAGTAAATTGGTAAAGCGCATTATGATGAGTCATATTGCTAGAGGCTAACAGCGAAAGTCGGCAGCGATTGAGAGAAATTTCGTAGTAAGAAATTAGCCGTGTGTCCCAAACAAAAAAACCTTGAGGTAAATTTTCGTCGATAGAACCATCACTAGCCGTTACTAAAAAAGAGGAACCATCGTTGATGGTTATCAAACCCGAATTGACAGTAACTTTTGTAGGCATTCTCAATTAACCAATTCTGTGGTTTTAATTTCCCCGCTTCCAAAAAGCGCCAAGTTTTGTGGTGTGGCTCTTTTTAAATCCCAATTACAAAACTTAATTACGTTAGCAAGTCCGTAAACATCATTACGAATTACGAATTACGAATTATCTTAACCATTCTCTGTAAAACCTGGATACAAAGTCATACCACCATCTACAAACAGTGTTGTACCGTTGACATAATCAGAGTCATCAGAAGCCAACCAAACTGCTGCTTTAGCAATGTCTTCTACATCACCCACACGTTTTGCTGGAATCAATTGTAGTAACTTCGCCTCTGCTTGTGGGGTATCCCAAGCTGATTTGTTAATTGGGGTTTTGATTGCACCAGGAGCAATACTATTAACACGAATTTTGTGTGGGGCAAGTTCTTGGGCAATACTTTGCATCATCATATTAATACCACCCTTACTAGTAGCATAATTAACATGACCAGCCCAAGGAATTACCTGATGTACGGAACTCATACAAATAATCTTACCTGCCGCACATGAAATATCAGGCTTCACCCCTCGCCGCAAAAATTCTTTTGCAGCTTCCCTAGCACATAAGAATTGTCCCGTCAAATTTAGCCCAATAACTGCATTCCATTGATCGAGGGTCATATCTATAAATGCTGAGTCTTTTTGAATACCTGCATTACTTACTAAAATATCAATAGTGCCAAATTGTTTAAGGGTTTGGCTGAACATTGCCTTTACTTGGTCTTCTTTGCTGACATCGGCTTGAATAGCGAATGCTTCTCCATTAGCAGCTTTGATATCATCAACAATTTTTTGGGCTGATTCAGCTTCCGAATGATAGTTGATAGCTACTGCTGCACCTGATGCAGCCAAATAGCGAGCGATCGCTTCACCAATGCCAGAACTACCACCTGTTACAAGTGCTTTTTGACCTTTAAGCAGATAAGGGGAATAACTCATAATAATTTTTGAGAATTTTTGCTATGTATTTTCATTTGCAAAGTTTGAGAACAGCTAATATAGAAAACTTCTGATTGAATCCAAATTGAAGCCAGATGTCCTATGTTGAACTTTTTATACTAAACTACATATTCTACTTATGTAGAGATATTTTTCTGATTCTGGCATCACTTTAGACGTTTGCAAGAATAAACGCTTCTAGCCATTGGAATAATAAATATCTCTATCAAAAGAACTAGAACAATTTCATAACGATTTCATTATTGGATGAAATCTTTAAATAATGAAGTCAGTTGTGTGTTTTTCTAAAGTAAAAGATAATAAATTTATTTTCCCATCTACATTTATTGATAAAATTGGGGAATACAGAAATTTAGCTAAACATTGAATCATAATTTATCTAA
>NZ_CAXTNP010000237.1:0-12588 GCF_964245575.1 uncultured Nostoc sp. | reverse complement strand
AGCATTACACGTCCTCAGTGATTATTCTGCTTTTACATAAAACTGGAACATTTACGAAATTTCTAATAAGCCATACAACAGATTTATTCACTTCAAATTAGTTTTTATGGCAGAGCCAACTCTGACAGATATTTTCGGCACGGGCGCAACTCAAGATGCTACTAGTATCACAATTCAAAAAAGCTCCTTACCCCGACTAACTGCATCGGCTAACAATACATCTGAAAGTTTACTGACAGCAATTTTATTGAAAGCTCAAGTCTCACTAAGTCAAACTAGCTTTGATGCAAATATTAATCAGTCTATTTATGTAAGCGCGGGATTTTCTAGTTTTACTACTAGAGGGGTAAATAATGATTTCTATCGCGTAGATCAACTAATTTTTAATTTAGCGAAAGTTGATACTGGATCAATTATTGATCCAGATGATTATTAATGTCTTGTACGCTGACCGTTGTTTTTAATACTCCTGGATACAACGGCGGCAGTGTCACCGAAACTTATACCGTTCCCGATGGTAGTTATCAAACAGCCTACAAAGTTGTTACAAGTGGCCCACCTGGGAATTCTTATGATGCGCGAGTTGATGGAACTGGTGGAACAATAATACTAGGAAGTTACACTCCTGGTAATATCGTTGTCTCGATTGCCTCAACTAGTAACTCTTGTCCCCCTCCTAGTCCTGCTTATGATTGCATCAATGGAGCTTGTATAAAAAAAACAATCTACAGCACACCGGGCTTGTACAAATCATTATCTGATTGTGAGGAAGCGTGTGGTGTTGGATGTAGCGGTAAATGTGTAAACAATAGCGACTGGGCACAAATTGAAGGTTTATCTGGGCAATTAAAAAATAGAAATTGTAGCTAATAATGAGCGCTTCTAATACTATTTCAAATTTGCAATTAGCACTTAATTGTGCTGGAAAATGTGATTGCTGTAATCAACTGCAATCTGAAATTAATGCTATCAATACAAAGATAGCAGGATTAAAAAATGTAGATGAAAATGCATTACGCACTTCAATTAGGGCATCATTACAGCCCGACATTACTACAGCCGTTGGTGCAGGAGTAGCATTACTAGCTGGCAAGTTAGATCCTCAAATCAAAAACTTGATTAATGGATTGACTGATGCAAAACAAAGAATTGATAGTACGGAAAATATCGCCAGAGATGCTAAGGCGAAGGCAGATGCTCAAGCAAGGCAAAAATATGCTCAGTTAAGCGACCTAGAGAAAGAAGTACGTTTACGAGAGTACGGCGATAACTTGCATCAACAAGGTTACTCAAAAGCTCAAGTCGATGCAATGCTGTCTGACGAGAGGTTGGCTGCATCCCTTAGAGAAGCCAAAGGACAACAAGCACTTCAAGCAGAATACAAAAACCTGATAAGAGCAGAGCAAGCACGAGCGACTAGTGCTGAATCCACAGTTGGCTCCAAAGCAGCAAATGCTATTGATGAAGCGGCAAGGGCTTCTAGTGCTGCTTTAAACGCCAATGCTGAAGTTACTGGATTGAAAGGTTTAGTCAATGGCTTCAAAGATCAGGTTGGTCGATTCGGAAGAACAATTGAGCGATTAGAGTCAGCAGTAGGAACAGCGATCGCAAATGCTGCAAAAGCTATAGGAATTAGTGAGCAAGCGCTAGCAGCTACTGGCCGAATACTTGGCAAGATTGCTGAGATTTTTAATATTATCGGAACTTTTGCGGTGTTATTCGAGCAACTTGCAACACTCAATGTTCTTGGTGGTCGTATTGATGCGGTTGAAAATGCTGTAAATGCTCTTGGTACTTCTGTATCAGGAGTACTCGGCAAACTTCTTGGCTTGCAAAATCGCATTGGGCATAATGAAGCGTCGATTTTAGAAGTAAGAGCAATTGCTATAGATGCTAAGGGCATTGGGGAAGCAGCAAACTTAAAAGCTGGTGCAGCCCAGGTAACAGCGTCTCGCGCGCAAGGATACGCCACTACAGCGCAAAATACAGCAAAACAAGCACAATTGACAGCTGATGGCGCAGTAAGAAATGCAAAACAGGCTAATGATAATGCTACCACTGCTTACCAGAAGGCAGAAGTTGCTCAAAGTATTGCAGAACAAGCTAAACAAATAGGTAAGCAAGCACTTTCAAAAGCGGGTGAAGCTATAGGTGTAGCCCTGACAGCTTACGCACTTGTGCAAGCAGTTAAGAATCTCAAGGGTCTAAAGGGAGATCCTGGTATCCCTGGCAGGCAAGGCGAAAGGGGTTTGCAGGGTATTCCTGGCAGGCAAGGCGAAAGAGGTATGCAAGGTGTTCCTGGGATTCCAGGAAAAGATGGTGTAACCACTGTTTTACCAGGAACACCTGGTAAGCAAGGTGAACGTGGATTACCGGGTATTAGTGGGCTGCCAGGCAGGAATGGAAAAGATGGAAAGGACGGAAAAGACGTGAACCCAGGCGATTTAGCAGGATTAAAGGCGCTAATTATTCAGCAACATAATCAAACACGGCTTAATAGCACAACGCAACACACAACTACAAGAGCAAGAATTTTAACGCCGATTATGGCGGCTCTAGCACCAATTATTGTTTTACTAAAACAGATTTTTGATATCGTTTCAAAATTCAGTGATGCAGCACAATTAGTGTTATTAAACATCATTAACAACAAGCTAGGCAAGCAAGTAACTGGTGGATTAAGCCAATTTATCGAAACAATTGCTAAAAACACCTATCTCGAAAAAGCTTTAAGTGTTCTTACTTTTGCCGCAACTATACATAACGCTTTGATGTTAAGCAATAACTTAGGTCAAACATTAATTACGATTGTAGATCAGGTAACAGGTTTTTTACTTCCTAAAGGAATTGATGGCACTCCCATTAGCTTTAGTGATTCGCTTGGTAAAGCTGTGCATCTAGTAATTGAAAGTACTATCGGTGAAGAAAACTATAAAGAATTAAGTGAAGATTGGCAAAAAATAAATCGGATTTATCAAGCAGCCTCAAATGTTTTCAATCAGGTTACTCAACTAGGCGGGCTAATCACAACTGGATTAGAAGTTGTTGGCGGTAATATCGGTAAGATAGGGAACGCATTAAGAAAAGGTGGAGTGCTATTAGAAAACGCCTATGGGTATATGAACCCACAACCGAATCTTGAAGGTAAATTCTTCTCTTTCATGAACACGGCTAACGAGAAATTGAGTTCTATTGCCGCAGTAGTTGCTATTCCTATTGCCTTTAAAGAAGTAGTGGGCGGCATTCGTAGTAGTACGGCTGATTTAAAAAGAGAGATATCACAAATCGATCCAAAAGATGAACACGGGAACCCAATTAAAGATAAAGATGGCAATATTGTCCATTACAAGCCAGGGGTAGAAGTTCCAACGCCAATAGTTGAAGAAGCTAAGGGAGAACAAGCAAAAGCAGATTCTACAAATTTTCTTGAATTGGTATTAGAAGACATTTTTGATGGAGGTGATTAATAAATGACAACAATCACTCCAGCACAACCACCCGATGATAAGTTACCTGATAATTTTGATCCGTTTGAACATCTACAAAAGATTTATATTCCTCAGCACAATGCACTTGTGAAGAGATATTTTGCAGATTTAGGAGATGATTGGAAACCGAATATAGCCTCGTCCAGAAGTGCTTTGAGAGTTGCTTGTACTATGGTGGATAATGACAATCAATTAATGATGAACTTACGGCATCATTTATTGTTTGATTTGTTAGGATATGGCAAAAAAGATTTAGGTATTTTTTACGGGATTCCTGCTGAAAGTTTTCAGGAATCTGTTGATGGCAGACCACAAGTATTTTTGTATTTTTCTCAAGATTCTGCCAGCGTTTCTGAGGGTGAAAAGAAAGTAGAAGCAGAATATTCTTTTCGGTTGATGAACGAAACACCAGCTACGATGACCCCAGTAAAAGCAATAGCATTAGCTAAAGATATCAAGCAACAGTTTATTTCTGGGGGACAAGGAGTAGTATTTACCAAAGGAAAAAACATCTACAAGTACTACCATGAGGAACACGGCTATCGGCTACAAGTCTACGGAAATACTGAAGTTGATACACAAGATATAATTACCCGCCTTCTTAAATGCCAAGACATTTTATATGATGAAAATAGATTAGTCGTTAGCACTCCCAAAAAAGCCTCAATCACTAATCAGACAGCAACGCAATTGGTATATGGTAAACAAAAGAAAAAGCCAAGGTATAGACCTGTTGCTAATGTCCGTTTCAGGTATGCTTATATGTATTTACGAGGTAACGAACGACCCATTTATTTAGTCGATGCTACTGGAAGGCATCATGAGGCACTTGTTTAGGAAGTAAGTAATTTGCTTGATTAGCAACTTATTGAATTCTCCTCAGGTAATTATCTATTACGCTTGTTGAAAAAAGAGTAAAAAATATATCATATCTCTTTAAATAATTTGAAATATTGTAAAGATTTAACTAGCTCCAGTCGGAAAACTTGTTTGAAGAGTTTTTCAAATCCCGGTTAGACGTGATTGGTTATCAATCTAGGATTAATTATCGGAAAATATACTGAAATTTTTATAGACTTAAAATCCCTTATTTAAGTACTTTTTCGGAGCAACTAATTTGTTTAAAAATAATCACTATTTTAAAAAAGCTATCAACGTGTAACAAAAACCGGAACCCTTAAGGGTTCCTTACAGAGATTAAAGCGAAAAAGCTTTGATACAACTCAATTAGAAGCAAAAAAATAGATTATGGCTAATACAAGGCAAACCTACTATATTCCAATAGGAACTGGAATCGCTTTCAAATTTTCTGGTAGTAAGACTATTTACACTACCTCAGTCTGTACCTTACTTGGCATTTCAACAACAGCCCCTGCTAATGCAAAAATCTTTAGTGGTAGCGCTAGTACTTTTGGCGTTAGCAAAATTCGCGTTAAGTATGTCAAGACTGGTACTGCTGGAAGCGACACTGCTGTTTATGCCACTGGCAATGTTCTTGTCGCACCGTCAAAGCTAGAAGATGCTTTAGCTGGACTCGCCGGACAAAACTACAAAGGTAAAGATATCACTGAAGCCTATCTAGCTCGTAGGAGAATCTTTATCTAATTTGAGGGTTATTCGTTAACTCTACTGTTGGATTAGCTTTTTACTTTTCTAAACTCTTCTAGTCACAAGACTTTTGCTCTATCAACAAAAAGGTGATTTTATGTCAAAGTTTGTTATTTCTGTTAATGACTCTGAGGATAAATTAGAGGGTTACTACTCTTCTACTACTAACTCTGATGGCTTACTTACTGAAGATTTGAATGAAGCTAACGTTTTCTTGACTAAGACTGAGGCGAGAACTATAGCTGGTCGCTATCAATCGCTAAATGCCGATAAAGATGTAGCAGTAGTAGCAGTTACAGTAGTGATAAAACCAGCATAGATTACAAACAAAGCATAGTGATAGAGATGAATTTTGATGACGATTAATTGGTCACTAGTACATAGTAGTCACACTAACATTAACGGCAACAACTCAGAAATCTCTATCACTCCAGCATTTACAGGCAAATACATTATCGTTTTTACCGATAGCCTTGGGGCAAATCCTTCATGGTACAAAGCGGGGTATCTATTACCATTTTTTGATAATAGCAGTATCGGAAGAGTCTACGGCAAGAGTAAATTTTGTGGGTTGAAACGTCATACTTTTATTAAACTTACTGACTGGGAATTTCTTCATTCTTTTGCATTTAAGCCTGTTTCTTGGTTGGTGGATATTCAGATAAAAATTTGGAGTACAGCAGATTATGCACTCTATGACCAAGAAGACCGAATAGAAGAAAGGTTAAATGAAGTTTACAACATTTTACAGAATTGATTTTTAAGAATTCAGAGTGTGCTAGATTTACCATGAAATTTGATCTTAGCTTCGCTGGTTTTATACTTTCCTTGGTTGTCACTGCATCAGGTTGGTTTTTTCGGTGGAACGATAAGAAAAGATTTGAGAAACAGCAAGATAAACTTGAAAGACAGCAGGCTATTATCCAAGCGGAAGCTGCTGGTGAAAAAAGGGTAAATGAGATACGCGATTTTAACCACCTTTTAGGTAATCAAAAACAAATCTCAGAAGGCATCACTACCGGGTTTAAGGATATTGAGGAAGGCATGACTACAGGGTTTAAGGATATTGAGGAAAAAATAAGCAATCTTCGGGAACTAATGCTTAGAGTGGAATCTTATCTAATTCGCAACCAAGGCACTAAAAATCGTGAGGAGTAATTTACTGACAATTTAAGACTTGCACAAGTATTTATTCCCTGCTTCCCACCCTGCAAGAGCTTTTACCCCTTACTGCACTATGCCCATTACCTTCTAGCAGGCGTTGATAGCGTACAGGCGACCGGGCGCTGTTTTCCCATGTGCATTTCTAGATTAACTCACTGGGGATTCACCTGAGCGCCCATTTTCACTAGACGTTGCACAATATCTGTTTGACCACGCCGCGCCATTGTCATCAGCACAGTCTCCCCATAGGGATTACGACCGCAGATACTAGCACCACGATCTAGCAGCAACAAAACAATGTTGCGGCGATCGCTTTCTGCGGCAAACATCAAAGCTGTGTAGTCTGCTGGATTTTTCGCATTCACATCAGCATTATGAACCAGCAGCAATTCTACAATATCGAAATAACCCTCTGTGGCTGCCCACATCAATGCAGTATTACTGGCTCCCAAGGCTGTAACACCCCCGGTAGTATTGGCATCTGCGCCTTGGGCTAATAAGCTCTCCACAGCAGCAGTGTCACCTTTGATAATCGCGCGGATCAGATATTCGTTGAGAGAAGGCATTGTTAAAGTAATTTGTAATTGATAATACTCGCCTCCGGCGAGAAGCAAGCTACGTAATTCGTAGTTACAACCTTACAACTTAGTGGGCAGTTCAAGAAGCACCAATCTTTGATCGGCGTGCTTGCTTGTACTCATTCTAATGACAAACTCAGAACTAGTAATTATTTGCTCAAGCTTTCTTTAGTTCAACTTTGAATACGCTATCTGCGGGTTTCTGGGCGATAGTGGCATCCCAAGCGATCGCCTGCAAAAATGCCTCACCAGAGCTAGTTTCTACTACATCCACACCCCAGTTTCCTGGTTGCAGAGCATCAGGAGAATCGCTAGTGGGGGGAGTTGTTTTAATACCACCTAAAACCAAAATTTCTGGGATAGGATCTGTGCTTAATTGCTGCGATTGCCGCTTCTGTGCTAGGGTTTTAGCACAGAGTTCTCCAACTTGCTGCGGCGAAAATTGGTTGGTAGAAAATAAAATTTCCACAGTCCAATGGGGATGATTCACCAGCCTGCATTGCAGGTGTTTATAGGCACTCAAGCCCGATAGAAACACTTGGGCAAATTCTTCCTGACTGAGGGTTGGTATCGTGTCAGGAGAAACATTAAAGTTGTGAGAGAGCAGCATTCGCCCTTGAAATTGATTAAACATTTGGGTTCAGCATAATTACAGCTAGGGTTTAAGCGACTTGAGGCCTAGCAGATAGCTTCTGGGATGGGTATTACATTTTGCTATGGGCAGGTTGGATAAACGCTTCAAGCCATTTTTATTCTCTAACCATAGTAAGGTTAATCACCTAAATATGATTCGTAAAGTTTAGTAACGTTAAGGTGATTGGTTTAAATTCGGGACTTCAACAAAAAATCAAGTATAAACAGGGTAGAATGGTTTACTAGCACAGGTTTCACATAAAAGGAACTCCAACATGAACTTGGTCTGCTTAAACAGCAGCTGATAAAAAGTATCACTGACTACAAAATTTGCAGGCGATCGTCTTTTGGAAAAAAGTTTGTGATCTACTGATATTCGGTAGCTTTGTTTATGTCTAAAAAACAGTAAAAACCGATTGTGACAGTTGAAAGTGCGGAATGTAAAATATAAATGTAGATGTCTAAACGTTCCTCTAAGCAGCGATCGCAATCTGGCGTGAAAAAATCTCAACATCAACGACGATTAGACAAGCGTCTGATTCAAATTTTATTTAAAAACGCCCATGATGCGATCGCCCTGATTGACGATTGCTTATGTTTCGTAGAGATGAATATTGCTGCTTGTAATTTACTAGGTCTACCGCCTCAGCAACTCAAAGGGCAAGCTTTAGCTAATTTCATCACTGCGGAATTTGCTCGTCAACCCAACTTTCTTAGTTTTCCACCGGGACAATCATTAATGGGGGAACTGTTAGTTTCATCTTCTGCCCAGAACCAGCGAGAGATGGAGTATACCTTAACACCTAATGTACTTCCCCACTGTCATCTGCTGCTATTACGAGACATTAGTCAGCGCCGGGAATCAATGCAGGCAGAATTACGACAGCAACAGCAACGGGTAGAACTATTTTCGGAAGTGACGCTGAAAATTCGTCAGTCGTTACAGCTAAAGGAAATTCTGCATACTACCGTCACGGAAGTGCAACGGATTCTGCAAGCCGATCGCGTGCTAATTTATCACGTATTGCCGGATCGTACAGGAAGAACCATCAGCGAATCAGTTTTACCAGATTATCCCACACTGATGGATCTGGAATTTCCGCAAGAAGTTTTTCCTCAAGAGTATCAACAACTGTATGCTCACGGACGGGTACGTGCGATCGCGAATGTCCACGATCCGGCGGCTGGCTTGGTAGATTGTTTAGTGGAATTTGTCGATCAATACCAGATCAAAGCCAAATTAATTGTACCGATTGTGCAAAACCTGAATGCCCAGTCCCAAAATCAGCTTTGGGGTTTGTTAATCGCGCACCAATGCGACAGGGTTCGCCATTGGGTAGATTTCGAGTTGGAATTAATGCAACAACTGGCCGATCAAATCAGTATTGCTTTATCTCAAGCCCAACTACTAGAACGCTTAGAAGAGGTTGTAGCAGATCGCACCGCAGAATTGCAAGAGGAAATTAATGTGCGAATGCATGTGGAGGCGGCACTGCGACAGAGTGAGGAGCAATTGCGCTTAATTACGAATACGCTGCCAGTACTGATCGCCTATGTGGACGATCAACAACAATATCGCTTTAATAATCAAGCATATCAGGATTGGGTGGGACAATCTCCTAAAGAAATTTATGGTTCCCATCTACAACAGATTTGGGGAGAAGATTGCTACCAAAGAATGCGAGTTTATGTAAAAACAGCTTTATCTGGGCAAGCCGTCAACTATGAAAATGATATTCTTTTAAAAGATGGGAGTTGGCGATCAGTTGATGTAACTTACATCCCAGATGTAGATGACCAGAACACGGTGAAGGGATTTTTCGCCTTGAGTAGTGATATTAGCGATCGCAAAGCCATTGAAAGGATGAAAGATGAATTCATTTCTGTAATTAGCCATGAATTGCGGACTCCCCTAACTTCATTGCACAGTGCCCTGAAAATATTAGCGACAGGACGATTGGGCAGTCTCTCGACCGAAGGACAACAAATGCTAGGAATTGCCGATGACAGTACTGAACGGTTAGTACGTTTAGTCAACAATGTCCTCGATTTACAACGAATTGAGTCTGGCAAAGTCATCATGGAGTGCCAAGCCTGTAATGCTGCTAATTTGATGATCCAAGCAGCAGAGGCAATGCAAGCAATGGCACAGCAGCATGAAATCACTCTGGTCAAACAACCACAAGATATCTCAGTGTGGGCAGATGCAGATTATATCATGCAAGCTTTGACAAATTTACTCAGTAATGCTATTAAGTTTTCATCACCTGGTTCTACTGTTTGGCTAACAGTGGAACCAGGAAAAGGCTCTCCAAACCTCCCCAAAGAATTGGTATTTCGGGTGCGAGACGAAGGGCAAGGCATTCCTGCCGATCAACTCGAACGGATTTTTGAACGGTTTCAACAAGTAGATTCATCAGATTCCCGCAAAAAAGGTGGTACTGGTTTAGGGCTGACCATCTGTCGCAAAATTATTGAACAACACAACGGCAGAATTTGGGCTGAGAGTACTCCAGGGTGTGGAAGCACCTTTGCATTCACATTACCTACCCTTGAGTGGGTCAATATCTCATGAAGAAGGATCTATGCATACAAAGCGGATTTTAATTATTGATGACGAAGAAACCATTCAAACCGTTGTGCTATTTGGCATCAAAATGGCAGCAGGTTGGGAAGTTTTCACAGCTAGTTCTGGCTTTGAAGGCATCCAAACTGCCCAAACCCAAAAGCCTGATGTGATTTTGTTGGATGTGATGATGCCAGATATGGATGGTATTACTACCTTTAAAGAACTCCAGTCTCATTCTGAAACAGAACAAATACCAGTGATTCTTTTAACTGCCAAAGCACAAACGGCAGAAAAGCGGCAGTTTAATGATTTGGGAGTTACTGGTGTCATTACAAAACCTTTTAACTCTCTGAATTTACCGGAGCAAATTAGTAGAATCCTCCATTGGTAGCCGCATTAATGAAAATCTTACTTGTGGATGATGACGATTTATTAATTAAAGTCTTAACTGTAAATCTGGCAACCCATCACTATGTTGTAGATGTAGTCAAAGATGGGGAAATGGGTTGGACTTATGGCTCCACCTTTAAGTATGACCTGATTGTACTCGATATCATGCTGCCAAAGTTGGATGGTATCAGCTTATGCAAGCGTCTGCGGACACAGGGATACACCGTCCCGATTCTGTTACTTACGGCTCAAGATAATATTACCGCCAAAGTGCAGGGATTGGATGCAGGTGCAGATGACTATGTTGTAAAACCTTTCGATACCACAGAACTGATTGCCAGGATTCGGGCATTGCTGAGGCGGGGAAGTAACAATCCCTTTCCTTTACTGACTTGGGGGGATTTGCTCCTTAATCCCAGTACTTGTGAAGTGACTTACAATAGTCGCCCCCTGAACCTGACAACGATGGAGTATGATTTGCTAGAACTTTTGCTGCAAAAGTGTCAGCATGTTTTTAGTACTGAAGAACTTCTAGACAGATTATGGTCTTCAGAAGATTTTCCATCTGGGGCAACAGTACGTTCCCATATCCGTCGTGTGCGACACAAGTTAGTTGCAGCCGGTGCGCCTCATGATTTTATCGCTACCATGCATGGACGGGGTTACTACTTAAAAGCACAAAGCACAGAAGAATTAACCACTCAATCGGCAACACCAGCTGTAAAGAAAGCTGCGGGTGACTCTCAAATAGCTGTATCTCTAAAAACGTTGAGTGATTTGGCAAACTATGATCTTCCTGACAATTCCCAACAACAATACCAGGCTTTTCTCAACGAGACTTGGAAAACTACAAAACTGAAAAGCCTTGACCAGATAACAATTTTGTTACAAGCTGTCAAAGACTTACAAAAAAATCAACTCAAACCTCAACAACAAGCACAGGCGCAACAAATTGCTCACAAACTGGCGGGGACTCTGGGAATCTTTGGGTTAAGCAAAACAATGCACATTGCACGGCAGTTAGAGTATTGGTTGGGTGGTCGAGAACCGCTACAACCGAAACACGTGCCGTTGATGAAAACCCTGGTGATGGATCTCCAGCAAGACATTGAGCATACTACACTGATTCAACTGTCTCAGGTTCCCAATGGGCAATCACCGCTTTTACTGATTGTGAGTTCGGATATCGAGTTTAACCAGTCCTTAGAAGCTGTGGCGGCAAGCCGGGGAATTTGCATTCAGATTGCGCCGATGCAGGAGAATATGGCTAAAGCTTTGCTCACAAGAGATTCAGTTTTTGATAGCTTAGGCCAAAATCCTGATATCATAGTGTTACATTTTCCCTCAATTCCATCCGAACCTTATACTCACCAAGTAAGTAATTTTTGGGAAACATTGCAGATATTAGCACAGCGTTACCCTGGCTTGCCAATTGTCGTAATTAGCGATCGCAGTGAATTGGGCGATCGCTTGGAGGCAATGCGGCGGGGCGGAAAACTGTTTTTGACAGCACCAATTCCTCCTGAACAGGTGATTGACACAGCAGTAAACTTGTTGCGCGGTACTGAGATAACAAAGAAAGTGATGATTCTCGATGACGATCAAGACTGGTTACATACTCTCCCCACCCTGCTGAAACCCTGGGGATTTAAAGTCACAACCCTTGCCGATCCGCAACAATTTTGGACAGTATTGGAAGCCGTCACCCCCGATGCCCTAGTATTAGATATCAATATGCCACAGATAAGCGGATTTGAACTCTGCCAGATTCTCCGCAGTGACCCTCTTTGGCAGCGTTTGCCAGTTTTATTTCTGAGTGTGCTGACAGATTCCGCCAGTCAGAATCAAGCTTTTAGTGTTGGTGCTGATGATTATTTGTGTAAGCCCGTTAAAGGAGTCGAACTAGCTAACCGAATTCTGCGGCGGTTACAAAGAGTTAAGGCTTGGGCAAAATACAGCTGAGTTAGGAGTTAGGAGTTATTCTCCCCTCTGCCTACTCCCCACTCAGCACTCTTGAGGGGCATTGGGCATTGGGAAGAGACAAGGGGACAAGGAGAATTGGGAACAAGGGGAAGGGAAAGACGGCGTTGTAAGGGACTTGCAAAAAATAAATTATCCCAAATTATTTCTAGATTTTTAGGGGCGCAAGGCCTTGCGC
>NZ_CAXTNP010000236.1:4292-12598 GCF_964245575.1 uncultured Nostoc sp. | reverse complement strand
ACCCTAACAATGATTATCATTATTGTACTTGGTGATTTTATTCCTTGGAAGTCCCATATCAACATTTCCGACGTGTGCCAGTTGTCATTCTCTTGTTTGTCATAGTCCAACTAACTGGATTATTTGTCGTAGTAATCCTGTATGGGGCAATCGCAATACAGAGGAATTCATCACGAGATTGAGGCTGGGATATCAAATACTTTACGGAGGTGTTATTTGGTGATTAAGCTATTAATAAAATATGCGCCTGATTCCATAGTGGATGCGGTTAATGCTATTTCTTTAGCAGAATTAGATAAGCGAGGATTAATCATCTGGGCTGATGCAATGCCCCTAGAGCCAGATTCGGAAAACTCAGCATTTAATTTGGCTGATCGTTTCACTGAAGTAACGCCTGATAATATACTAGAAGTTTTCAAAACTATTGCTCAAATATACACTCTCCTTCGGTGATTGTTTGGCTTTCAAATATTTGATGGAGCTTTCGACAGAATACTTTGGAATTATTAGAGTTGAATAAAATGTATAACGAGTACGACGATTTGAGTTTTGAGGAACAATTACACCTGACTGAAGAGGAGATTATCCGGCGGCACAATCAGCAGATGTTTTTGCGCCGCAATGCCCAACTGTTGCAGCAAGAATTGTCACTTGAAGCCGAACTGTTAGAAGAGAATCCAGAGTTAGCCCAAACTATTCATTCTCTTAATATGCGGGAGATTCAGAGTAATCAACGAGGGCTACAGAATGTTTTCGGCTCAGATGAATCAGCGCCAAAAGAGCAAAATATTTGGAGTAAGTTTTTTCCGGGATTAGGTGGAAGGTAAATATGTCTTGGTCGAAATCAATTTCCTTGGACGTTGCTAATAAGCTTTTTGACGTAATTGGGGTTTATTTTGAGCAGAACGAATTAGAGGGCGGTTACGTCGCCAAGCATAAAAATAAGACTTTGATCAGATCAACGTTGACCGTTTACTGTATAGGTGTTTTAAGTGATTGGGTGAAGAGAAAGGAAGATTAAATTATGTAATACCTATCAGTTTTTGTGTTTAAGTCTCAACAAGTTCGATTCGTCGGTACAGCAGAAAAACTTGAGTGGGTAGCTGCTAATATTATCGCTATTTTGTATCCACAAGCAGACCCACGCAATTATTCCAACTATCTGGGCAAAGTTCCTGCAACATGGAAGGATTATAAACCTTCCATGTTGCAAATGAAATTGGAAAAATCCTTGTCGCTTCCACCAAAAAACTTAAAGATAAATAATTACGAATTACGAATTACGAAGAGTTTTACCAGCCGTGATCGCGCAAATACGATTCAAAGTTGGTCAGCTTAGAAAACTCACGTTGTAACTGCACCAAATCTGCTGCGTAGCCAGTCCGCTCAAACCAGCGATACATAATGGTCACTTCCTCCCCGGCTTGCTGCTCAAACGCTTCAAACGGAATTTGCTGGTATTCGACGGTTTTGCCGAACACACGGCTGAACGCGGCAGCGATTTCTGGCATGGTCATCTCCACACTGGCGACTTCGATTTCGCGGTTCAAGAACTCGGCGGGGCGATCGAATACCTCAGTGACCATTGCCCCGTAATCTTCTTCAGAAAGTTGCTGCAATTTTGTTTCAGGACTGAGCGGTTGGGAGAACGTGCCCTGCTCCACCATTGGACGCATCGAGGCGTAGTTGTAAAAGAAGAAAACCGGACGCATGATTGTGTAGGGCAAGCCCAGCGATCGAACGTACTCTTCGACTTGAAACTTACTGTCGAAATGGGGAATGCCCGTGTTGCGTTCGGCGCTGCCCACCGAACTGTAGACGAAATGCTCGACACCTGCCGATGAAGCTGCGTCTGCAACGGTTTTGCCATCTCGGATCTCGGCTGATAATCCGCCTTCTTTGAGAAAAGTCTGCAATGAAAAAACACCATAAGCACCTTGCAGAGCGCGATCAAGGGACGTGCGATCACTAAAATCTCCGGCGACAAGTTCTGCCCCCGCTTGTTGGAGTGTATGGGCGGCGGGCTTGTTTGCATCGCGTACAAAGGCACGTACCTTGAAGTTACCGCGCTTTAAAAGATGACGCGCCACTGCACCGCCCTGATTGCCCGTGGCTCCGGTGACTAAGATAATTTGTTCTGCGGTTGTTTGCTGTGTCATGTCTGTTTTTTTTATGCTGTTTGTGTATTTGAAATTTATCTTGTCTAAACAGTAGCTTGTACAGAAAAAAAGAAAAAGTAGTTAAAATTCAAAATAGTTGTGCAAAAAATTCAAAGATGCGTTTGGGTTAATGGACAAGCTCAAAAGCCTGATGATTTTTATCCGCTCCGCTCAATATGGCAGCTTTTCGCAGGCTGCACGACAGTTAGGTATGGCTCCTTCAGCCGTGAGTCGAGCCGTATTGCGCTTGGAAGATGACTTGGGGGTGCGCTTGCTCCAGCGAACAACTCGCAGTTTGACACTGACCGAAGATGGCAACCGATTTTATCAACGCTCTGAGCAAATTCTCAACGATTTGGAAGAAGCCGAACTCGAAGTCAAACAATCGCAATCAATGCCGCTCGGAACATTGCGGCTCGATCTGAGCTTTGTGTTTGGCAAAATACATATCGCTCCGGCTCTGCTGCAATTTGTCACACAATATCCAAAGCTAAATCTGAATGTTTCTTTTAACGATCGCCTGATCGATCTGATTGAGGAAGGCGTTGATGCGACTGTGCGGATTGGAATCAGCAGCGATTGCAGTTTAATCATGCACCACCTGGCAACTGCACGCTACATCACTTGTGCCTCGCCGCAGTATCTTGCCCAGTATGGTACACCCATAATACCCACAGAACTATTGCAGCATCGCTGTGTCAACTTTATCTATCCACAGACTCGGCGAGAAGCTAACTGGAAGTTTGAACAAGACGGAAAATCGATTCACCTTGCCGTTGACAGTTATCTGCGATTTGATAACTCAGAAGTCATTTTAGAGGCGGTCATTCAAGGAGCAGGTGTGGTGCAATTGCCCAAATTTATTGCAGCGAACGCGATCGCACGGGGCGACCTCCAACCGATTCTCCAAGCCTACACGACCCAAGTCGGATTACCGATCTCCGTGTTGTATCCGCAAAAACGCTATCTCTCCGCTAAAGTTCGCGTTTTTGTTGAGTTTATGAGAGAATTGACGGCTGCTTTAAAGCGAGATAATGTTGTAGATTGAAAGCTATTTATTTAGGGACAGTGGTTGCGTTGAGTCCATTGCTTTTCCCTTTTCCAAGATTGTTTGCACCTTGTGTCACCTTCGGTTCTTCTTCCTTACCGGATTTAACCATTTGCATCAAGTGCTGATTTAGATAACTTTGCGCCGAGATATACAAACTTTCCCAAATCTCTTGATTGCGGCTGATTTTAGTACCGACTGTATTTCCTGCTGTTTTCTCCGATACCAAGTATTTACGGAAATAGTTATTCCACAGATGTTGGAGGAAATCCTCGGCGAATTCGTTAAAAGGAATAATCCACTTATAGTCTTGATCCAAAAATACCCGATAGGACGCAATTATCGGTAGTGCCAAGTCGGTTGGCGCACCAAACCCGAATGAATACTTGCTATCTGGCAACAACGTAGTTTTACGTATATCAATTGATGCTAGGTCGTTAACACCCTTTCTTCTGGGGTTGCTGATATGTTCTTGGATTATTTCGTAGAGTCTTTGCTCTATCCACAAAGCAAAAGATAGCAGAGGGAGTAAGGCGGTTAATCTTTCCCTTTCTGCATCTGTAATGTTACTTGAAAGACTCATCCCTGCTGGGTGTTTGGTTCGTTTATTGCCGTCGGGATTGTATTTATTTCTATCGAGGCAGTAAAGGAGCTTGAGCAAATGGGTGACATTGCACTGGGCATTTCTGGGAGCGCCACTTTGGTTTTGATAATAGGCGATGCGGAATTTCCTATCATCTTTGAGTTCTAAGTCAGCTAAGTACTGCTTGATGAATTTGTAATCACCCTTGGCGTTGACTTTGGAGCGAGAATCTACTGGCGTTGTAGTATTTGAAGCCAGGGCTATATCTTTGGCTGATTCTTCAGTCAGTCCAATGTGGATCGTAACTTTTACTCTGGCTTCGGTTAAATCGTAAAAGTAATTTTTAGCGAAATCAAATGCCAAAACTGTGTGACCACCGTTGATAATCCCATCGCTACCGCCCTCGTTAGCTTCTAAAATTTCCAGTTCTAGCTCAGTTTTGTTTTTAGTAGGTTTAGCAATATTAGCTGACAGAACGATTCCACTGTGACGCGAGAAGAATTTTGCAGGTTCGGTCGTCAGTGAGTCGAAGATTTGTCTGTAGGTTGCGCTTTTGCGGTTTGGCTCACGGATGTTCGGTTCTAGGGGGAGGTCTATCGGGAACGAGTCTACATGCGCGGTGGCGATAATGCAATTGGGGTTGGCTTGAAAATAGTTATCTATCTTTAGATTCCAAGTCTTGGGCATACAATATGTGCAATGTCAGGGGAATTTCTATATTAACCAAAACTAGGGTGCAAGGTTTAGGGTACAAGACCGAGAGAAGCTACCTTTGGCTTACCAACAGTACTACATCCAACAGCCTTCGACAATCAAAGCACCAGCTAAGGGTCATGCACTTTGTAATCGTAGTGGTGGGCAAAAGAATTGCTGCGACGCTTGCTGTTATATCAAGTTCAGGTAATCTGCTGTAATCAGAACAATCTCACAAAGAGAAGCGATACGAAACATTTCCATCCTCATTTACTTCAAAATCAGCACTGAGTTCCTTAGCTTTCTCATCTAGATATTCCTTAGCTGACTGAGTTGGTATTTGAGCATTTCTTGCCAGTTGCAATACTGTTATTTTTCCCGATTTGTTTTCAATTAATTCTAAAAACACTAATTCAATCTGGTTTTGTGATGATTCAATCAGTAATGCTTGTTCTCTTTGATTCTGCTGTACTAAAGACCAACTCAACCAGCCCCCCATAACTGTTGAGGGAATAGTCAAAATAATTAAAGCAGCGACAGCATTATCTTTGTCTTGGGGAGCAGTTTTGGGATTCCTAATTTTCCAAATCATTCCAGCAGAAAACGGAATACCGAATAACAGAAAACATAATGCTAAAATTTTTTTAAGAAGTTTCATATATGTCTATTTACCTAAAACATAATTTTTTACCGCTCACATCCGATACCGTCTCCATCTCGATCCAAACCGTGAGGATCAGGTGGCAACACTTTAAACCTTCTTTGGGTAATATCTCGGCAATTCAAATCAGGTGAATTTTTAAAGATACAAAAATCTGGATAAGAGGGATCACAGTTATTCTGTTGCTGCTCTTGTGTTGGTTGTGAAGTTGTCTTTTGAGTAGCTTTGTGGCGGAAGTCCCAAGGCATCACAGGATTAGCTTGGCTCCAGAAAACTAACCGCTTTTGTTTAGCAGTGTTTTCGCCAAGCAACAAACTATCTTTCGACTGTAGACAGTTTTTGAGATATTGGGGATACACTTTCATATTGTCCTTCTTGCACCATATTCACATTAACGCTGCGATTACCAACAAACACCTCTGCAACTAAGCGCTTGTATTTATCAGTTTCTAAAGCACGTAGGGTGATTGCTTGTCCTACTGGTAGTAACTGTTTGAGTCTTGCCGATGATTGTTGACCCCAACGACTTTGTTTCATCTCTGGTGCATCAATACAAGCGAGTCGAACAGTTACAGTTTTGTTGTTAGTATTGACACGTATAGTGTCACCGTCACCGACGCTTACAACTGTAGCAGTCAGGTTATTAGCAAATACAGGTAGTGTTGTTTGAGCTAAAAATAAACTGCCCAGGCTAATCAAGCGAAGTTTAAAAACCATTTCTACTAAAAATCACTCAAAACTTTCTTTAGGATTCCCAATCCAAGCCAAGCAATTGCTAGTTAACCCGGAAATTAGTTTTGTGTTTCTTCAGTTGTCAGAGAGCGAATTAATTCCCGAATTACATCGGTTGCTGGTCTACCTGTAATTGAACAGTATTTTTCCAACTTCTCTGCCTCACTTGATGTGAGATTGATTGTAAGTCGTTTAGCAGCCCATTTTTTATTCATAATATTAGACAAGTTCGCTTTTTCAACTACTTGCTCTAATATCAATCACTTAATCTGTTACTACATGGGTATTATCAATGACTTTTAATTTAAGAGATGGTGAAGGAAACTAATATATTTCAAAAAAACATAGTCAAGATGTAAAGTTTATTTGAGAGTGTAAAGCTTAAGTTTCTTAAAAATAGTAAATATCAAGCCAATATCAAGATAGTATAAAATATTCCAGATAAAATAAGTACTTTGCTCAAGTAAGTTTTTACTATTTCTTAAAAAAGTATGGGCAGTACAAGATATGTATCTGTATGCCAAGCCGCAGTACAAGATTGGAAATATCAAGGCAGATGTTATGGCGATCGCGATAAAACTAGACAACTGTATTTTGGCTCAATTGCTCCTGCATCCTGATCAATCCGCTTCTGCTGCTCTCCCACAGCAGCAGAGGCAAGGGAACTGCCTTTAACCACAAGGATTGACACCTAACCGAAAAAAGCGATGTTTGGCAACAAGCTACTTTGCGCCTACGCGCAATGGTTATGTTTTAATTACTGATTGCTAAACTCCAGTACAAATTGGAGAGATTAAAGTCAACCGTTGTCCAAACCTAACTTTGAAATCGGGTATCTGGCTGAAATGCTTCTCCATGAGCTTTCATCCCAATGACGAATTAATAACAATTTTTTGATAGGTAATGCTTTGTCGAACGCTACGAATCTCCATGTCGTCCCAGGTATAGCTCCCCCAACCGCAGCAATTATGCCAGAGCGATCGCGCGTCGGCTACCTGAAAATGTTCCTCAACTACATTGCCCTAAGCGTTGATACTGAAGGTCATTTCCTACGGCTAATGCGACAAACACAGACTGAGATAGAACTGTTTAACCTCTGCGATCGCCACCGGCTCATGGCGGGTACGCCATCGCAAGTCAGGCAACTCGAAGGACGCTTTGGTCAGGGCAAACGCATCTAAATTACTCTTGATCACAACGAAGGGTAAGAACCAACGAAAAAACCAGGATTTCGCGCTTGATTATTTTTTAAGCCCCAAAGCGATCGCCTAAAGTTTTCGCAATAAGTAAGAGTTAATGACATTATTTTTAGTCCTATTGAGAATATATTTTACTTATTGACATGATGCGGCCGCCCTGACGCTTTGGTTGAACCATCCGCAGGAATTATAGACTCTCAAACAGTTAAAACAACATTAAATATGCGTTATCCACAACCATTGTAGAGACGTAGCAGTGCTACGTCTCTTTTTTACCAGATATCTATTGATTGTGGTAATTCTCCTTTCAGGTCAAACTGCTGTAAGAGAAAGAGCTATCTGCAAAGATGAAATTCTCAAAGCCAGTTGTTAAAAGGGTAATCAGATTTCCATTGTTGTTGAAGGTAATGTTGGCAGGGTTTAGACTATTGCCAGAAATAACACCAGATACACTAACTTCAGAACGCTTGAAAGCCTTTATATCAAGGGTGTCAAAACCATTTCCGCCATCAACAATTGCTCCGCCGAACCCTTTGAAGTAGTCATCCCCAGTCCCTAGTTCAAAGCGGATACCGCCACCAATAGTGACTTTCTGTTGAACTTTATCGATATTACTAGTAGCAGTAACTTTGTCATTCCCAGCGCCAGTCTTGATGACTCCTTGCCCATAAATCCCATAGGCAATACCACCAATTGTGGTTGTTGCTTGTCCGATGAGGATGTCATGGTCATTACCGGTATCAATGGTTCCGTCATTGAAAATGCCATAGGCTAGGGTGTTTGCTTCCAAGCTACTTGCAGAACCCTCAATCGTGTCCTTGTTCTCATCAGTAGTGATAATAGCTTTTTTAATGTTCTGGATGCCGATGCTGCTTTTGCTCGGTTCTGTAATGATGGTGGTGTCTTCGATGTTCTTGTTCTGGCTATCAATGTTAGTAGTGCTGATCCTGTGTGCGGTGGGGATGGTGTTATCTTGAATGACCTGGACAGATCCAGGATCAATAGGTTTAGGTATAGGGGAAATTATATATTTGCCGCTGCTGCCGGCAATACCAGTGCCGATGAGCGTATCTTCTCCTTTACCAGTACTTAGTTTATCACTGTTACTAATGCCGATTCCAGTACCGCCGTAGCCGCTTTTTTTTGTGATCCTGTAATTACTAGTAGTGCCCTCTGCGAAACCTTCGCCACCAGCACCACCAGTACCAGTACCACTGATAGTGTCATTTCC
>NZ_CAXTNP010000236.1:0-4192 GCF_964245575.1 uncultured Nostoc sp. | reverse complement strand
TGATAGTGTCATTTCCTTTTCCTGCATCAAAACTGCCACTGTTACTGATGCCGATTCCAGTAACACCTTGACGGTCGGGAGCAGCACTGCCTCCTCCACCCCCTCTAGTGGCACCACCAGTACCTGTGCCAGTGATAATGTCATTTCCATTCCCTGCTTTTAGACTACCACTGTTCCTAATACCGATTCCACTTGTACTGTTTTCACTACTGCGGTTGTCACTAGTACTGCTATCAGCAGCGTTCGTGTTACTTTTACTCCCTGCATTAAGACTACTACTGTTGTTGATCCCAGTGCCATCTTCGCCTGTAATTTTAATGCCAGAGCCGCCAGTACCGATGCCAACAATCATGTCACTCCCATCCCCTGCATTGAGAGTACCACTAATATTAATGCCAATGCCAGTACTAGGTTTGATAAGCTTATAGGGGCTTCCAACAGTACCAGTACCAGTAATACTGTCGTTTCCTGATAATGTATTAATCACACCTGGACTTAAGACGTCAATACCAATTGCCAAAGGGTTGAAATCTTCTGCGACTAAAGTATCAATACCGGAAGTCCCGATTAAATTAGGTGGAACCGTAAGTCTAGGCATGAGCAAAATCCTTTTAATATCCGTTAGTAGGTCGGTTTGCTCATTTGCATGAGCAGTCTTTAAGCCACTTACAACTAAATAAAATCCTCTGAAGTCGATGAAATTTTAGGCTTTTATCGCAGCTAAATAGACAGTGTTTAAAAAAACTCCGATTTGCATAAGAGTGTTGAAATAATGAGATTGCAATCTAAAGCTTTAGCTTCTTAGAATTTACTTTAGATTCCTTTGAATATTTAGAGCTGATGAATCACAGTCGGAATACATTTTGTGACTGATTGCTAACCCACATTCTTTTTACAAATGCACCTCCCTTATACAAAGCAGTAATTGCTCCCACAACGATTACGCAATGCCAGATCAAGTAAACCTCAATTAATGCTCGTCAAGCAAGTATCTGCATAACTTACATTGGGCATACAAGTTTTATGCAGAATCAACTAATTGTTTACAAAAGTTCATGAGAAACCCTGTCTGATAATTTGACAGATCCGGTGTCTGTTGAGTTTTCATTTCCATCTCATAAGTTTTTCGCAGACGATACGCAATATTTACAAAAGTTCACTAACTGCGCTACAGCCAATGTTTTCTCTGTAACCCAAAAATGAGGACGGGTCAAACTAGTTCTTGAAACAGGTGAGCAGCTTTTTGTAAATCTGCCAGCGCACCTTGCTTATTTCCCAAGACATAGTGAACAAACCCTTGACTGTAGTAGACTAGGACTTACGCATTGACAGAAAAGCCCAAATAGCAGATATGCTTTTCAGGGCTTAAAAGCCAAATTTTTCAACTATCCTTTTGCGATCGCGGCTAAACATTGGATCGCTTGTAAAAGGCTGAAACAACGTATTTACGTGAATACACAAGATGATTCCTTTGTACAGTGCGTAAGTCCTATAGACATATAGCTATAGTGACTTCTAAATATTAATCAGTTGAAAAAGCTCTGTTTTATGTATCAACTGTTATTTCTTTACAAATATTTAACGATAGGTTATTTCGCCTCAACAATCACTGCCCATGAATTATGTTCGTTATGACGAAGTGTTGTGTTAGACCTGAAGAATCTAAAAATTGTAGAAACCAACGAAAGGATTCAGGGGCTTGCGTTGAGGTTGGTGTAAATGGTGAGATAAATCTACTAAAATCATAAAATATAAAGACGAATAGCTAATTACATAAGCGCGAGAGCATACCTGTCATAAACTCAATTAAATCTCGTATGCGACACATATATTCTGCTACGCCTATGAACGAGCCAAGTCGTATTACAATATCTTATTCTTCTTCAATTCTTGGTTTCGAGAAATCTAATAACAGCTGGGATCGTTACCTGACAATTGGAAACAAACGAGCTTATCATCTTGGGAATGTCTGCGGAACTTGCGCCTTCTTTTTTGAGCGGCTAGAGAGTGCCAATGACACTATTTGTGCCCCAACCATTGCAGAACGGCTCAATAGTGGAATTGACATTATTGATCCTGCATTTACTTCTATTCTAAGTCAAGTCCTCCCAACAGGAACTTACTATAGGACTCATATTTGATTTATGAAAAAATCTAAGTATCTATAGCTCACCAAAACCCTTACGTGGTAGGCATTGCTAGTCCTAAGTATATTTCAATATTCAAGTATGAATCCTATATGTCAACTTTCCAACGGTACTTCCACGCCTGATTGCACCCGGACATCCTGACGATTATTTTGTTCAAGAGCAGGTTGCTTTGTGGGGCATTGATGCGTTACCACCGCATCATCCGCACGTTGCTTACTATCGTAGTCACTCACTGGCACTGGGCGAACATCGCCAACTTTTCGAGTTTGTCATTCCTCTGTTCCCTGCCACAAAGCTGGATCAACTCAGAGTGGTACATTATCAGGATGAAATAGCGCATGGTGGGCAACCAACGGCATTGACTGTCTCTGTTTTGGACATTAAGCAGCCAGCCGTTTGGCAGGGCAATCCTGAGATTACTGAGCATTGGTGTTTAGCTCACTATTTACTGGATGGCCACCATAAAATATATGCCGCAGCGCAGACCAACAAGCCACTCAATTTAGTGTCATTCCTGGCAGTTGATGAAAGTCTGGCATCTGAAGAGGAAATCAAGTCGGCTCTGGCTTATCTTACTCGATAAGAGTACATCTGCTGGTAATCCTACTAGTTCTTACTAATACTTGCAGGGCGAACGCTGTTGCTACTCTTTTCTTTGTGTCAAGCGTCACCGACGCTTACAACTGTAGCATTAAGATTGTTGGCAAATACGGGTAATGACATTTGAGCTAGCAGTAAAGCAGCAATACCAATCAAGCGAAGTTTAAAAACCATTTGTACTAAAAATCACTCAAAACTTCCTTTAGGATTCCCAATTTCAGCCAAGCGATCACTAGTTAATCCACAAATTAGTTTTATGTTTTAAAGTAGAAAGTAGTTTGATTGAAAGTGTTTGTTAGTACCAATGAAACTTTTAGGCTTAGTCCTACCAGTCCTATTACTGCTAGGCACGCCTGCTATGGCAGTTGAGTTCAAAGGGCAAAATATTGATGGTCAAAAGCTACCTGCTAGAGCTTACTATTATGCGACTGGTGGGGTCTACAAAGTTCAGGTCAGCTTTCACAACAAGCGGGCTACTATTTACTTTGACGACGGCAACCAAACAACCATACAGTTGAACCAGCAGGTAATTACTGACTCAAACAATATTGAAGGTTTTGGAATTGTGGGCAATATCCTGTAAATAGCACGTTCAGTGTTGGCTTGGTGTATGACAATAATTGGCTTGGCAGGAGTGATAGTCAATTGCAACAATCAAATGCACTAGATGGGTTGTGGAAAATTAGTTTGGAGTGAATACTGATGTTGACTAATTTTCTCCCATCACAAGTTAATTAGCTAACAGACCTAAAAGCGATCGCTTTTGGACAAAGTCCAATAGAGAATTGCCCTTGCAACCACCTTGAGCCAACACCCAATCGTCACAACCTACATTCATAAAGGTAGTAAAGGCACACCAATTCTGCTGCTACACGGCTTCGATAGTTCCATCCTAGAGTTCCGTCTTCTGTTGCCATTACTTGCTACTCAAAATGAAACATGGGCAGTAGAAAAGTTAGGTTTTGGCTTTACACAAAGGCAAAAAGAAATAAATTACAGTCCAACTACAATCAGAATTCACCTTTACGACTTTTGGAAAACTTTAATCAACAGACCGATAACATTAGTAGGTGCATCAATGGGAGGTGCAACTGCAATTGATTTTACTCTCACTTACCCTCAAGTTGTAAAATCACTAATATTGATTAATAGTTTAGGTTACACTAATTCTCCCCCCTTTAGCAAATACTTCAGGGCGGCCGCATCATGTCAATAAGTAAAATATATTCTCAATAGGACTAAAAATAATGTCATTAACTCTTACTTATTGCGAAAACTTTAGGCGATCGCTTTGGGGCTTAAAAAATAATCAAGCGCGAAATCCTGGTTTTTTCGTTGGTTCTTACCCTTCGTTGTGATCAAGAGTAATTTAGATGCGTTTGCCCTGGCAAATACTTGTTTCCTCCTTTTGACTTCTTGGCTGTGGAATATCTACGTCAACG
>NZ_CAXTNP010000235.1:0-12848 GCF_964245575.1 uncultured Nostoc sp. | reverse complement strand
CCCCAATACCCCAATCCTCAATCCCCAAATATGCTTCCCGTCATCTCCATCCAGAATCTCGACCACCATTTTGGTCAAGGCTCACTGCGTAAGCAAGTTTTATCTAACATCAACTTAGAGATTAACCCCGGTGAAATTATTATTATGACTGGGCCCTCTGGTTCTGGAAAGACTACCTTGCTGACCTTAGTAGGTGGGTTGCGTTCTACCCAATCTGGTAGTTTGCGGGTGTTGGGACAAGAACTTTGTGGTGCTAATGCTGAAACACTAATGCAGGCGCGACGCCGTAACGGTTATATTTTCCAATCACATAACTTGCATGGTAGTTTAACAGCACTCCAAAACGTCAAAATGGCTTTGGAATTGCATAAACATCTTGGGTTAAAAAAGATGCTAGCTAGGTCAGCCCAAATCCTAGAACACGTAGGATTAGGAAATCATTTGCATTACTATCCTGATAAACTGTCTGGGGGACAAAAACAACGAGTAGCGATCGCTCGTGCCTTAGTTAGTCATCCTCAAATAATCCTAGCGGATGAACCCACCGCCGCCCTTGATAGTCAATCGGGACGAGATGTAGTCAATCTCATGCAAAAACTGGCAAAAGAACAAGGCTGTACCATCTTGATGGTTACTCATGACAACCGCATCCTAGACATTGCCGATCGCATCGTTCACATGGAAGATGGCAAACTCAAGTCAAAAGTAAAACTATTACCTTAGAGTTGATAAGCCTTTATTAATCGAGCTTCTCAACTCAAAATGAGAAAATTTTAGGTAAAATCACTGTTACTTTACACCCAACACCCCATATTAACATTAGTAATATCTGTTATAAGTGTATAAACCAGGATTAAGGATTAGATAAACTGAAAATCCTAGAAATAATTTATACCATATATCAATAAAATCTATGATAGGGTGGGCAAGATGCCCACCCTACTTGTGCAAATTAAATGCTCAACAGCTTACTAAATCTAGCCTTGCTAAATTTTTTGGGGTTATTTCTGACGCTTTCGCCTTGCCCTTAGTTTACCTGGTTTGGCGATTTACCTACACCACCTTTAACCTAACAGTGTAGTATGAATGTCCAGTTGAACAAGTGTCCAGTTGCTTCCAAGATTTTCTTCAAGTATTATTATCTAATGGTTAAACCCCAACAGGTTTCTTTTGTTGCCGAACATTTGATACCGATGGCAAGCCACGAGAGCGTCTTTGCCATCAATCTAGTTAAATTTTAAGATTATTGCCAATGTAATACACCTTGATTATTAGAGTTTATACCAATTCACTAAATTACAGTTACAAATCATCCTCCCTTGTCTCTTACCCCCTGCCTTTGTCTTATCCATAAGTCCTTGATGGATTTCCCAATATTTATGGTTTTCAACAACATCTACTTCAAACAGGAAACACTAGTAGAAATAAGCTAGTCTATTTTGCAACACAAGCAAGGGATTTTTGTAGCTCTATGATTATTGAGAATAGCGCTAGTAGTTCAAACAAGAAGTTGCTCGATTTTAATGTCAAAGCAATAAATGTGTTAAAGGGAATATTTGCTGTTCTCCCTCTCACCTTCGCATTGCCTGTAGATGCTTTACAAGTAAAGGTGACTCCAACTAATCCTAAATTAGGGGATACAATTTCGGTGGAGATTAATCGAGATAATCCCGATAATAGTACAAATCCAACAGTAGTTAGTGGTAAAAATACATACCCAGCCTTTGAAATTGCTCCCAATCAGTATCGGGCTTTTGTTCCCACAACACCACTAGAAAAAGCTGGAACTAGAACACTTCGGGTTACAGGGGATGGTCAAGTACAAAACTTGGCAGTGAATGTGCTTAATCGCAAGTTCCCCGTACAACGCATTACTTTGCCACCTGGCAAAGCCGGAGTGGATGCCACAGAGTATGAACTTAAGCGGGTGGCAGCTTTCAAGGCATTACAAACACCAGAAAAGTATTGGAATGGAGTATTTCTGAAGCCAAATGCAGGGCGGATGAGTACAAACTATGGTGTACGTCGCTACTATAATGGTACATTTGCAAAAGACTACTATCATCGTGGTCTTGACTACGCTGGTGCTGCCGGATCACCGGTAATTGCCCCAGCCTCTGGGCGAGTTGCTTTGGTAGGTAGGGTATCCCAAGGATTTCGGATACACGGTAACGTAGTTGGTATTGACCACGGTCAAGGAGTAACCAGTATTTTCATGCACCTGAGTCGTATTAACGTTAAAGAAGGTGATTTTGTGAAAGCTGGTCAACTAATTGGTGCAGTAGGTTCAACAGGTGCTGCTACGGGGCCACATTTGCACTGGGGTCTGTATGTCAACGGACAATCTGTTGATCCAACACCTTGGCGAACTAAGGTCGTTAATTAGTAGAGGCGGAATTGATCGCGTCTGTGCATAATTTGTGTGTGTTTTTTTTGCTGAGAATTAGGCAAAAGAAATTGGGTTGATACCGTCCCTACCAAGCTTTGCTAACATAAATGATGATAAGCATTATGAGCATCGAAAAAATTGTAGAACAAGCTCTCCAGGATGGTTATTTGACACCAGCAATGGAAGCAGAAGTCGGTAGAATATGTGACAACGCCTCGGAACTCTCAATTGAAGAGTATATGGCGCTGGATCGGCTGATGGGTTCGCTATTAACTGGTGAGGTAGTGGCGGTACCTCGCAAACAATTCATTAACGTTATGGAAGAATTGGTACTGACGGAAGCGATCGCACGAGTCGCAGAAATTGAAGCCACCAGCGAAAGTTCTCTAGATGTCGGCGATATTGCTGCTTATGCTCTCAATCGGCTACCACCTTTATATGCTACTACAGAAGAAGGTGCTAACTTCCAGCGCCAAACGGCTCAGGCACAACTGCAAGACTTAATTTCTCAGCAAATAAGTGAGGCAATTAACCGTTACCTCGATCGACCCAATTTCTTCCCAGAACGGCAAGCCTTGGGTAAAAACACTGGAAATGAGGTTGTACGCCAAGTTAGTGCTTTACTCCAGACATACGCACCTAACTTTGAGCAGAAATTATAATTTTAAGAGTCATTAGTCATTAGTCATTTGTTTTAAACAAACAACAAAGGACTAATGACTAATGACTCTATAATTAATCACGCACTAATACTGTTGTTCCCAAACTCACTTGCTCATACAACAATCGAACATCAGAATTACGCATTCTTAAGCAGCCGTGGGATACAGCCGTTCCTACCAAATCGGTTTCCGGCGTGCCATGAAAGCCAATTTCATTTCGTCCATCTGACCAAAAACCAATCCATCTATCTCCCAAGGGACTATCCGTACCAGCCTCAAATACTTTGCCTGTAATCGGGTGACGCCAAATTGGATAGTGTCGCATGTGAATCACCTCAAAAGAACCTGTGGGCGTTTCCCAACCTTTCTTACCTATAGCAATTGGGTAACTGGCTATCACCTCGTTTCCTGCGTATACATAAGTACGGCGATCGCTTAAATCAACTACCACTTGCGTCTTGGCATCTGCTACCCTACTAGATGGTACTTGTTGGGCTGAAGCCTGAGACCATAGAGCTTTTGGCCAACTATCTGTAACTGGATTTTGTGTTTCTACTTGCGCCACCAGCCGCGTCTTAGTTGATAGGTGAGTTTCTTTCGCTACATCCCTTTTAATGATTTGGGGCTGAGTTTGAGGGACAATTGCGCCTACATTAGTCCCTTTGGTTACATTCTTCTTAATTATTTCCGACTTAGTTCGAGGCTTAATAGCAGAATACTTGAGTGTAGAAGCCCTCCGAGTAGTTGCTTTCGCTACATTTTTCTTAATTATTTTCGACTTAGTTTGAGACTTAATAGCAGAGGACTTTGGTGTAAACACCCTCTGGGCAGTTGAGCCTTGGGTGACTTCATCACCTGGCACAGATGCACCCAGTGCAATTTCCCCTAAACTCCCTTGGGAAAGATTCTTGTAAACTCCCTCTGGGCGGCTTCCCTTAGGATTGGTTAGGGTAGAATCTCGCCGCATCGCAGTAGATACAGACTTGTCAGACTGCCGTTCTGCCGTAGTAATGCGCCAATGGACAGCTAAAGATAAAAATGCTGTGCCAAAACAGAGCAACATTACCATCCGCCCTATAGATTCATTTTTTACCATTGCTATCGCCTATTATTTATCCCTGACATATCCAGCCGAACAATTGGATGAGTTCATCATCCGATCATCAAAAATTTATCAATACTTATCATTTCCGTTATAAATTTGCCAACACCTCTGGGCAAACTAAGACTATGTAAATTGTCCCAGCAGCAAAACTCTAAGTGACCAACCTCATTCCTCCAAAGTTCTAAGGGTTGTAAGCCAATACTTGGACTTTCTGGTGCAACTTTTGAAATGTAGTAATCAATTATTAATGGTGTAGGTGGGAGAAAAACCATGTTTGAAAAACTATTCTTAGCAGTCACAATTACATTTTCCCTCAACTTCCTTTTTCAAGTTCGCGTACCAAATCAATATAATGGTGCTACCTACGGGTCACAACCAGAACAATCAGCAACTATTTTGGTTACAAAATCAAAAAAATAAATCACCATTATAGTCACCACAGCAACTTAACTCCCAGAAATTAATACCTGAACTTTAAAGGTATCAAGAAGTTTAAATTACAAAATTTTTCTCTTCATCCTTATAACCAGATTTAATTATTTTTATCAAGCGTATATACCCAGTTGCGAAAATTACTAAAATATGCATATTGCTGCGCCTTTATTTAGTTAATGGGTTTTGGGCAGCTATGCCAGCAGTATAAGGAAAAAGTGGCTCTTCTTATTGCAATAAATGTATCCAAAATTGTCTGCCTCAGTGTTCCAGTCATAAATCCGTCACTTTAGCATGGAACTTCTGTCCCATTAGCAGGTCTAATAGATAGGGATGATTTAGAGCCAGTACGATCTATGAGTCAGTCGATCTCTGTATCCTGGTCAACGATTGATGCAAAGTATCCAGAAGCATCAGTGCAAGTTGACAAACTCCCTAACCACGATTTAATTTTGCGCTGTCAAGCAGGACTGCGACCAGATCGTGTTGCGTTTGCAGAACTATTACGCCGCTATCAAAGTCAAGTTGATAGAGTTCTATACCACCTGGCTCCAGATTGGGCTGACAGAGCCGATTTAGCTCAAGAAGTTTGGATTCGAGTGTATCGGAATATTAACCGATTACAAGAGCCTGCCAAATTTCGGGGCTGGTTAAGCCGCATTGCCACCAACTTGTTTTACGACGAGTTGCGGAAACGCAAGCGGGTTATGAGTCCTTTGTCGCTGGATGCTCCCCGTTCGTTAGAGGACGGCGAGATGGATTGGGAAATTGCTGGCGATACTCCCGGCCCTGAAGAAGAACTGACAACTAGAGAATTTTACGAGCAACTGCGAGAAGCGATCGCGGATTTACCAGAGGTGTTTCGTACTACCATTGTCCTCAGAGAAATCGAAGGCATGGCTTATGAAGAAATTGCCGAAATAACTGGAGTTTCCTTAGGAACTGTCAAGTCAAGAATAGCCAGAGCTAGAACGAGGCTGCAAGCTCACTTGCAGAATTATCTAGATTCCTAATTTACAGTATTTTGCCTCTGCTCAATGGCAGAATTTAAGCATTGATTAATAATTACACCAAAGACGTAGATCGCTTCTGCCCTGAGGAGGAAAATTGGCTAATTTCTCCGAATTTCCCGCCCAGTTTACCTGTGTATGAATTGGTAATAATGTTAAGATGACTACTGATTCTCAGTTTTCCGACCGTTCTCCTTTGCAACTTCCTCAAGATTTGTCAGATGGAATGGCCAATCATACCAATGAATCAACGGGTCTTATGGATATGGTGAAGCGCGATCGCTTCGAGTTATTGAGTGCTTATCTTGATGGTGAAGTCACAGCCACCGAACGCAGGCAAGTAGAAGAATGGCTGGCAAATGATGCCTCAGTTCAATGCTTGTATGCCCGACTTTTAAAGCTGCGCCAAGGCTTGCGGACTCTCCCAGTACCAACAGCCCAACAGTCACCAGAAGCAACAGTTCAGCAAGTATTGACACGTTTGCGCCGCCGTTCCCGTTTAAACTGGATGGCGGGAAGTGCAGCCGTTGCTGCTTGTGTAATCGGTGCAGTATCTGGCCTAGTACCTATTGGTTCGAGAGCGCCACAACTGGCACAACGACCACAAACAGAACCGATACAAACATCCTCAGCGTCGATAATTCAACCTTCCCCGTTGATGGTGGGACTAAATAACCCGGTAATTGAAATTCCTAAAGCAGCAGTAGCTTCTCCAGAAAATCCAATTTATCCGGTACAGCCGCAACAGCACGACTCCAAACAGGACATAAACTAATCGCATTAACAGTTCACAGATCATAACTGTACTTTGCGGTTAAACCACAGCCACTCCACCAGCCGTCAGGTTGGAGGAAGCCTCCTAATTGCTCAACTTGGTCTAGAGTCATTAAATAAACCCAAGCCCAACCCAGAGAGAGCGACTGTGGCTCATAAACCTCGATAATTTGCCGATTATAGAGGTTTTCTGGTGGTTGTCTATTGGGCTGGTAATCTTCCAGCACATCCAAATCATTTAAAATCCTTGGGTTGGAAAAAGAGAGTAAATATCCGTAAACTTGGCTATCCCCTAGCGTCATCGCTGGGTAGCCCATTGGCAAAGCAAACAATTTACCTTGTACAAAGGCTCTTTTGAAATCAACTACTTTGCCAGCACAGTATCTTTTATAGTTAGCTTCACCTGGTTTGAGCGTGCCGTAAACAAAAACCCACACCAAATCAGAAAATTTTATATTTGATTCAGCCATCGCCTATTTTTACCATCTGAATCGACAGCAATAAAAACTTATCATAGTGAATACCTTTAGATATTAATTCTAGAGGTATTTTTATTTACTCAGATTAATAGTTAAGCAATTAAGTGCTACTCTTGCCCTTATTCCTGTCTAACTTCTCTTGAATAGCTTCTCTACAAAATTCAGGAGGATCTTCTTGTGCCTTCACTTCTTCCTTCATTTCCTTGGTGACACGAAAATTTAATTGTTCGGTTAACTTAATCTCTCTATCTGACGGTGCAGGTTCTAAATTCTGAGGATTACCTTTAGGATTAGGCATTATTGCGAAAAGTAAATATAGCTTGATTGCAACGTTAACATTAAAATAAAGTTTTAAATCGGTGGTGCTTTCATCCTGGTAAATGGTTCACCACCGATACCACTTTTACAAATGGGTAATTCTATTTTATGTTCACAAGGTCAGAACTCGAAATCAAAACCACTGGTGAGTTGAGAGACTTGTGTAGGCGTTACGGATTAAAGCCTACTGGGAATGGAGGCTACAAAACTAGTTGGATTGTCATCTTGATGGCATTCCCACAGATAGCACTCGCTCAAATAAGACAGGGAAGAGGGTTGAAGTTAGCAGGTTTCAGCGTTATTCAATTCCTTGAAGGGGTGGTAGATGAGATGAACTCACCTACTGATGAGCAAGCAGCGCTGAGCAAGCTAACGATGGAAGGCAAAGCTATGAGCTATCCTGACAGATACGACCAAGAAAATTTGCTTAACTTGCACAAGGCTAAGATACACCTTGAAATGGCGATCGCACTGCTAACCCAGTAAATCAATTTAGAACCATAACACATCTAGTCCCCAGCATCCTAAGCTTAGGGACTTCTTTATGTCCTATATACCTAAACTTGTTGAACTTTAGGGATATAAGATAGATAGAAATAGGGGGTAGAAAGAAATAGTAAATTGATTTTGTAAATTAAATTAGAAAATTACTAGACAGATAATTCCCTCAAGATAGTGGCTCAAATGTACTAGTAAGGGTCAAATACTAGAAAATTAGTAGAAGTAAAGTGTAACAGGCATGAAACCATTGGAAATACGTGATTCTGTTGATTCTCGATATAACCCAGCAGCAATTGAGGAAAAATGGCAAAAAACATGGGTAGAACTTGGCTTAGATAAAACACCTACAGCTAGCAACAAGCCAAAATTCTACGCTCTTTCCATGTTTCCTTATCCATCGGGCAGCCTACACATGGGTCACGTCCGTAATTATACGATTACCGATGTGATTGCCCGCCTTAAACGAATGCAAGGGTATCGAGTAATACATCCAATGGGTTGGGATGCCTTTGGCTTGCCAGCAGAAAATGCCGCCATTGACCGTGGTGTACCGCCAGCAAAGTGGACTTATCAGAATATGGCTCAGATGCGGCAACAATTGCAGCGTCTTGGTTTATCTATTGATTGGGAATGTGAACTTGCTACCTGTTCACCAGATTATTACAAGTGGACACAATGGATTTTCTTGCAGTTTTTGCAAGCGGGGTTAGCTTACCAAAAAGAAGCAGCAGTAAACTGGGACCCCATTGACCAAACTGTATTAGCAAACGAGCAAGTTGATAACGAAGGACGGTCTTGGCGCAGTGGGGCAATAGTTGAGCGGAAATTATTGCGGCAGTGGTTTTTCAAGATTACCGATTACGCCGAAGAATTACTCAATGACTTGGATAAGTTAACAGGTTGGCCGGAACGCGTCAAATTGATGCAGGCAAACTGGATTGGCAAATCCACAGGCGCTTACTTGGAATTTCCCATCATTGGGATAGATGAAAAGATCGGCGTATATACTACACGTCCAGATACCGTTTATGGTGTCAGCTACTTAGTGTTAGCACCAGAACATCCCTTAACAAAGCTTGTCACCACAAAAGAACAACAAGCGGCAGTAGAAGTTTTTATTAAAGAGGTTTCCAATCAAAGTGAGTTGGAACGTACCTCTGAAGACAAACCTAAGCGGGGTATCTCCACAGGTGGGGTGGCAATTAACCCATTTACAGGGGAAGAAGTGCCGATTTGGATTGCTGACTATGTACTGTATGAGTATGGTACTGGGGCAGTGATGGGTGTACCAGCCCACGATGTCCGAGATTTTAAGTTTGCCAAAAATTACGATTTGCCAGTTGATTTTGTCATCGCTTCCCCGGATGATGTTGCTGGTTTTGACTTAACTCCAGCATCAGAGATTGATGAAGTTACACAACTCATCCAAATTGAATATAACCAGGCATACACTGAACCAGGAATTTTAATTAATTCTGGGTCTTTTACTGGCATGACTTCCACAGATGCTAAACAAGCAATAATTGAATACGCCCAACAACAAGGTTTTGGTAAAGTGCGGGTGCAATATCGCTTGCGGGATTGGTTAATTTCGCGGCAGCGTTACTGGGGCGCACCGATACCTGTAATTCACTGTCCCAACTGTGGGATAGTGCCAGTGCCTGACAAAGATTTACCAGTCCAGTTGCCAGAAGAGGTGGAATTTACTGGACGTGGCGGTTCACCTTTGACTCAGTTGTCAAGCTGGGTAAATGTGCCTTGTCCAACTTGCGGCACTCCAGCGAAGCGGGAAACCGACACGATGGATACTTTTATTGATTCCTCGTGGTATTTCTTGCGCTTCCCTGATGCTAAAAATGAACAACAGGTTTTTGATTCCAGTAAAATTAACGACTGGATGCCAGTAGATCAGTATGTAGGTGGGATTGAACACGCGATTTTACATTTGTTGTATTCGCGCTTCTTTACTAAGGTACTACGCGATCGCGGTTTATTAAACTTTGATGAACCCTTCCAACGCCTGTTAACTCAAGGTATGGTACAGGGTTTAACTTACTTAAATCCCAACAAGGGCGGTAAAGATAAATGGATTCCTTCTAATTTAGTAAATTCAGCCGACCCCCGCGACCCCCAGACAGGTGAACCATTGCAACATCTCTACGCCACCATGTCTAAATCAAAGGGCAACGGTGTAGCACCAGAAGATGTAATTGCCAAATATGGTGTAGATACAGCGCGAATGTTCATATTGTTCAAAGCGCCGCCAGAAAAAGACCTGGAATGGAATGAAGCCGATGTGCAAGGACAATTCCGCTTTTTAAATCGGGTTTGGCTTTTGGTGACAGATTATGTTGCGGCTGGGGTATCCCGTAAGCAAGCCCAACTCGCTGATTTAACTAAGGCAGAAAAGGAATTGCGACGGGCGATTCACACGGCTATTCAAGCGGTGACAGAAGACGTTGAAGACGATTATCAATTCAACACAGCTATTTCAGAATTGATGAAGTTAAGTAACGCCCTAACTGATGCTGACGGTAAAAATTCACCAATTTATGCAGAAGGTATTCGGACTTTGGTGGTATTGCTAGCACCATTTGCACCACATATTACTGATGAATTGTGGCATTTATTGGGTGAAAGTGATTCAGTTCACACTCAAACTTGGCCATCATTTGACCCTGTTGCTTTGGTAGCTGATGAAATGACTTTAGTGATTCAAGTTATGGGTAAAACTCGCGGCGCGATTCAAGTACCAGCACAAGCAGATAAAACAGTGTTGGAAAAATATGCCCGTGAATCAGAAATTGCCCAACGTTACATCGAAGGTAAGGAGATTAAAAAGGTAATTGTCGTCCCTGGAAAGTTGGTGAATTTTGTAGTTAGCTAAGTACAGCTTTGCATAAAATTGTGGCGAATTGAGGGTTAAAATTTTAACGTAGATGCGCTTCGCCTTTTTGCAGCATAGAGGCGCAGAGAATTCGCTACAAATTATTAATGAAATGTTGTACTTAGCAATCAAGAAAATTGTAAATGTAGCCTGACAAAACATCAGACAATGTACATCCGTGACACTCAAAGAGTTAGAACAACAACTTCTAAATATTTTGGCAATTGTACCACCTTCATATTTACTTAAATACTTTTACTGAGGCTTGATCGTATAATTTGCGTTAGTTTGGGGCGTTGATACAAACTGATTTGGTAATTTCGTGTCTGCTCAAGCCTCAGACAGTAACTTTATTGCTTTTGATATATCGTCTCAAGATAAGTTCCAACAAAATCAAAATGTAAGCTTATCCGAAGTTTCGTCTATAGGTAAAATTTGGGATAAGCACAGAGCTAATACTGATAAAGTCTTGCATTATTACGCCAAAGCAGACGAACATTGTTTTCAGCAGTATGCTTGGCGGATGAGAATATGTTCCGAGTTGCTAAAGTTTCAATTAATGCCAGACGAATCGGAAGGTATTTTCAAGTTAAAGCTATCAGATGCTCGATTCTGTCGGGTTCGTCACTGTCCGGTTTGTCAGTGGCGGCGAGCGCTCATGTGGAAAGCAAGGGCTTACAAAATTCTCCCACAGGTTGTCACTGATTGCCCCAAGCACCGTTGGCTGTTTATTACTTTGACTATAAAGAATTGTCAAATTAAGGAACTCAAGGAAAACTTGAATTCGATAAATAAAGCTTTTAAGCGATTGACTGAATTGAAAGCATGGCCTGCGAAAGGTTGGGTAAAGTCCACAGAAGTAACTAAAGGTAGAGATGGAGTCTCAGTACACCCGCATTTACATATTTTGGCAATGGTGCCGCCTTCCTATTTCAGTCATGGGTATCTTTCTCATACCAAATGGGTAGCGTTGTGGCAGCAGTGCTTACGGATTGATTACCAGCCTGTTGTTCATACTAGCGCGATCGCAAAGCATCATAACCCGTCACTACTTATCCCAGAAATTCTCAAGTATCAGGTGAAAGAGTCAGATTTGGTGGATGATAAAGAATGGTTTCTAGAGTTAACCCGTCAGCTGCATAAAACTAGAGCGATCGCTGTTGGGGGTATACTCAGGCAGTATATGCGGGAATTAGAGGAGAAAAATCAAGACCTCATTAATGAAAGTGAAGAGATAGATGAGGTGGATGGAGAAAGTTTGTATTTCCGATGGGAGCGCAAGTTACAAAGATTTAAATATAGAGTGATATCAGCGATATAATAAGAGCCGCATAATCCTTAGAGAAAAAGGATTACATAAGTTTAGAACGGTAGATACTGTGGCTTAATCCGGCGAAAGGACAAAGACCACCGTTCAGATACAACCGGAAGTAGTTCATGGGGAATACTAGAATCAAACTGGATAACCTGACCATCTTCAAGGTGATGTTCCTGATTATCAATGCGGAAAGTAGCACGTCCAATATTTACTAATGCTACCAAAAGTTCAAAAACGGAGTGGTCACGGTGTCGTTTCATGCCACCACCTGGAGGATAATGGCAGAGTAAGGCACAATTCCATCCTGGAAGAATGCGATCGCCAAGTCGATTAACCGTCTCATCCCAATGTCCTTTCTTAATTAGCGCAGGGTTTAGTAGTATTACCTCATATCCAAACCATTTGTGAGTTCGACCAAAAGCAATCTCACTAGAAGGCATTGACTTCATGCCAAATTGATGATTGCACCAGTCATGAAGACTTTGAAGATCGCAACCAAAGTCTTCAATAGTTTTAGTTTCAAGTAAATTCATTATTAACTCCTAAAAATTTTAACTCTGAAAACCAAACTAATTACACCTTCCCTCAGCCCGAAGGGCAAGAAAAAAATGCGTGGATGTTGGCATCACGACTATTGGAGTAAAACTCTTTATTTCTTTTCACTTGGAGAGATTAAAAAAGAGAAATTACGCAACTAAGCGAGTAGATGAAAGCATATCCTCATAATTTTTAGGCGTTAGCCTATCTTTTCTACAACCCGAAGAGTCAAGAAAAAAGAAATACCAGCCACCAAACGAGTTGATGACTGGTTAAATTGCCTTTACTTGAAGCTAGGAAATAGCTTCGATGATAAAGTTATAAAATCTCAAAATAGATGGATAAAAATAACAATGACTGATTCAAAGCCTATTCGCACAGTCAGGGTAAGCGCATCTAATTTTGTGCTTAAGAATACAGATTGTTTTACTGAAGT
>NZ_CAXTNP010000234.1:0-12944 GCF_964245575.1 uncultured Nostoc sp. | reverse complement strand
GTCATCAACATTACAAGGTTGGTCATCAACGTTGAAGCGATGCCTTTGGCAAGCCGCTAAGGTGTCTACGCAAAGATATAGCAGTCTAAAATCATTCGTGAAAAATTAGTATATGTATGGTGTGTTATCGCCAAGAGTACGGCACCAAACTATCTGATGGTGCGTTAGCCAGAGGCATAACGCACCCTACGTGTATTTCACGCAATCAAATATGAATCCTATAGCAGTCTAAAATCATTCGTGAAAAATTAGATCCCCGACTTCTAAAAGTTGTCGGGGATCTGGACGCCGCAGCAGCAGCTTTTTTAACACTTCAAGATATTTCCTTTATCAAATCAGCATTTAGTGATTAAATTCAAAGAAATCACTGATATAACATGAAAAATTCTCAGTAAAAATTGTGAATTATGCTGAACCGGAATCTTACTTGGTTAAAGCAAGCTAGTTCTATAACCTGATTATAGGAGTAAATTTATGCCTCGTAGAAAACGCACATCGCGGATTCTCGAAAAAGCCGAATTGAGAACGGCTGGACTCAAAGCAGTTGATGCAAATATGGATTTTGGCGATCATTGCGATTTGCAAAACCTAACTCAATCAATTGAGCAGTTAAGCAGTATGCTTGATGCTTATAATAGCGCTCTTGCTGTGGTTGACTCGTGTAAAACTAAGATTGATCAGATGGAAAAAAGCTTGAACAATCTTTCAGACAAGTTGCTCAGGGGAGTTGCTTTCAAGTATGGCAAGAACAGCAGCGAATATGAGATAGCGGGTGGCGTTCGTGACAGTGAACGTGTACGCAAAGGCAGGTTGACTCGCTTGAAAGCTAGTGCAGGGCAAGCATCAGATGAGGATGGCAAAATAACAACTGATAACTGATAACTGTTGAAAACTTAGTAACCGCTCAAAAAATTGGGGCGGACTACCAGAACAAGAACGATTTTGCGCCATTTGGGGCTTGTCGATGAACGATTTACCCCAGATTATTGAGCGGTTACGAAAACTTAGATAGTCACAAAATCGGCTAAGGTAATCAGGCTGGAGTTGATACCCGTTAGCGTTGCCAAAGTTAGAGTGCTATAACTAATTAGCGTGTCGCTCTATGTACTACTACCCAACATTACAGGGACGGTAATTAAAAAAATGCTTCCTGTAATGATACTTGTAATACTTGTTAGAAAGAAAAACCCATCTAGAAAATATCTAAATGGGAAAATATCTGGTTAATTTTTAAATTCACCCACAATATCAGATTCTTAATTTCAAGCATATTTCAGGGGCAGCCCGTCCTGAAAAACTAATAACTCTCCCGGTTGGATTTGTGTCCAAACTTCGTTGTCAGTCAAGGGAGTGGTGGCAATGACAGCAACGCGATCGCGTTCTGTAGTCACCTCTCGAAAATCTACGGTCATGTCTTGGTCAATTAAATGGGCAGCTGCAAAGGGCGCTTGGCGAACAATGTAACTAAGTTTGGTTGAGCAATAAGCAAAAAAGTGTACTCCATCTGATAATAAGTAATTAAATATACCCAGCTTTGCAATTACAGCAGTAATTTCTTGCAGCACAGGGTACAGTTCCTTTATCTCAGGCTTACCCCCAGGAAAGCGCGATCGCAATGTTTCTAGCATCATACAGAATGCTTTTTCGCTATCGGTGTCACCTACGGCTTGATAAAAGCCCAAATTTTCTGGTTCAAAATTTGGCAAATTACCGTTGTGGGCAAACACCCAATATTGACCCCACAATTCTCTGCGGAAAGGATGGCAGTTGTGTAAGGCAACTTCACCCTGAGTAGCTTTACGGATATGGGCAATGACATGGGTTGAGTGGATGGGATAACTCCGCACAAACTCCGCTACCGGAGAAGCAACAGAAGGCTGGGCATCTAAAAACATTCGACATCCCTTTCCTTCAAAGAAAGCAATGCCCCAACCATCGCTATGATCATCCGTTTTTCCTCCCCGTGCAGAAAACCCTTCAAAAGAAAAGCAAATATCCGTTGGAACATTGCAATTCATTCCGAGCAATTGACACATGGATGTTGTCGCTCTCAATTTTTGACTAAGGCCTCAGCTCAGAATCAAGATACTTTAGAATGCTGCCTTGATTCTGGAGCGATCGCTTCAATCTTAGAATTTAAAACTGAGATATTCCAAAATGATCCCCAAAAATAAAGAATCTGCTTCAAGTTAGCAATATGACATTATGCCAAAACATGGTATCGGCGGATATCGGGTGCAGTAGTCACTAAACTTTCTAATTTGGCTGCTGCTGCTTGGAAATGGGGTGAAGCTAGATGAGTATTCAGGGCTTCATCAGAAGTCCACTCCTCTACAAAAGTAAAGTCTGTTGGATCGTCTTGGTTTTGCAAAAGTTTATATTCAATCACACCTGCTTCCTGACGGGTTGGCTCAATGATTTCCAACAGTACAGCTTTTAGTTCTTCTACTTTGTTAGGCAAAGCAATAACATGGGCAACAATGCGAATAGTTTGGTTAGTCATTTGTTATTTGTCATTAGTCATTAGTCATTTGTCATTAGTCATTTGTCATTAGTCATTTGTCATTAAGTCAAGAGTTAGGAATTCTTCCTCTGCTCCTCTGCTGTTCTGCTGTTCTGGTGTTAATATGTATTAAAACATCTGCTGTAAATATTGCTCATAGCCTAATTCTTCTAGTTTTGCTTGCTTTGCAATTACTGATTCACATAGGGTTTGGCGATATTGCTGCACTCTTTTTAGCAATTCTGGTTGATGAGTTGCCAGGATTTGTACTGCTAAAAGTCCGGCATTTTTGGCATTACCGATCGCCACTGTTGCCACAGGAATACCCGCAGGCATTTGTAAAATAGAATACAAAGAATCAACACCCTGTAAGTTACGAGTGGCTACAGGAACACCAATAACAGGAAGTGGAGTTAAAGATGCTACCATTCCCGGCAGATGGGCAGCACCACCGGCACCAGCAATAATTACCTTAATACCGCGTTGGTGTGCAAGTTGAGCATATTGCACCATGCGTTCTGGGGTACGATGAGCAGAAACGATCGCCACTTCGCTTTCAACGTCAAATTCTTCACAAACTGCGATCGCGTCTTTCATGGTGGGCAAATCGGAATCGCTGCCCATGATAATACCAACTAAGGGAGTCATAATAATTCAAAATTCAAAATTCAAAATTTAAAATTATTTGAGCTAGCTTATGGAAGCTAGGTAATGCCGATCATCATCTCATCTATTGGCGTTGTTTGAATTGATTTATTGATGTTGGTTGCATCTAAAATCAGATTTAGCTATCTTCTCGTCAGTGTGATGACCCAAGCAACACAAAATCCTGTAGATATTATCAATGCTAGAGTGCCTGGTTATAAAGATTTGCAGATGCTCTTGGTTAACCAAGAGGGCATAATTGAGCAAATTTTGCCAATGGGGACGGTAGAGATGCACAGATGTACGTCCCTACTAGATGTAGCAGGTGACTGGATTTCTCTAGGCGGCGTTGATTTGCAAATTAACGGTGCGTTGGGTTTGGCATTTCCGGAATTGACGGCTGAAAATGCTCACATACTTCAGAAAATCTCACAATTTTTGTGGAATGTTGGGGTAGATGGATTTTTACCGACACTTGTGACAACTTCAGTCGAAAATATTCAGCGATCGCTTGCTATTATTGCTGAGATTCCCCCCACTCAACAAGCTGGTGCCAAGATTCTGGGAGTACATCTAGAAGGCCCATTTTTGAATTTCCAAAAGCGCGGCGCACACCCAGCAGAGTACCTGTTACCCTTAACAATTGATCAGGTAAAGCGGGTTTTGGGTAATTATGCTCATGTTGTAAAAGTCATCACCTTAGCACCAGAGTTAGATTTCACTGGTGAAGTAATTCCATATTTGCGTTCTCTGGGAATTACTGTCAGTTTAGGGCATTCTCAAGCAACAGCCGCCCAAGCGCAACGTGCCTTTGAGGAAGGTGCAACGATGGTAACCCATGCTTTCAACACCATGCCAGCACTACATCACCGCGAACCAGGATTATTAGGGGCGGCAATTATTCATCCTGATGTAATGTGTAGTTTTATTGCTGATGGTGAACACGTTTCGCCCACGATGCTGCAAATTTTACTTCGCGCTAGCTATCAAGAAAAAGGGCTGTTCCTCGTCAGCGATGCCCTTTCACCTCTAGGGCTACCCGATGGGGTGTATCCTTGGGATACTCGGCAAATTGAAGTTAAAAACGGTACGGCACGACTGGCAGATGGCACTTTGTCGGGGACGACTTTACCATTGTTGGTGGGAGTGCAGAATTTGGTGAAGTGGGGAATTTGTGACGTAGAAAGTGCAATTTTACTAGCTACTAATGCACCTAGAAAAGCGATTGGTTTACCAGGAATTGCCAAGAGTCAACCCGCTAATTTATTACGTTGGCATTGGGATGAGACTACAAAAGAATTAACTTGGCAACGTGTTCTCACCGCAGAGATGGTGAAGAAGGCAGGAGGTTGGAATTTATCGGTTACTCTCAACTCCATCTAATTCCAAACTTGGGAAAATGGAAAAGGGAAAGGCTTTTTTATCGCTAAGGACTAATTGCTGTGATCCCACCATCAAATTTTCAAAAACTTTTTCCCAGTAAAGAGTAAGATATCTGCAAAAATTCCCCCACCAAATTTTTAATTATAGTGGGGGAATCCTTGCCGCGATCAGTTGAACTATGCAGGGTTAGGTTGAGTTCGGCCTTGAAGTAGCTGGATAATTGCAGCTTTTTCTAAGATTCCAACTAGAACGCCATTCTCACGAATTACGGGAAGCACAGATAGCTTTTGTTGTTCGAGTAACTGCATGACTTCCAGCAGAGGTTGATCGGATTGAACTGTGGTAGATTCGGTAATTGGTCGCATGACTTCTTTTACTTGAGTTTCTGACCATAGTGCTGTTGGGATGCTTCGTAAATTATCAACTGCGATCGCACCTACTAATTGTCCATCATCATCAGTCACTAAGAACCGATGCCAGTTTTGCCCACTTATAACTCGCTCATCGGCAAACTCTCTCAGGGTAAGATTAGCAGATACAATCGGGCTATCATGAGTTACAGCATCCTCGGCTGTCAAACCTGTGAGTTTTTCTTGCACTCTGGCAAATTGAGCCGCATTACCAGCATTTTGCAACAAGAAGAAGCCAACTAATAAATTCCACAAGTTACCGAAGCTGCCAAATAATAGTAGGGGAAGTACACCAGAAAGAATTGCTACCCAACCAAAGATTTGCCCAACTCGACTAGCAAAGGTCACACCTTTATAAGGATTACCTGTAATTTTCCAAACGATGGCTTTCAGTATATTTCCGCCATCTAAGGGCAAGCCAGGAATCAGGTTAAACAGGGCTAATGCCAAGTTAACAGAAGCTAGAACACCAAGAATTGCAGCTAAGGGCCCTGATGCAGTAGTAGTAACACCAACCACTGTAACGATACCGCACAGTAGTAAGCTAACTAATGGCCCGGCGATCGCTACCCAGAAAGCTTCACCTGGGGTTTTCGACTCTTTTTCTAAGCTTGCTAAACCGCCAAATATAAACAGCGTAATAGATTTGACATCAATTCCCTGACCAATCGCAACAAAACTGTGGCCTAATTCATGGGCGACGACAGAGGCAAATAACATCAGCGCTGTCATCAATCCTAGTAGCAAAGCTAATCCCGCAGACAATTGGGGAAATTGCGCCGCCAGTCCACTGCTATAGCTCCAAGTTACTAAACCCAGAACTAAAAACCATGACGGATGGATATAGAAGGGAATTCCGAAGAGATTACCAACGCGAATTGTGCCATTCATGTCGTTCACCTTTGATTTCAGCTTCGAGAGGTTTGCTTTAGTCCTTCTCGATGTTTTTATTGTAACGAAAGGTTAAGAGATTTTAATCTTGATGGCGGTAGTGGTGTCCGTCTGTAAAGGTGTGGTTATTGGTAATATTGCAAGCAAGAGTAATGACATCTTCAAGCGGTTTGGATAAGAAATTTGTTCGTGAAGGCAGGCAAGGGAGCAGGGGTGCAGGGGTGCAGAGGGGAAGGAAAATCTCACTGCAAACTCTCTTTTAGAGTTCCTCTGCTCCTCCTTTGCTCCTCTGCTACCTCAATGAAAAGATGTCTTAACCGAACGGTATTGTAATGACATCTCCAAACGGTTCTTAGAGGACTAGGGGATAAACAGGATAAATTCTAATAATAGCTAAGTACAGTTTTGCGTAAAAGTGTAGCGTTTTTAATGCAGGGGAACGCATTAACAATGTAAGCCGACGCATTAACAATGTAAGCTGACGCATTAACAATGCAAGCTGATGCATTAATAATGCAAGCTGATGCATTAATAATGTAAGCCGACGCATTAATAATGTAAGCTGATGCATTAATAATGTAAGCCGACGCATTAACAATGCAAGCCGACGCATTGGCATTGCAGGGTATTGCCTTCTTTGATTCGCAGAGTTCTTTCGCTACGTTAACGATTTATCTTACTACCTCTCGATCGCTACATCCGGCAGACGACTCCACTCATTCCAAGAGCCATCATAATTCCGAACATTCGGATAGCCTAATAAATACTTTAAGACAAACCAGATATATCCAGAACGCGCACCGATAGTACAGTAGGGAAACACTTCCTTATCAGCCGTAATGCCTTTACTCTCATAAAGATTTTTCAATTCATTGAATGATTTAAAAGTTCCATCCTCATTGAGAATTAAGGTATGCTCAAGATGCACTGCACCGGGAATATGTCCAGTACGTTCGCCTGCTTTTGGTGGCTGATCGAAAAACCACTCACCAGAATATTCTTGAGGTGTTCGGACATCCAACAACACGCGTAGGCGTAGCCCGTCGTAGACATCGCTTCTACCTATTGATGCTTGAACTTCATTGTGTAATACTCGCAGATTAGCATCAGGAGTTTTGGCACGGTAATCAGTCTCAGAAAACGTAGATAACTCAGCTGCTAGTGGACGACCTTCTGATTTCCATTTCTGGTAGCCGCCATTGAGAACTTGTATATTCTCATGACCAAAGACTTTCAACAACCAAAAAATCCAGGATCCTGTTCCCGGATAACTGCCATAAGCAATCACCGTAGTGTTATTGGTGATGCCTGAACGTGCCATCAGCTTTTCAAAAGCGATCGCATCCAAATTTATCATCAAATCGGGCAAGAGTAAATCTGTAAAGATGTTCCAGAAGACAGCACCAGGTATGTGAGCATTTTTGTACGGCTCTGGACTCATATCCACTTCAATAATGCGGATGTTTGGATCGTTAAGATGATTTTCAAGCCACTGGGTATCAACAAGAACAGATGGGTCGGCGTATTGAGACACTTGTATTTCTCCTGTAATAGCGCGAAAAGAATTGAAACTTGTGTTTATCTCAACAATTTAGTCTTGGTTGTAGTTGAGAAATACGATGTGCGATGTCCGATGCACTAGGGTTGTGGAAATAGAGAATAAAGAAAAGCCGATGAGTGGGTGAAACACTGCTAGAGGAAAAGAAGTCTGCAAATGAATTGTGAGAAATTGCAGTCCCAGCAGCACAGGCAAACTTGTTGTAAGGTTTCGGACTCCTCGAGGAAACGGAATTAAAAACACCCATATCAACAAAATTAATGAGAGTCCGCTATATCCTCGCACGAGCCAAATATGTAGGTTCCACCAATCAGAGTTGTAAAAGTAAGCCAGTCCAACACTGAATATTTGGGTTACTAAACAGAGATTGAAAAGCACTGCTGCGATAAAAAAACTGATTTGAATCCAGCGCCCGGATATCTGTGTGTCATCAATGCCAGAATTTACAATCATGGTAAAGTACTCCAAAAAACCAAACAAAGGATTTGACGGATTTGACTTGATGTGAATAAAGCTAAGATAGGTCTGGTTGCTATATTGCGCCTAGACCTCGAACGAGTACACTTTGCAAATCATGGTTGCCTTACAAGCTCTATTTCATGAAATTGCTCAAGCTGAAGATGAACAGACTTTGCGATCGCACATACCCGCAGAAATGAGTGAGTATTTTTCAGCTACACGATGTGGGCTATTTTTCTTTGCTCAAATTCCTCTAGCTAATAGCAAGATCCAAAAAGCACTGCAAATTGCATTATCACCCGAACACAATCCAGTTGCACGCTACTTGCTAGAACACCATGCCCCTGTTCATGAAGCTTTGGTAGTAGAACCTAAAACATGGAAGTTGATTTGTCCTCGTGCTGATCACTGGCATGTTATGGCAGGGCCAATTGTCAGCAATGGTGAGTTAGTAGGTGTGGTAGGTTTGACGCGTGAGCAAGGAATGCCTGCATTTGATTCACAAAATCTTACAGATTTGAGTGCGCTTTGTCTGCACATTTCTACTTGGGTGACAATGGCGCGATTGCAACAACCACTATTACATACAAAGCGTTTAACGCCTCGTGAAATGCAAATTGCTGACTTGGTGGCTCAAGGACAAACCAATGCAGAAATTAGTGCTGAACTTTGGATTACTGAAAACTCTGTTAAGCAAGCCTTAAAAAGGATGTTTCGCAAGCTGGAGGTTTCATCTCGCGCTCACATGGTTGCAAAGCTTTCCACAGTTTCAAAATAAATGGCTTTTATTCGCCTCATTAATCCCAGATTTCTTTTTTCATATCACCGAAGAAAGGCAGAGGGCAGGAGGTTTTAGAAAATAATTCTACCCAGGCCAAAAGGGTCTGAGAGGAACTAAATTTATTTATAAAAAACAAAATATATATATTTCATCGAGTAGGCGCATATTTACAGCGTCCTTGTTAAATCCCCTAAATTTATTTATAGAGATTTTTGCTGCCTCCTGCCTCCTTAACCTACCCCCTGATAATTTCTATCAAAATTCAAGTGAAACGCTATCAAGGGGGTATTTTCTGGCTTAGGCATCTACTTATGTTGCAATTGTCTCTATCTGCTGAGAACTTTTCTGCAACATCGGGGCAATTATATCAGCAGGCACAGGACGACTGAAGTAGTAACCCTGACCTTCGTCACATCCCTGCATTTTCAGGTAGTCAAGCTGTTCTTGGGTTTCCACACCCTCTGCGGTGATATTTAACCGGAGGCTCTTTGCGAGGGCAATAATGGCATTGGTGACGGCAGCGCTATCAGCATTGGATATGACATCCTGCACAAATGAGCGATCAATTTTGAGCATGTTCACAGGAAAGCGCTTCAAGTAGTTCAGGGAGGAATAACCCGTACCGAAGTCGTCTAGAGCCAACCATATACCCAGTTCTCGTAATTGTTTCAAGGTTTTAATCGATCGCTCAATGTTACCCATCAAAAAGCTTTCTGTTACTTCCAGTTCCAGATCAGATGCTTGGAGTTCAGTCTCCTCAAGAATTTGGTTGATGACTTCAACCAGATAGGGTTGTTCAAACTGCCGAGCTGACAGATTCACAGACATCCGAATTGGGGTAAATCCAGCAAGCTGCCAAGCACGGTTTTGGGCGCAAGCAGTTCGCAACACCCATTCACCAATTGGTACGATCGCACCATTGGCTTCTGCAATCGGAATAAACTTTGCCGGAGAAATCATACCTAAAGTAGGATGTTGCCAGCGAATCAACGCTTCCACAGCTGTAACTTGTCCGCTATGTAAATCAATTAGAGGTTGATAATAAACCAGCATTTCGTTGCGCTTAAGCGCCGCATGTAATTCATTTTCTAATGTCACTCGCTCCTGCAACTGAGCATTAATTTCCGGTGAATAGAATTGGTATTGGCTACGCCCTTGCTGCTTTGCTTGGTAAAGTGCTATATGAGCCTGTTGCAAGAGTTGCTCTACGCTATTGCGATCGTTTATGCCATTAATTGTCATACCAATGCTGGCGGTGATATGAATCGAGTTACCCTCAACACAAAAGGGTTTACTCAGGGTATTTAACAGCAGTTGAGATAGCTTAATCACATTTTCAAAAGAATGAATTTCCACGCGGGCAAGGGCAAATTCATCTCCACTCAAATGGGCAAGAATATCTGTTTGTGCCATGCAGGTTGATAACCTCTGGGCAACTGCTCTTAACAACAAATTTATTATTTCATGCTCCAACCCATGACTTATACCAGTGAAATCATCAATACTTAGCAAAAAGACAGTTACAAGGCGCTGGTTATTTTCAGGTTTGGATAGAATTTCATAGAGGCGATCGCAGAATAAATCACGATTGGGCAATCCTGTTAGGTCATCATAATTAGTGATGTAGTGAATTAACTTATCTAATTTGTGAAGAGTTTGTGAGGTATCCGCCATCAATGTACCCGCTTCATCAGCAAATTCTGTGGGCAATTCAGGTAAGGTTTTGGTGTTCAGATAATTTTGCAATGTAGCAGATGTCAAAATAACTGGTTTGAGGAGATGGTTTAGCGCATAGAGGGTGGCGGCTGTACCCGCTAACGTCGCCAACAGAGCAATGCTCATAACTCGCGCCACTATCTCCAAGGAATAGGAGTTTGAGATGACGAAACTCAAAAGTAAGGTCAAAAGTGGTACATGAGTTCCCAAAAATGCCACCAACATGATTTTAGCGGTGTAACTTTTCTTGAGCCATGCGAAACGAGCTAGGAACGAGTACAGATAGAGTTTGTGATTGAGCTTCATAAATAATGTTCGATAGGAGAGCAAATAAGTTCCGAGCTATCCTCGCAAAACAATCCTGTGGAATTAACTCTCGTGGAACCCAACCTTGTTCAGGTCACATATTATGCTTCCCAATATCGTTTTCTACTTGATATGTATAACGATAAAGTTTGTGTAAAACTTATTCCACAAACAATTGCATAATCAAAAATAAATTGTATTTATTATTACACTGTCAGTATTTATTACCTTGTCTTCATGTCATATCAAAACTTGTGGAAATTTATATCCCCGACAACTTTTACGAAGTCGGAGATCTGGACATTAGTAAAGCACGGCGGAAATAAACATACTATTTCAAATGGCGTCAGAGCTTGGAATACAATTATGCGTGAATGCGTGAATGCGTGACTTCCCCGAACGCGAATTTATCTCCAATTGGGGCTGACTTTGAATCTTCGTTTGACCTTGATAAATGAAATTAAAATGGGTTCAAAGGTCAAACCTACGCGCCGAGTTTGGATACCCAAACCAGGAACAGAGGAAAAAAGACCTTTGGGAATACCGACAATGTTCGACCGAGCCTTGCAAGCACTTGTCAAACTGGCATTAGAGCCAGAGTGGGAAGCGCGATTTGAACCTAACTCATACGGGTTCAGACCTGGGCGCTCATGCCACGATGCGATTGGAGCAATATTTTGTGCGATTAAGCAGAAAAACAAATACGTTTTGGATGCTGACATTAGCAAATGCTTCGACCGCATTAATCACGATGTACTTCTCAAGAAATTAAATACCTATCCAACCTTACGAAGACAAATTCGAGCTTGGCTAAAAGCTGGTTTTTTGGATGGGAAAAGTCTATTCCCAACCGATGAAGGCACACCACAAGGCGGGGTCATTTCACCTCTTCTTGCGAATGTTGCCTTACACGGACTAGAGGAATTGATTATGGGATTAGCCCCAAAATTCGACATGAAGCGACCTGATAATACTCAAATGAGTATCAGAGATAAGCTGAAATCGATTTCATTAATCAGATACGCAGATGACTTTGTGGTAGTTCATCAGAATTTAGAAGTCATAAGACTGTGTAAAACAGAGATAGAGAAGTGGTTAAGTGACATTGGGCTAGAACTAAAACCGAGTAAAACAAGACTTGCCCACACCTTGAACAAACTAGAAGACGAAGAACCTGGATTTAATTTTCTAGGATTCAACGTTAGACAATTCCCTGTGGGAAAACATAATTCAGGAAAGGTCAAAGGAAAAATTCTCGGATTTAAGACTATTATCACCCCCAGCAAAGAAAGCCAGAAAAGGCACTATAGAAAAGTGGCTGAAGTAATAGAGAATTCGCGTGGGTTAGACCAAGCGACTTTGATTATGAAACTCAATCCCATTATACGGGGTTGGTGCAATTACTTCTCAACTGTCGTTAGCCAGAAAATATTTGAAAGGCTATGGCATTTAGTTGTCTGGAAGCTTTTTAAATGGGGTTATCATCGTCACCGAAATAAGGGTAAAGGGTGGATACGCCTTAAATACTTCAAAACCGTAGAAGGCAATAACTGGGCTTTCGTAACCAGAGAGGGCAAAAATCCTCTAATGCTTATACAGCATAGTTCCACCGAAATAAAACGCTATGTAAAAGTCAAAGGGACAGCATCCCCTTATGACGGTGACTGGATTTATTGGAGTTCAAGAACGGGTGTTCATCCTGAAGTGTCTACGAGAGTAGCAACACTACTCAAAAGGCAAAAAGGAATATGCGCTCACTGCGGTAACTACTTCACAGATGGAGACTCGATTGAAGTTGACCACACTGTTCCTACATCCATTGGTGGACGGAATTCATACGATAATTGGCAACTACTCCATCGACATTGCCACGAGAAAAAGACTGCCCTTGATGGTAGTCTCGGTAAGAAATTAGCACATTAATAGTGTTAAACCTAAGCCACCTGTGGAACTCGTAAACTAACGGGGAAAACGATATGTTGGCAATGACGTACTGATGACAACAGCCGTTTTACTGAGGAGCGGAATGATGGGAAACTATCACGTTCCGTTTTGGAGAGCAGTGGAGGGGGCAACTCCTTCACTGACTTTAATTATTCTCGCATCTTGCAAAGCAAGGTAGGGATGGGCAATCCCAAACAAACGCTACAGGAGTTGCAACCTCTACGCTAGTTGGCGCGAGCCTGCTAGAGCAAGTTCTGACGTAGAATGTAGAATCCCCGTGCTTTCAAGCCGGGGGTGCGATTCGTTCACTCGAAATGAGTAGAAATGCTCAGGGATGAGTGACATTTG
>NZ_CAXTNP010000233.1:0-12948 GCF_964245575.1 uncultured Nostoc sp. | reverse complement strand
GCTACGCGAATAGGGAAGTCTATAGTCAATAGTCAATAGTTCTTCTTCCCCTACCTCGCCTGCTTCCCCCTCCCTCATCCCCCATCTATGCCTACAGATACTTTTGAAAAAACTAGCTGGAGTTGGCAGTTGTCTCAATTCCAACAACAAGCGGGAGAATGGTGGGAATACCAGTTTTACCGCTTTGAACAGGCAATGCCCGAATTGCCTAGTGGATGGTCAATTAGCCCAAGGCTAGGTGAGTTGCTGAAATTCCTGTTTTGGCTGGTACTAGGCTTATTTATAGCGTGGGTAGGTTGGCGATTATGGCGAGAATTCAGTCCTTATGTATATTCTTGGCTGAATAGAAGTGGTAATCTCAGTGATTTTCGCGTAAAAACTCGCTCTAGTGAGTCATCCATAGCCCTTTTGTTGGAGCGATCGCAAGAATTTTACCGTCAGGGGAACTACCGTGAAGCTTGCCGTTGTGTCTATTTAGCTATGTTGCAGCAGTTACATCAAAACGCCATCGCACCCCACAAACTCAGCCGCACAGATGGAGAATATCTGCAATTGCTGCGATCGTCTGTGACTCCTATACAGCCTTATGAAACTTTAATTACCACTCACGAGCAATTATGTTTTGGTAATGCCGAAATTTTGCCAGATAATTATGAGCAGTGTCGCCAAGCTTATCGGGAAATTTCCCCAGAATGAAGAGAACGCTGTGATCGGAACACGACATACATAGCTAAAAAAATCAATAGTTTTAGTGAAAATTAATATAACAGTCAGAAAAAGCGAGAGATAGGCACAAAGACTTATCCTCGCTTTTTAATTACCTAAGCTGTGAGAGTTGCGATCGCCTTGTCCACAGCTTCTAAAGCAGTGTTTACTTCCGCCTCTGTGACAATTAGCGGTGGCACAAACCGGACTACTTTTGGCCCGGCTGGTACCAGCAATACGCCCTCATTGATGGCAGCATTAACGATATCTGCTGCGGTTAGTTGAATATTGGCTCGCAACTCCAAACCGTTGATTAAACCCCAACCCCGAATTTCGCCAACCTGCTGAGGATATTTCGCTGCGATCGCCTTCAATCCAGTTCGCAACTGTTCACCTCTGTCTTGCACATTCTGCAAAATATTTTCCCGTTCCAACGTCTGGCAAACACTGAGTGCTACACCACACACAAAAGGATTACCGCCAAAGGTGCTGGCGTGTTCCCCTGGTTGAAAAACATCGCAGAATTTCTTGCTCATCATTGCACCAATAGGGATACCGCCACCTAAGCCTTTGGCACTGGTGAAAATATCCGGTTCAACGCCGAGATGTTCGTAAGCCCATAATTTGCCACTGCGCCCCATACCAACTTGCACTTCATCAAAAATCAATAAAATGCCAGTTTCGTCGCAGATTTCCCGAAGCTTTTTGAAATAGGCAATATCTCCTGGACGCACACCGCCTTCTCCCTGCAATGGCTCAATCAGAATCGCTGCTACCCGATAATCGCCTTCATCCAACTCACTAATCGCTACTTCCATAGCGTTAATATCGTTGTAATTTACGTAGTGGAAACCAGGAACCAAGGGATCAAAATATTTTTGATACTTCGGTTGTGCTGTAGCGGTAATCGTTGCCAAAGTCCGTCCGTGGAAACTGGCATTGGCGGTTAAAATAATCGGTTTTTCAATGTCTAATACTGTGTGTGCATACTTCCGCGCCAGTTTAATTGCGGCTTCGTTAGCTTCAGCACCAGAGTTGCAGAAAAATACGCGATCGGCACAAGAATGTTCAACAAGCCATTTTGCCAATTCACCTTGCTCAGGAATGTAGTACAAATTAGAGACATGGTGCAGCTTCTGGATTTGGCGCGTTACCGCTTCTACCATAACTGGGTGGGCGTGTCCTAAAGTACAAGTGGCAATTCCGGCCACAAAATCCAGATATTCTCGCCCCTGTGTATCCCAAACCCGGCATCCAGCACCCCGTTCTAGGGCTAAGGGAAACCGAGCGTAGGTAGACATGACAGCTTCATTAAAGCTATCTGTATCAAAGGGACTGGATGCTGACCCGGAATCTGGGGGGATGGTGGCTTGGTCAACGAGAGTTTGTCGGCTCACTACCGCTCCTCCTGAAAGTTTTTCATTATATAGTTATTTACAGAATATAGCGGAAAGCATGAAAGCCCACCAGTAAGACCATAAAATCCCAAAAATATTTTATGGTCTTGCGTTCTTTAAGGGTGGGATGAAATGCACCACGGCACTTGTAAGTGCCGTCATATAGTATTAATAAAAAGGTTGACTTATTGTAAATAATGATTAGATAATAATTCTTAGTCAAGTCATCAATAACATCATGTTGATAGCAACACAAAAAGATGTTTGGCATCCTGAAAAAAGGACAATAAATATAATAACTGAATTAGCTAAATTCAGCAATAGTTTATTTAATGTGGGTACATATCAAAGCAGACAAGAATATTTTGAAAATCAAAAATTTGTTAGCCATGCTAAACTTTGTTCGTTAGGAAAGGAAAATTAAAATTCCAAACTGCTGTATTCACAGGTAGTACAGCAAACATTAAAAACAGTGGCAGAGGCGTTCATCAGTTTTAGAGAATTAGAACAATTAAGTAGCTTCTAAATGCGACGCGATCGCTTCATTATCTCTAGTCGGAGTATTATGTCGTTGTGCGTGGTCAGAGTTTACTTTTTGAAGTGTAATGAGGGGTCTGAACGTTTCGACAATCAAACATTTTACCCCTCAATAATAAAAAACTTAAAGTATCAACAGACCCGACTGTTACAAAACTCGTTCAATTGTGTTAGTGGTTAGGGTAGTACTTCCTAACTCTTTGAGCTTGTATATTAACAACGGTACCAGAGTCAGTTTCAGTTAAACTAAACTTGTCACCATCATCGTAAACAACACCGCTATAATTAACTGTCGTCCCATCGGTTCTTCTATAGGATGCAGTAAAGCTACAATCACTATTCACTTGGTATGTGCCTTGAGTGCCAAGATTAGTTGTCACTTTTCCCGCAATACTTCTAACTAGAATAGTGCCCGTGGCTTTTCCATTGCCATCATAGGTGCTTAATACATTTAAGACATACGGATCAGTGTTATTCACATACCCTCCACCTTGATTTGCATATACTCCATATAGACTTCTATTTGAACATGCTTTTTCTGCTTTTACCTGTTGGGTGTTCAAAACAACTGAAGTACCTAATGCTGATAGAATACAAAGCGTTAACGTCGCTAAAGATTTTATCGTTTTCATTTAAAGCCCCTCTTGTAACAATTTAAACTGCCTAGCTAAGTAAATAACTTAGCTAGGCAGTTCAAATTATGTCATAGAAATGTAACAGTCATTAAATTTACTAGTATTAAACAAAAATTATTTACAAAATCTTTAATAGTATTTTTAGAAAATATCTGAAAAGTTGAATATAATGCCATTTACTCACATCTTATACCAATGTAAATAATGTATTTTCCTCGCTTTTCATTTTTCTTGAGTAACCCATAGAGAAGGTATCGCCTACGGTGGCCGCTTCAAAGTAGTGACCTGTCATAGCTGGATAAGTTGTAGTTTGAATGTACTAAAAAGCACAAATGCGATAAAGTTAGTACAAAACTAGAAAAAGTAGGCTAAAAGTAATATTTTTACCTCATTCTCAACACTTGAGCAAAAATATCAACGTATCCAAAAGGAGTTAATGGCTGGAGCGATCGCTCTCGGCGGTGTTTTCTTCATTGGCACTTTGTGGTACTGGTTAGTGGAGGGCTGGTCATGGGAAGACGCGGCTTACATGACAGTCATCACTTTAGCGACTGTGGGATATGGAGAGATCCACCCAATGGGTAGCCGAGGACGATTGTTTACAATTGCCCTGATTTTGTTGGGTGTGATGAATATCGGTTACATTGTCAACAGATTTACAGAAGCGATCATTCAAGGCTACTTTCAAGAAGGAATTCGGCTACAACAACAGAGGCGGTTAATGGAATCCCTGTCAGAACATTACATCATCTGTGGATTTAGTCGGACTGGTCGTCAAATTGCCAAGGAATTTCGGGCAGAAGGTGTACTTTTTGTGGTAATTGATTCGGAGATGGAATCTATACAAAAAGCGCAGATGGAAGGTTACACGGCATACCAAGGTGACGCTACCCTAGATGACACGCTCCTGAAAGTTGGTATTGAAAGAGCGACTTGTATCGTTGCAGCACTTCCTTCAGATGCCGAAAATTTATATATTGTTTTATCAGCAAAAACACTGAATTCGGGAATTCGGGTGATCGCCCGGGCAAGTACAGAAGAAGCTTTGCAGAAGTTACGACGCGGTGGTGCAGATGAAGTGATATCCCCCTATATAACTGGTGGAAAGCGCATGGCTGCTGCGGCTCTCAGACCCCAAGTGTTGGACTTTGTAGACGGGATTTTGACAGGTGCAGACCGTCAGTTGTATATGGAAGAATTTTTACTCGAACCGTCTTTGTGTCCTTTTGTCGGTCAAACTTTGCAAAAAGCGAGATTGCGATCGCAAACTGGGGCATTGGTTTTGGCAATTCGCCGTGTTGATGGGACTCTCATCGGTGGCCCCACTGGCGATACGGTGTTAATGCCGGGAGATCGGCTAATTGGTATGGGTACAGCTGAACAGTTGCGTGACCTTAACCAAATTCTCGGCCCAATTGGTTCTCAGAAATTGCGTAAACCTAAGAATAATAGCTGATAATTACTTAAGCAGAATTAATTACACAAAAGCAAAGCGGAAGGGGAAGGAACATAAATCTTTTCCCTTTACCCCTTAGCCTTTCCCCACTCGCCAAAGTTTCTTTGGCGGACTACTATGTCTCTATACTTCACATACCTTAATTCTTTTCTAGCCACTCCAAAATACTAGTTTTACTCTCTACCAAGCCCTTATAAATTAGAGATTCAGGCGTCATAGATTGGATCGCAGCATACAGCTTAGACCGTAACATTGGGTCTTTTTTAACTACACTACAATCTCTAAAGTAAGTACGAATAATAAAAAGCGCCGCTTCATACTCCGGTAGTCCCCAAATTACTTGGCGCTCAATTCGCAGATAAAGCTTGGGATGCTGTAAATCAAAGCTTCTACCTTGCCATTGGTTAACTGACACACCAGGCGGTGGTTCGGGATGGTGGTTAAGGCGGGTGTCGGTACTCAAACCCCAAGCAAAGCGCACCATTGGTTTGTGGGTAATCATTGTATTAGCGATCGCATCCCCTCGCCGATTAATTTTTTCCATACCAGCCACAGGTGCATGTATCGTAGCAAAGTCCTTGCCAATTTTCTCCTGGGCTGACCAGTGGTTCGGATAGCAGAGATGAACTGCACTTAGCCAGTTGCTACCATCAGCAGAACGGCAGATAACTGTCAGGTCTTCCTGTACCTGTGCTGCTAAAGCATCAAGAGTAGAAGCGTAAGCTGGAACAACTGAACTATCTTCAACTTGCTGTAACTGCAACTGTGCATCTAAGTACAGTGTTTCTTTGGTAAGTCGGCTGTGGAATTTTAGAGTGTTATCTATTGACTTTTGGCAATCAAAATGCTGTGGGTGTTCTTGGGTGAGGCGATTAATTATTAAACGAGCGATCGCACCTGCCACAGCCTGAGAATAATTGCAGGTTTGGTAGTACTTGCTCAACCTTTCCCTACGAACTAAAAGTTTAGCCTGACGGTAATGGGTAAAATTATCATCAATTTGAAATACCTGCCGATCAGCCTGAGTGTTACCCAAACAGAAACCAAAAGCCATCATCCCCGGCTTGACTTCGTACCGTCCACTCATAAGAGGGAAATAGTAAGCCGCACTACTAGAGGCTTCGACTGTCCTAGCTTCCTGGAAGAATTTGTCTGGAGACACAGGTGCTGCTATACGTCTTTACATACCCATTTATAACATACATGAAGGTAGGAGGAAAAAATAACCCATGCCCAATGACCAATACAACTCTTGGAGAGGCTACGCCCTAAGCGTAGCTATGCCGTAGGCTTTACGGCAACTCTTGGAGACGCACTCGCGTTCGCTCAGTACAAGTGACTAATGACTAATAACTAATGACTAATAATCAATTTCTTTCCACCCATGCATGGCTGCTATACCTTTAGTAGCCCATTCGATCACAATTGGGGGAGCTTCTGATATCAAAATGCTAGGATAAACTGCTGCACCCCAGTCGGGATGAATTAACACACGGCATTGATTTTTAATCACTGGATAGTTGAGCAAAGCTTTGACAACTGCTGTGTCATCGTGAGGGATTGCTCCAGGATGAGACAGTAAAGGATAGCCTGTACGAGGGTCGATTAGGTCAGTTAAATAGCCGCGATCGCGCAGATTAAATGCCAAATCGCAGCCAAATCTCATAAACTTTTCTCGCAGGCGTTCTTTCTCTGACTCTACTTCTGCTGTCTTTTCGACTAATTGATAACGCGATTGCTGTAGGACAATCACTACTCGTAAAAAGGGCTGCCGTTTCCAATCTGGTAATATCCGTTCGCAGTTGGCACAGATATATTGACTGGGAGGATGAATTGAAATTTGAACCGCTTGTCCCGTTTCGCCAACTAAATTAATGGGACAGCTTTGCTCCGAAGTGTAAACCTTGGGATAGTTCACTAAATTGATTCGGCTTATGCAAATTTTTTAATTTAATCTACGGTATAGATGATACCTCTTAAAAGTTAATAAAAATCATTAATTTACTATAATCTGTTACTTTTTTTAGAAGCAGTTGCTAATAATTTAATAATTTTAATCCGAATTTTATCCTTTATTAACCTGTTCTCATGGGATTTGTTGCGATCGCTGTCGGCATTGGCTTAGGTGCAGCGTGTGGTAGACAAGTGATGCCTATGGCGGGCTACGCCTACGCTCCTGAAATCTGTTCGCTCAAAATCCCAAAAAATGACCTCTATCTCAGACGATTTGCAGTTAAAACCAAAATGGTATAACTGTTAGCAAAGCTGGATTAAACAGCCGTCTGGTGAAGCAAAGCGCGTTGGAGTTTCGCCAAAGGCAAGCAGAAAAAACAAAGATAATCGTGTCTCTTTGGAGATGCTGAAGCTATGCAGCATACTTTCCATAGCACCCAATTAATTGAGGTTTAAAGAATTCACCGGCACTTCATCCCAAGAATCGACTGTCCGCAATCGCGCTACCCAACCTGCTGCCTTTTGCGTCTCGGTCAAATTACTCTCAAAAGAATCATGACAATCTTTGGCTTGAGATTCATTACAAGTGGCAATACAGGCATGAATCATCCCAGACGGATCAATTTGCTCATTTACCCAAATAGTCATGGAATATTTCCTCGAAGACTGTACCGAAAAAAGCTATTCGTCATTTTAGAATACTATTAGAGTCGAAAATTGTAGCCAAAAATCGGTAACAAGTAATGAACTAATCCCAATTACCGATTACTAATTTACATTACCCAGTTCCGCTTTATCTGGTAGATACATAAGGAGAACCCTAGCAGAGACCAGATGACTATGCCACCTGCTGTAAACAGATTACTAATTTCCATCTACTATTTTTTAACTTACCAACAACGCTAGGTTCACAGATCGTTGAGATGGAGCAGTTTAACGCTGCATTGTAGTTACAGCAACTTTTGGGCTATCCTCAGTTTGGCCGATCGCGATCGCGGATTCTGACTAATTTCCTCTTCTTGTGCAATAATTGGCTTTTTTGTCAAGACCTTTAATAAAGGTGAATCTCTTAAACCATGCTTCACCGGGCGGTCTTCCAAACTGTGGAAACTGATAATCGCAATTCTACCGCCAGGGACAAGGGCATTTGGTGCTTTATCCAAAAAGGTTTCTAGAGATTTTAACTCATCGTTGACGACAATTCGCAGAGCTTGAAAAACACGGGTAGCGGGGTGAATTCTCCCATAACGGTATTTGGGGGGAACTGAAGAAGCGATCGCATCAGCCAATTCTGTAGTCGTGTGCAACGGTCGCCGTTCGACAATACGTCTCGCAATACGCCGTGATAATCTCTCCTCACCGTACTTAAAGAAAATATCTGCTAATTCTGCTTCATCCCAATTATTAATCACATCAGCAGCAGTTAGCGATCGCCCCCGATCCATTCGCATATCTAAATTCGCAGCTTGGCGAAAGCTAAAACCCCTTTCTGCTCGATCTAAATGGTAAGAACTTACCCCCAAATCAGCTAAAATACCATCGAAAGTGTTGAGAGGAAACTCGTAGTCAGCAAAATTACTATAAATAAATTGTACGCGATCGCCAAACTCTGCTAATTCTTTCCTCGCTGCTGCTAAAGCATCCTCATCTTGGTCAATTGCCGTTAATTGTACATCTGGTGCAGCTGCTAAAATCAAACGGCTGTGACCACCACCGCCTACCGTCGTATCAAGATAATGACCTCCTGGAGATACCGCTAGACCTGCAATTACTTCCTGCGGTAACACTGGTAGATGAGAAAATATCGGTTCTTCGATAGCTAGCTGACGATTCATGAGACTTAGGGCAAAAAACCACAGATGAACTTTAATTATGTATTCTTTTGTTTGTGTATTTGTAGTTCCTAGCTAAAAAATAGTGTTTAAACCACTAAGACACAAAAGAAAAATATCATAAACTCAACACTCAGCGTCAGCTTTGAATATTGAGTTTTAAGCATCTTTAGTGCTATTTTTTACCTTTTTTTTGGTAAATCATCGAATTTGGTATCCGTTTTAATTTTTTCTCCATACTTAAATTGCTATTTAAAATAAAAATGAATACATTATCGGGCAATTCATTTTCCTCTAATAAGCTATTCACAAGTTTAGAGCTATCGGCTTCATAAATACGACTACCTTCCCAAAAACTAAATCCACGCTTCACAGCTAGAACATAAAGTGGTTTTTCAGGAAAATATTGCAGATTTTTTTGAACTAAATAAACAGTTATTATATGCGGATAATGAGATAACTGCTGACGAAGCTTGTTTAGCTCTGTATCTGAGATATTATGAGATTCAAATTTATCATTTTCTCTCACATTTGAACGCTCTTGCTGTGCTTTCAAAATTAGTTTATGATAATTTTAGGCACGTTCTTGATAAGATTTTGCTTCATTAATTTTTCCTTGTTGTTGAAGAAAATAGCAAATTGTCTGACAACCTTCTATGACTATACTTGAGTCTTGCTCTATTGCTCTTTCAATGTATTTTCTTCCAGTTGTATCCTGTTTGTTTAATAATATTTGCCCTAATAAATAATTAGCTGAGGCATGGTGAGCATCACGATGAATAATTTCTTGTAATAGTGATATAACCGCTTCTTCACCATCAAACTCAAATGTTAAAAATGCTCGTTGACTAGCTTCTTCTAAGGTTAACTGTTGTTTTTGCGATTTGTGGTTTAAATCCTTCAATGTAGCTATTGATTTTTGAGACTCAGCATATTTTTGTCGCCAAGGTGTTGCTATTTGTTCTTGCCAAGTTTGACTAAAATATTCGAGAATTTTTTCTAACCTATCTCCTAAAAATTCTTGGGCAGCACTGATTGTAATAGGCGCATATATAGCTACTTCTTTCTGATACTGTGGGAGGTATCCCAATGCTTTTAGTCTATCTGTGAGACAAGGATGAGTATCAGCATTGTTAGTTTTTTCTGCTAATGCTTGCATGAAATAAATACTTGCTTCTGCCTGAGAAACTCTTTTACTTAAAGCTTGTTGCATCACTGCATAAGTCATTTATGGCGGCTCAATTTCTGTCTGTATTTGTTTATAGATACTAGACCAAAAATAATTTTCTAAAAATCTAGCTTTGATCTCCACATTTATCAAAGCTTTAGCAATATTTTGCTCTCCGGCTATATCAACAGCACATCTATCTGCTTCATATTCGTTCATTCGTGCCAACACAAAAGAATAGGCATTAAAAAACGGAATGTACCATATTAAAAACAGAGAAAAAATTAACAATGATATATTATGTCCACTTTGTCGTAGTCCTTTAACAATGCGATACCAAGTTTCACGTTGGCGATAAATCCAAGCACTAAAACGGCTGTGATTTGCTGATAAATGTCCTAGTTCATGAGCTAAGACAGCACGAAATTGTTCGGGTGGCAATGCTAGCATTAGCGGTAGACCCACAATTAAGTAATTTTGCTGCCATCCCAGCAAACCTAAGGGCGGTATTTGGACAACCCCAGCATTAAAACTGTTGGTCAGCAAGATGTGGTGAAACTGTGGAGCTTGCAGTTTCGATGAGATTTCGTTAATTAAAGAATAGAGATTGGGTACATCCTTGGGTTGCAGTGGTAAACCTGTAGGCGGGGGAAAAGAAACCCAAAGCGATCGCACTAATACGAATGCTAACGTCAGGAAAAACAGAAGACCTGTCAAAGATAAGTTAGAAATTGACTGAGCATTAAGTATCCCAAAGATAATACCTACCAGTAGAGCCAAGGTTACAGCTAGAACCAAAAATATATATGCGTAGCCCAAAGTAGCTAAAAAAGCAACGTGCAATTTATAAAGATGCGGTTGTTTGTTAGCAAAAACTTCTAACTTCTGAATTAGCCGATCAAAACGGTCTTGATTGAAAGCCATAGATATGTATCAGCCTGATAAAACTGTAATATAGCTGACACAATATCTCTATAGCTTACGTAAAAACTCAGAAGTCAATAGTCATCATTGAGAAAACCGTCTTTTTTCACCCCGTCCCTTTATCCCAGCACCATGAGATAAAAAAATTCGATGCCTTAATTAAGTGCATATCGAGCTTCCATATAATAGTTGAAGAAGTGCAACAAAATTAAACATCAAATCAAATCCTTCCTCCCAAAACCCTTACTTTGGCTTGACAAACAAGATAAATTGGGTCTAGTTGGCATCTGCGCGGTTGAATTCAATATTTTCACGAACGGAGAACACGAAATTTATGACCAGACTAGAAACCCGCACTGAACCGATGGTGCTAAATATGGGGCCACACCACCCCTCAATGCACGGGGTTCTGCGGCTAATCATGACTCTGGATGGTGAGGATGTCGTTGACTGTGAACCAGTTATCGGCTATTTACACCGGGGAATGGAAAAAATCGCTGAAAACCGTACTAATGTAATGTACGTCCCTTACGTTAGTCGCTGGGACTACGCGGCGGGAATGTTCAACGAAGCGGTTACTGTCAACGCCCCAGAAAAGCTTGCAGGTGTTGCTGTCCCCAAACGTGCTAGTTACATCCGCGTCATTATGCTGGAGTTGAACCGCATCGCTAACCACTTGCTGTGGTTTGGCCCTTTCCTAGCTGACGTAGGCGCACAAACTCCCTTTTTCTACCAGTTCCGGGAACGGGAGATGATTTATGATTTGTGGGAAGCCGCTACAGGTTATCGGATGGTGAATAATAACTACTTCCGCGTTGGTGGGGTAGCAGCCGATTTACCTTATGGTTGGGTAGATAAGTGTGTGGAATTCTGCGACCATTTAATACCCAAAGTTGATGAGTACGAACGCTTAGTAACCGATAACCCCATCTTCCGGCGACGTGTTGAGGGTCTTGGTACTATCACCCGTGAAGAAGCAATTAACTGGGGACTTTCTGGCCCAATGTTACGCGCATCTGGCGTGCAATGGGATTTGCGGAAAGTTGACCATTACGAATGCTACGACGATTTCGACTGGGATGTACAGTGGGAAACCGCCGGTGATTGCTTTGCCCGTTACGTGGTGCGGATGCGGGAAATGCGCGAATCTGTGAAGATTATTCGCCAAGCAATTAAAGGACTTCCTGGCGGCCCTTACGAAAATCTGGAAGCCAAGCGTTTAGCCGCAGGTAAAAAATCCGAGTGGGACGCATTTGATTATCAATTCATTGGTAAAAAAGTTTCCCCCACTTTCAAGATTCCTAAGGGTGAAATCTACGCCCGTGTAGAAAGTGGCAAAGGTGAATTGGGAATTTATTTGGTTGGCGAGGATAACGTCTTCCCTGCACGTTGGAAGATTCGCGCCGCAGATTTCAACAATCTCCAGATTGTTCCACATTTACTGCGCGGGATGAAGGTTGCAGATATCGTGGTGATTCTTGGCAGTGTTGACGTAATTATGGGGTCTGTGGATAGGTAGAGTAAATATCTATCTAAGTATTTTTTAGAGCAGTTGTATTACAGTGCAACTGCTCTATTTTTTTAGTTAATCAAGCTAAATAAAAATCTTCCTATAGGACTCATATTTGATTGCGTGAAAAAAACTCAGTACACCTTTATTCCTTTTTCCCAGTCCTTAGTCCCCAGTAAAGAGTAAAGAGTCTCTACAAGTAATTCAGGAATCAAATCAGATTGCTATAGTAAGGACTTTAGTCCTAGCTTTGGGGACTGAAGTCACCACTACAAACTGTTTATTATAGGTGATTTGGCGGACATAATACAGCAGATGCGAAACCGAATAAAGCTTTAATAATGTTGGGTTTCGTTCCTCAACCCAACCTACGCTTTGAGGAAAACACCGAAATGAGAAAGCAAACTGGGGTTTGAATAAGTAAAAGCTCATTTTGCTTGCGTAAAACACCGAAATGAGAAAGCAAACTGGGGTTTGAGAAAGCAATATCTCGTTTTGCTTGCTAAATCTACTGAAATGAGAAAGCAAACTGGAGTTTGAAAAAGCAATATCTCTTTTTACTTGCTAAATTTACTGAAATGAGAAAGCATTTAAGCATTTTGAGAAAGAAATTAGGCATTTTGATAAAGCATTTAAGTATTTTGATAAAGTAAACAGGCATTTTGATAAAGCATTTAAGTATTTTGATAAAGTAATCAGTAAATATACCGCCTGAAGGTAAAAATGATGAAATTAACCCCTCCCTACTAATGGCGGAACCATGAAGGTTTTTAATTATATAGGATTCATATTTGATTTTTGAAATACACGTAGGGTGCGTTATGCCTCTGG
>NZ_CAXTNP010000232.1:0-13025 GCF_964245575.1 uncultured Nostoc sp. | reverse complement strand
ACTTGTGTTCTGAACGAAAGCACTTGTGTTCTGAACGAAAGCACTTGTGTGTCCACCGTAGCCGAGAACGAGAGAGAAATAGAAGTCTGACTTTTCACGATATCGTGAAAAGTTAGAGTGTCATTTAGCTACAATCAAACCAAGCGTAAAAAAATCTTAGTTATGATAGCCATCCCCCAACAGCCGCCAAAAATGACCGTTGAGGAATATCTGGAATGGGAACCTCAGCAAGACGTTCGCTATGAATATGCCAATGGCGAAGTATTTGCCATGACAGGCGGTACAATTCCCCATAACGACATTGCACTAAATCTCTACAGAGCTTTGTACCCTCATTTGCATTCCAAAGGTTGTCGAGTGAATGTGTTAGACGTAAAAATGCAACTCACTCCCCAGAGTCGCTACTATTATCCTGATGTTATTGTCAGTTGCGACCCTCAAGACCTCAATGCCCGCAAATTTATTCAACATCCCAAGCTAATTGCCGAAGTTCTTTCGCCTGGTACAAGTGCTAAAGATCGCGGTGAAAAATTTACTTATTATCTGACAATACCCAGTTTGCAAGAATATATCTTGATTGACTCGGAAAAAATCTCCGTTGAGCGTTACTGTCGGGGTGAGGGTAGGATGTGGCTTTACTATCCCTACACGGGTGGAGATATCATCACTCTATCGAGCATTGAATTTGAATGTCCGATTGAACTACTGTATGAAGATGTTGTATTTACCACTGAAGAATAAAGAGAATGCGCTCTTTAAGCAACTGCATAGCCAGTATAGGGTCTTAACTCCGGTGGACGAAAGCCAAGGACGATGTGTTCTTTAGGAATACCAGCCCGTTCTAAATCGGCGGCAATGCCTTCTTCAGTGCCATCCCGTTGAATCCAGATTTTGCCATCAATTAGGTCAATATGAACCAGACAGCCGTGAATGCGGCGATCGCGTAGCGTGCCGTAGGCATTCGCCATCCCAACCTATATCCATCCATAAATAGCGAGTCTCCTTCAAAGAGGCTGCGCCAACGCGGCTTTGATCAAACACCACTTCCGATTGAATATTGGCATAAGAATCAATACGCTTGGGTTAAGCATTTCTATCTTCTCTCGGTGTCCTCTAGGCCTCTGTGGTTCGTTAAAAACAAAGGATTTTAGCCTAACCCAAGCGTATTGTAGCCTGTCGTAGACATCGCTACACTGTATTCATAAGCTGTCTAAGTTCATTCACGAAAACAGGGTAGTAGGAGGAATGCGATGAAAGCAGTCGTTATCCGTCGGTATGGCGCGGCTGAAGTGTTGCAGTATGAAGATGTGGAGCAGCCGAAAATTGAGCCAACGCAGTTACTTGTGAAAATTCGTGCTAGTAGCGTTAATCCCATTGATTGGAAAATTCGTCAGGGGATGTTGAGTTTGATTACCGGCAGTAAATTTCCGAAGATTCTGGGGTTTGATGTGGCGGGAGAAGTTGTAGAGGTTGGCTCTGGTGTTACGCGCTTTAAGCCAGGAGATGCTATTTATGGCAGTACTAGCTTCCCTGGAGGAGGTTACGCGGAGTTTGCAGCCATCCCAGAAAACTTGGCGGTGCTTAAACCAACGAATCTAAACTATGAAGAAGCTGCTGCTGTGCCTTTAGCAGCGCTCACAGCTCTGCAAGCGCTGCGAGATCAAGGAAATATTCAAAAAGGACAAAATGTCTTGATTAATGGTGCTGCGGGCGGTGTAGGGACTTTTGCAGTGCAAATTACTAAGGCCTTAGGCGCACAGGTAACGGGAGTTAGCAGTACTAAAAATTTAGATTTGGTGAAATCTTTGGGAGCAGACCGCGTGATTGATTATACGCAGCAAGATTTTACCGAAGATACAGCACAGTATGACATTATCTTTGATGCAGTGGGTAAGCGATCGCTCTTTCAAACCAAAAGAGTCCTCAAATCCAACGGAGTTTACATCACCACCCTACCCAGTCCCGAAGTCTTGTTAGAAAGCGTCTTAACAGCGTTGCTTCCCGGTCAAAAAGCGAAATTCCTCTTTGAGAAACCTAACGCTAAAGACTTGCTTTTTCTCAAAGAATTGATTGAAACGGGTAAGATACGTGTGGTGATCGATCGCACATATCCCTTACAAGAACTAGCGGCGGCTCATGCTTATAGCGAAACTGGGCGTGCAGTAGGAAAAATTGCGATCGCGCAGCCCGTCGTAGACATCGCAGTTTCTAGTTGATTGCAGGACAATAAGCCAAAAGCAGCACAGGTGACTCAATTTGTGATTTTGGATAATAAAATTGTTCTCGCGTTTAAATTCATTTCCTCTGGGACTTTTTTAAATTTTGGATTTTAAATTATTCAATTCAAAATCCAAAATTCGTTGAGTGGTGCTACTTAACCTCTATAAACGATATTGAGTTATCTAAGTCAGCTCCAACAGATTTATAATCACCAGCACTAAACTCACGGCATCGACCACCAGTTTCATTTTGGCAGACACGTACTACTGTACCCGGCGGTACACTTAAGGAGCTAATAGCGTCATTACCAACAACCTTTAAGTCACCTTCGATCGCTTTGTATACTCCTGGACTTGCAGGAAAAGACTGGGAAACTCCAGCCAAATTAGGATCTCTGTAGACCTTAACCTGTTCTGGCGGCGTGTAGGAGAGCTTGTAAATAGTGCCTTTGTAGTCATCCGAAATTAACAAATTACCTTGCTGATCGACTACCATATCCACCGGTCGCCCCCAGACTTCTTGCGTTGTTGGAACTAGCCAACCATTGACTAAATCTATCTCCTGCCCTAGAGTCTTTGTGGTACTGTTCCAGGGAAAGTAAGCTATTCTGTAGCCTGTTTTCTTCTGTCGATTCCATGAACCATGCAGCGCCACTACTACCCCACTTGAGTACAGGCTGGGAAACTTGGTATTTTGTAAGAATGTTAGTCCCAAGGGAGCCGAATGGGCTTGAATACCCTTGCTAATCCTGTCTATTGCATTGCAATCAACACTTCCATTAGCATTGAACTGATAGTCGCGGTCAAATGGCATATTGTTGAAGCCAGTTGATGTATCAGGATTGGGGTTGCAGAATGGCCAACCGTAGTTACCGCCATCTCTGACTTGGGTGAACTCCTCTGGAGGGTGGTCGTCTACGTAAGAGGGGATAATCTTACCGTAATTGCCACTGCCATCGTTGAAGGGATAGCGGATCTCGTCTCGATTATTTACGGCTACCCAAAGGTCATTTGTGCCAGGTAAGAATGCTAATCCTTCGGCATTACGTAAACCTTGGGCAAAAAGTCGCTGATTGGTTCCATTAGCGTTGTATTGGTAAATCGCACCACGCCGTGGGGTACTGACAGTATCTTCCTTGCAGGCATTGCACGTAGAGGCGATCGACACGTATAGCTTGTGATTGGCATCAAGTGCGATATTTTTCAGTTCGTGACCATAAGCACCTTTGAGTTCTGAGGTGCTGTTGTCTGGTAAGCCAGTTACAACGATTTGGCGATTTTTGGCGATTCTATCTCCAGAGTTGTAGATGAAACGGTTAATTTGATGAGTCTCAGAGATATAAATGTATGTCGTGTTGTCAATCTTATGAAACACAATGTCGTGTGGTCTGCGTAGACCTGTCACGAAGTCAGAAATAATTGGGTCTTTGCTGCCATTTGGCCGGACAATTAACACTTTACCTGTACTAGGCTGTGATACTAAAAGATCCCCATTGGGAGCAACTGCCATAAAGCGAGCTGCATTGATTCGAGCATAAACAGAGACAGAGAAATTGGGCGGCACTTTTAAGTAACGGTTAATATTAAAGGGCGCATAGGTCATTGTACTAGGCACTTTCAGCTTAGTTTCAACAGACGCAGCAGGCGGTTGACCGATCGCTGCGGTGGTAAGAACCTCTAAGGACATCAGACTAACTAGCGATGTGGTTAGTATGCGTCCAAGTATCTGTGTTGGTTTTAGAGCAAATGCAACCATTTTGAACTTCCTTCTAGCCTTGTAGTGATTTATATTACACACAAACTCTTGACTAGCTGATTTTACCGAGAGTTTGCACAAAATTAACTCAGGGCTACCAGTTTTTTAAAAGACTTAAAATATCTTTATGTATACTTGTTTTTTTTACTTATCAAAAATGGGTGAACCGACAGTTACAAAGAAAGGCACAGCGATCGCTGTTTCAAACCAAAAAATTCCTCAAACTTAACGGAATTATCACCACCCTATCTACGCTTGAAACCATTGTACAGAGAGTCTTGACAGCGTTCCTTTCAGGTCACAAAGCCAAATTTGTGTTTGAAAAAACCAACGCTGAAGACTTGGTTTTTTTCAAAGAATGAATTGAATCTGGTAAAATTACTGTGGTGATTGATAGCACACATCCGCTTGGGATAACTGGCAACGGCTCATGGTGTAGCAAAAGTGAGTGTGCAGTGGGGAAATTGTGTTGGCGCAGCCCGCACTTCTCTACGAGACGCTGCGCGTAGCTTGCTTAAGAGCAGGGGTACGACAAGCTCAGTGACCATCGTAGACATCGCACTTAGCAATTGCTCTAAAAAACCAACACGAAACCTAATCCCCTAACCCCCTTACCGGCGTGGGAAGGGGGAAAATTCAAAGTCTCTCTCCAACCCTAAGTAAGTATTCAAAATGTCTCGTTCATATATTAATGTAGAACTGCGGCGTTTAGTTGCCGATCGCGCCGAGCATATTTGCGAGTATTGTCTCGTCTCTGAAGTATATAGATCATCGGGTTGTCAAGTTCACCATATAATCAGTGTCAAACACGGCGGCGCTACAACAGCAGATAATCTCTGCTATGGCTGTATTTTCTGTAACCTGCAAAAAGGGAGGGATTTAGGGTCAATTAATTGACAAACTGGCGAAATTGTGCGGTTTTTTAACCCACGCAGAGACTTTTGGGGTGAGCATTTTCGACTTGATGAGGCTGTAATTGTGCATCAAACAGACATCGGTGAAGTTACCGCACGTATCCTAGATTTTAACGGGGATGAAAGACTTGTAGAACGACAAGCTTTAATTGCATCTGGTCAGTATCCCTCAGCATCGGCGCTAAAACAGATAAATAAATAGGTTATGATGTGCGATCGCTCTTACCAATGGGAATTCTATATCTAGCAAAACTTGCTACTTCACCATTAGAACTGCCAAGGTAAATATACAATGTCCTATCAAAATATTGCAGCCACCCTTTCGCCACAAGATATCCAAGAAATTAAAGCCGCGCTACAGACAGTCCAAAAGAAGATGCCCTTTCTGATTACTCTCAGCACTGAAGAACGGCGTAAGTTAGTAAAAATGGGCGATAAAAGCCTAGCGTTTGTAAATAATAGCATCACTGCTGCTCAGTCTAACCGCGAAATCCTGCCAGCTACATTTGACGTTGAAGAACTTGTTCGGGATTATCAATTAGCCAGTGCGCTCACCGAACTTTTAATCTCAATGCAGCAACTCGCCGAACAGGTAGATGATACCCTAATGGCAGTCGGTAGTGAAGCTATGACTAGCAGTTTGACGGTTTATGACTACGTAAAGACAGCATCGAAAAAGACTCCAGGCTTAAAAACTGTCGCTGAACAGTTGGGCGAACGCTTTAAAGCTATCAAAGGTAGACCGACTAAAGCTGCGTCCGGTTCTTGATAAATTAATACTCGTTAATGAGCCTTTGAACTTCATTAATGAGCCTTTGATACTCATTAATGAGTCTTTGATACTCATTAATGAGCCTTTGAACTCCATTAATGAGCCTTTGATACTCATTAATGAGCCTTTGATACTCATTAATGAGTCTTTGATACTCATTAATGAGCCTTTGAACTCCATTAATGAGTCTTTGAACTCCATTAATGAGCCTTTGATACTCATTAATGAGTCTTTGAACTCCATTAATGAGTCTTTGAACTCCACTAATAAGTCTCGAAAATTGAAATGTTCGCCCTGGCGAAGGTCATTCGCACGCCAGTTGCTTCTTTTAGGGGGAGATGCTGCGCGTAGCTTGCTTAAGAGGAGGGGTATAAGTCGGAGAACCCATCCAACACACTGATATTAATTCAATTAGTGATTGCAACACATCCTTGGGTAAAGATGCGATGAATCGCGTCTCTACAGATGGTCTATTTGTCGTATTCTTTTTTCAAATTGGTATGACTTTGCTATACAGACAAAACCCAACTCCGTGGGTTTCAAATTCTTGAAGAGATTTTTTCACCCTGTAAGGCTTAATATTATTTGTGTCACAATTGGGGAAAACAATATATATCCTACAACTCGGCAAGCACTTATGTGCGTGACTATTTGCCAGTACTTGTCTAATTTCTACCGATAAATTCAGCTATTCCGTTTTAGTGACACAACTGGTAATGTATTTATTTTGGCAGGTGATGAACTGCAAATCCTTGTATTTCGTGATGGAACTTGGAGATTTGTAAATGAAACCTAATTTTGCAGAAATGTCTACAAAAGAATTGAGGGTCTATGTACTTGCTAATCGGGAAGATATAGAAGCGTTGGAAATCCTATTTAGTCGCCGTACTCCTGACTCAGAAGCAATTATATATCCGTCGATGTTTAGCGAAGATGGTAAACCTATAGAAGAGAATAATCGGATAATTGAAGAAGCGATCGCTCAGAGAGTTCAGCAAGAGAAGAATAATCAGAGTTAATAATCCAGTCTCTAGGGTAGCCGCCCGATTTTGATGGTGTTGTCCTCACTACCACTGACAAGGGTTTTGCCATCTGGGCTATATTTGGTTTTGTTGATATCTAGCCAGTTGCAGAGCGGGAACTGAACTCTGTTGAGCGCTGTATCAATTATGTAGAGCTATTCTACAGCACTCATTTGACAACTGGCATAGCTGGGACACCAGAAGCGGGAAGTTTTACCTTATCCCTCGTACAACTTCTTCGCTGTCCCGTTGTGTTGATATCTCCATTTAAACTGCAACTCGAAGTCATGATATGCCAAATTGCCAAAATCGCTGAGGGCGGTATCTCATCCCCATATTCTTTTCGTAGAACAGCAAATCTTCGCCCAAGTGCCACCACACGGCACTCATCACTTTAATAGCCCCTTGTTATCGTTGACTAATGCTGTGGATACCTGAAGTTACAGAGGTGTCACAGAAGGCTGTTGCACGCTATTGTTAACAGTTTTTGCTTCTACAATAGTTTCTCGACCTGTAATCAATCGAGAGCGACGATTACGAGTGATGTAATTCCACGCCCACTGAAATACAACTAGTAATTTGGTGTCAAACTCGATTAAAAAGTAGATGTGAACTAGTAGCCAAAATGCCCAAGCAAGGAAACCTGTGAGTTTAATGAAGCCTAAATCTACAACAGCTAAATTTTGCCCAATCATTGCCAAACTACCCACATCGTTGTAATGAAATTGTGGCAAAGTATGACCTTGAAGCCGTCGTCGAATTAGTTTACCTACATACTCTCCTTGTTGTTTAGCTACGGGTGCAACACCAGGTAAGACTTTACTCTCTTGGTGGGAGAAGTTAGCTAAATCTCCAATTACGAAAATGTTGTCATAACCTTCGATAGACAAGTCAGGTTCTACAATTACACGCCCAGAGTAATCGCACTCTACACCTGTACTTTCTGCTAAGACTTTCCCCATTGGGGAACCTTGGACACCTGCTGCCCACAATATAGTTTTTGAGGTAATTTCTATAAATTCATTGCCTTTCTTGAAAGTAACGATATCACCTTCAATATTTGTCACCCTGGTGTGAGTGTGGAGTTCGACACCCAACTTTTGCAAAGCTACTGCTGCTGATTTCGATAACTCTGGCGCAATGTGTGGGAGGATGCGAGGGCCCCCTTGTAATAGTAAAATTTTCGTTTCTGAAGTGTTGATGCTGCGGAAATCTTCTTTGAGAGTTTTGTGTGCTAATTCCGCGATCGCACCTGCTAATTCTACACCAGTCGGGCCACCCCCCACAATCACAAAAGTCAAGTAAGCACTGCGAATTTCTGGATTAGTTTCTTTTTCTGCTGCTTCAAATGCGCCAAATATCCGGCGACGCATTTCTATCGCATCTTCCACACTTTTCAAACCAGGAGCAACTTTTTCCCAGTTGTCCTTACCAAAATAGGAATGGTTAGCACCTGTGGCGACAATTAATGTATCATAAGGTACTACTTCATCACCCAAAAAAACTTGTTGCGCTTTTGGATCAATATGATTTACTTCTCCCAACAACACCTTTGTGTTCTTGCTTTTCTTAAATACAGATCGCAATGGTGCGGAAATATCAGAAGGTGATAGCGTACCTGTGGCAACTTGATATAAAAGCGGCTGAAATAGATGAAAGTTACGTTTATCAATGAGAGTAACATTTACATTCGCTGCATTCAGACCCTTTGCTGCATACAGTCCACCAAAGCCACCACCAATGATTACAACCTGATGTGGTGCATTATTATTAAGCGCAACTGCCATAAAAATATTTCCTTGTGTTAAGAACCTGTAACTATTCTTAACAAAAATCTAACAGCATTATGATAAAGGTTGCTGTTTATTTAGAACAATTGAAAAAATAATAAAAGTAGTAAAAGTTAGTTTTTACCCCTCAGTTTCGGATTGTCCTCAGCAAGAACTTGGCACACTTTGCCAATTTGGTAAGTATATTTCTCCATTATATAATTTACTGCACAAAGAAAAACCCTGTTGTTTTACTCAAAGTTTTATTCTATGACTCAATACGTTGCCAAACTAATTCAAAAACCTTTGAGACATCATTGCTGATAGTTGGAAGCAACTCGGCAAGCAGGTATATTTGCACTTATTGAAATGCTTTCCTTCAACACATCTATATAATAAGATATTCACTATGAGCGATAATTATATTTTGAAACGTATATATACATACAGACAGGAAATCCTAAAAGAAAATAAAGAAACCTGTTGTTCGCCTAACCAAATAATAAGATACTAATAGTAATAGGATATACAAAAAATTGAGTTTTATTCTCATCTAACTCATGTTTGAGTGCATCTGAGTACAGCTTAATATATTGCAAAATATTTTGATGTAATGTTTGCAAAGGCTTACAGGTAAAGTTTCTTGTAACGAGCACAGAAATTCTTAAACCTTGCCCCAAAAATACTAGTACCCCCATCATTAAACACTAGCGCCCCTAACCCAAGAAAAATTTTAAGTTTATCTTGAGTGGGGGTTTCGGCGTTTGAGTACAACCTTAATCAATCCAATAAATCCAATCAGTGTTGGGTTTTCTATCAAGTTGGAAGTCACCTGATATAAGCATAAAAATAGCAGATGACTCTTTTACCAGATAGACATTACCGATGCAACAGTCTTTAGACAGTATCAGCAATCCCCAGACTACCAAAACGCAGGATTCTGCACATACATCCCTGCTGAGAAATCTACTCTCTGGCGTTTTTTTTGAGCCATTATTGAGTGATTTTCGCATTATCTTTGAGCGCGACCCAGCAGCACGTAATTGGCTAGAAGTGGTGTTTTGCTACCCTGGATTGCACGCGCTATGTTTGCATCGTCTTGCTCACTGGTTACATGGTCGAGGAGTGGGTTTTATCCCCCGCTTAATTTCTCATTTGGGGCGATTTTTGACGGGAATTGAAATTCACCCAGGCGCAGAGATTGGTCAGGGCGTGTTTATCGACCACGGAATGGGTGTTGTGATTGGCGAAACTGCGATCGTGGGCGACTATACACTGATTTATCAGGGCGTTACCCTTGGCGGAACTGGTAAAGAAACTGGTAAGCGTCATCCCACAGTGGGCAAAAATGCAGTGATCGGGGCGGGCGCGAAAGTTTTAGGTAATCTGCAAATTGGCGATCGCGTCCGTATTGGTGCAGGTTCCGTTGTCTTGCAGAATGTCCCCAGCGATCGCACTGTTGTGGGAGTTCCCGCCCGAATTATTTCTCGGAACGAAAGCGCCAACCTTTCTCCTTTAGAACATGGAAAGCTACCCGATCTAGAAGCAACCGTGATTCGTTCTTTGCTCTCGCGCATAGAGCAACTCGAAAAACAACTGCAAACTTTAAAAGTCAAGAGTCATTAGTCATTAGTCATTGGTCACTTGTACTGAGCGTAGTCGTAAAGCCTGCGGCATAGCTACGCTTAGGGCGCAGCCTCTCCAAGAGTTGTATTAGTCATTGGTCATTAGCAAAGGACAAATGACAAATGACAAAGGACAACTGACAAAGGACAACTGACAAAGGATAAAGGACAAATGACAAATCACACTTTAGGCGATCAAGTTTTGCAGATTCCTTTGAGCGATCGCTGGCGAATCTATCACCGTCTGCAAGAGTTAAAAATTAAGAGCTACTGTCCCCCTGATGGTTCTTTACGAGTGCAAGTGAACAATTTGATCGAAGTAATTCTAATTCGCAGTACAGTTATGCAATTTCTTGCTTCTCGTCACGAATTATTAGAGTGGCTAGAGCGTTGTTGGCATTACAGTGATGAGTCATGAGTATTTATAAAAGACCTAATTCAGACACGATTAATCTTGAATTCATGACGAAATCACTGCACTTGATTCTTTTTGTTCATAGATGCATAAAGCTCGAATTGGTTTAGAAGTTGAAGCTACTGTACGCTAACATAATTTGTTGCAGACTGAGGGAGATTAACCGAGTTTTAGATTTTGTCCAGTCTGCTAAATCTAAAATTTTCCTGACAAGTAATCACAATTAAAAAGGCGAGATTACCAAACAAGACTGGAAGTTTATGATTTTTAATTCTTTTCCAAATTAAGAAATTGAAAGTTCAATCAATTATGGCGACTCGTAACATAAATATAAAACTCCTCAATTTTTTGCACAATGAACTTGAACTTTCAAATGCGGATATTGCTGTAGCTCTGCGACACCGGGAATTAGAAAATGGGCCACTACCGATGCTCCTCTGGCAGTATGGTTTAGTTGACTTGGAGCAGCTAGGAAAGATTTTTGACTGGCTAGCAGAACACAGTTAGCTAATTTGTAGCCTGTAGCTCTGAATAACATTACTTGCCTAAATTACACACCAATGCTCTAGAAAATTTGAGGTTACTAAGATGATTACATCCTTAATTGCTGGATTTTGTGTTTTACTTTGTTCAGGATTTGCTAATAGTTACATCAGTTCATTGCTAATCGAAGAAAATTCAACTGACATCGGTAAAAACGATTAGTAAATTATACATGCTTTTAGTTCCCTGCCATACAGATGTGATGCTACTAATCGGTCAATAATTAAGGATCATGTATCCTACATTATGAATTGTGATATTTTTAGCATTTGCCATCGCTGGGGATTGTAGAGAGAAAGGATATTAAGAATACTTCCAAGAGAGGGATATTTGCAATGAATCAAATCATAATTAATGACACTACATTACGTGATGGCGAACAAGCAGCAGGTGTTGCTTTTAACCTAGAAGAAAAAGTTGCGATCGCTAAATTTCTTGATGCCATTGGTATACCTGAATTAGAAGTCGGTATACCAGCAATGGGTGATGAAGAAACGCGGGCGATCGCAGCAATTTCTAAGTTAGGTTTACAAGCAAAACTCCTGGGCTGGAACCGTGCTGTCATCTCAGATATTAAGGCTTCTATCGCTTGCGGACTGAACCGGGTGCATATTGCCATTCCCGTCTCTGGTATCCAAATCGCTGCTAAATTCCACGGTCAATGGCGAGTAAGTTTGCAAAAACTCAAAGACTGTATCAGCTTCGCAGTTGATCAAGGTCTTTGGGTAGCAGTCGGCGGAGAAGATTCTTCCAGGGCTGATGAAAACTTCCTTTTAGATGTAGCGCTTTATGCCCAAGAATGGGGTGCGTCCCGGTTCCGCTTCTGCGACACAGTAGGAGTTCTCGATCCTTTCACCACCTACACCAAGGTCAAACGGTTGGTTTCAGCTTTGATGATTCCCCTAGAAATCCACACCCACAATGATTTTGGTATGGCAACAGCCAACGCTCTTGCAGGTATCAAAGCCGGAGCCTTATCAGTGAATACCACAGTCAACGGATTGGGTGAAAGGGCAGGAAATGCAGCTTTAGAAGAAGTTGTCATGGCTATCAAACGCATCTACGGCGTTGATTTGGGCATCGACACTCCTGGTTTGCTGGAACTGTCTCAACTAGTTGCAACCGCATCAGGAGCCGATGTACCACCTTGGAAAGCGATCGTTGGCGAAAATACCTTTGCTCACGAATCTGGGATCCATGCTCACGGAGTACTGCAAAACCCCATCACCTACGAACCATTTGCTCCTGAAGAAGTGGGTTGGGAACGGCGTTTAGTATTAGGCAAACATTCTGGACGGCATTTGGTTTCAAACTTGCTAGAACAGCATGGAATTTTCTTGAACTCGCAAGAAACCCAATCTGTTTTAGACGCAGTACGCCATCAATCAGTACAGAAAAAACGCAGCCTGACAACAGAAGAACTATTGGTTTTGGTCAGAGAACAGAGGTACTCTCATGCAACGTGATGAATTAGAGCTAAACTTGCCACCTGCTTTTGAAATTGGTGAAAAAGTCAGAGTTCGGAAACTGCTCAAGAACGATGGTACTTTTCCTGGTAAAGAAGTTGGGCAAGTTTTAGTGAACAAAGGGGATATCGGCTACATAGCGAGTATAGGCACATATTTGCAGACTTCCTATATTTATGCGGTGCATTTCTTGGAAACAGGATTCGTCGTCGGCTGTATGAAAAAAGAACTAGAATCTGTTGAGGAATCTCATGAAAGTAATGCTACGCATGAATGATGCCGGTACTTTAGTAGTCTACGTTGCTAAAAAAGACCTTGAAGAAGAAGTCGTCAAACAAACCGATGGAAATGATGGCAAGATTCTCACCTTAGCAAATGGTTGGGAATTGGAATTTCGTGATTTACCAGACACAGCAAATTTACCCCAAACTGTAGAAGCTAAACGCCTCTCGTAAAAGGACTGGGTACTGGGGACTAAATAAATATTTAGGAATATTTTCTCAGTACCCAATCCCCAATCCCCA
>NZ_CAXTNP010000231.1:0-13081 GCF_964245575.1 uncultured Nostoc sp. | reverse complement strand
CCTGGAACCCTTATAAATTCGTTGTCAGAATTTCATCTTATCTGCGAACCCACACGATAACCCCTCAAGAGGATCAACTATTGCGGCGGGGTCGTTCGAGAAATCCGAACAATCGAATAAACCGCAACTAACCTGTCCCTACAAGACAGCCCGGAACGTGAAAGAACTGATTGATGCCTGGATCACAGATCCGACTGCTTTTGCTGATGATTTTGTACCACTGGTTGTCAGAGAAAAAATCAAGTGGAATCGCTGGGTTTTACCTTGGCACAGTGGAGAGCGAAAGCTGAATAACTTGTACCAGAACTTCAACCCGATAGTCGTTGATTTTCTGGCTGCTGAATTAGCCACGAAGTCTAAACTCTCGGCACAACAGGAAATAAATCATGCTGTTGCAGTGATCAACACCTGGGAGAAAACCAAGGGTGGATGGACGAACCTGATGCAGCGTTATCAACAAGCAGTATTGCAAACAGAAAAACAGCCCTTATCTCAACAGCACATTGCTTTGGCTTACAAAGCAAACAATACCACTAGCATCACGCTCGAAGATGCTTTGGCACAAGACCGAATGCGCCGTCAGCAAGAGCAATCAAAGCAGGTTCCATCCAATGAGTATCAACACAGCCCACAAATGCTGGAGCTAAAAGCGAAACTTCAAGCCAAAGCAAATGAGCCAAAAGTTCCGAGCAACTCCAGACCATCTTCCATGAATTTGCGAGAAGTTGAAGCGCAGTTAAAATTAGCACTAAGGGCATAATTATGCACTCTAATCAAGACAACGTAGTTCCTTTTGGCTCTAACTATCCAGTTTCAGGTCTGCCTCCACAAAACATTGAGGCTGAAGAAGCTATTTTAGGCAGGATTATGCTTGACCCAGAAGCGATGACTAGAATCAGCGATCGCTTAGTAGTGGAAGCCTTTTACATCAGCGCCCACTCATACATTTATCAAGCTGCGACAACGCTTCACGCTTTGTTTCAACCCACAGATTTACTAAGCGTCACCGCATGGTTGGCTGACCACAATTTGCTAAACCGCATTGGTGGCAGAAATAAGTTAGCGACTCTGGTAGACCGCACTGTATCAGCCGTTAACATCGACGCTTTGGCGGATCTGGTGATGGAGAAATATCGACGGCGGCAGCTAATCAAAGTGGGCAATGAAATTGTCCACCTCGGTTACGAGACGCAAACTGAACTACCACTTGTCCTTGGTCAAGCTGAGGCGAAAGTTTTCACTGTAACCCAAAATCAAAGCGATGAACGTTGCAAGGTTTTCTCAGCACAAGACATGGGCATTGAACTTTTTCAAAAGTTGGAGATGGGGAATATGGCAGGGCAAACGCATCTAAATTACTCTTGATCACAACGAAGGGTAAGAACCAACGAAAAAACCAGGATTTCGCGCTTGATTATTTTTTAAGCCCCAAAGCGATCGCCTAAAGTTTTCGCAATAAGTAAGAGTTAATGACATTATTTTTAGTCCTATTGAGAATATATTTTACTTATTGACATGATGCGGCCGCCCTGGGGAATATGGCAGGTGACAGAGTTGGTTGGTACGACCTCGAAAATATCACCGGTGGCATTTATCCCAGCAGCTTAGTTGTAGTAGCAGCTGAATCTCACATGGGGAAAACTCACTTTATGATTTCTTACGCTTACGAAATCATGACCAAACTTGGAAAACCAGTTCTGTACGTTACTCCAGAAATGGACAAGAATCAACTCAATGCCCGAATGCTTGCCCGAATCACAGGCGTAGACGCTTCTATGATTCAAACCAATACTCAATGCTACTGGGAGCAAATAGCACAAGGCATAGTCCAGATGGTGGAGTTGCCTTGGAAGGTTTACGAGCATTCCTCTCCTACACCCGCAATGATTGCTTCTGCGGTACGCCGTGCCATTGCCGAATTTGGTGGTTCTATTGGGGCTGTGTTTATTGATTACTTGCAGCAGATTCCTCTGGAGTCCGGTGGGAACATGGCTTTTGAAGTCGGCAAGATTACCCGCCAGATTCGAGATATTGCCAAGTCTCACAAAATCCCTGTTTTCTTGGGCTGTCAAATCAATCGGGGTAATCAAACTACGGCTGATAAACGCCCCAATCGTCATTTACTTCGCAACTCTGGTGAAATCTTTGAGGTTTGTGACCAGTTAATCATGCTTTACCGCGATGCTGTCTACACAAAAGACCCAAGCTCGCGCACTATCGAGTTAATTGTTGAGAAAAACCGCCCTTACGGTAAGCTCGGCACTGCGACCATGTTGTGCGATTTATCTACATCGAAATTTTTGAACTTGGCAAGGTAAACGGGATGGAGTTAATTAATTTGGTGTACTACTGCCGCCATTTCGGTCACGTAAATACTCCCAAATTCGGCGGATTTCTTCTCGAAACTCCTGTTGAGCTTCTCGAAACTCAAGACGATCGCGTTCGGCTTCACGTTGTGCAATACGCAAGCCTTCTTGATGTAAACGAGCAATATCACTTAGTTCCCTTACTGTGCGCTCTAATCGAGCAACAGTTTGTGAGTTTGTGAGTTACTCCGTGTTTCTCTGCGACTGCCGTCTTGTATTGTGCGAATTAAATCTAGTTCGTCGCCTAGTTCTTCCAGGCGAGTATCAATGTCATCTAATCTACTACTGATGTTTTCTGGCTGACTTGAAGAAGTCATAATCCCTTTCAACTCCACCTTTTACCCTTTTCTATGATGACACAAACATGATTTCTCTCAAGCCTAATAGAGCTTGGAACTATCGCCACAAAAAAGCAACAGACTGCGTTCACAGCTACATCCACATCCACATCCAGAGATCGCAGCATTAGACGCATACATTCAATTACTGGAGTTTTAGAGGGTGGTACATGAATAAAACTGAACCAATATACTTCCTGGGGTGTAACTTTCCTGAAAAAATTGCTGACCTGAATTGTCCTGTCATGATTTCGATAAATGGCTTTTTTAAGAGAAGGGGCAACTCATATACTTGCCGTCAAGCTCCATTTAATGGTGGAAACCAACCAGTAATTATAGACAGTGGGGCATTCAGCCGAATATCTAGACAGTACGGCTACAAAAATCATTTACCCACCAAAACTTATGCCCAAATCATTTGGCGATTTAAAAACTGTTGTAATCTCGTCGCGGTAGTCATTCAGGATTATATGTGCGAGGAGTACATTCTCAAAATCACAGGACTAGATATTCCAACTCATCAAAAACTAACTTTACACCGCTACGATCGCCTAATCCAAGAGTTGGACAAATTAGCCCAAGCTACTGGTGAATCACCGCCTTATGTCATGCCTGTACTTCAAGGATACCAACCAAAAGATTATTTAAGGCATTTAGATAATTACGGCTCACGCCTCAAAACTCATGATTGGGTTGGTATTGGCTCTGTCTGCAAACGTAACTCAAATCCTGGTTCTATTTGGTCTATCCAAAATCTGCTGACTAAAGACTTTCGTTGGCATGGCTTTGGTGTTAAAAAAACTGCACTACAAGATGAAGCAATTCGATACAGCTTTTACTCTGTAGATAGCCAAGCTGGTTCACTGGGTAGTTATGGCAAGCCGCGTAAACTAACCAAATATCAGTATGCTAACGACTGGAATCATGCTTTGTACTACCGCCAATCAGTTATTGATTCTCCTGTACAACTGTCACTATTGCCATTTTTGGAAGTCAATTCATGAAAGCGCTATCCGTCCGTCAGCCTTGGGCATGGGCAATTATTTATGCTCTCAAAAATGTTGAAAACCGAGGCTGGCCCATTCATTATCGCGGCGACATTCTGATTCACGCTGCCAAAACTTGCACCAAAAAAGATTACCAGCTAGCGAGAGAATTTTGCCACAGCATGGGGGTAGTAACCCCAGAATTAATCTCTCTACGTCGCGGCCAAGTCATCGGTATTGTCACAATAGTTGATTGCAAGTTTTCACAAGTTGCGTCTGGGTGGGGAATGGCTGGGCAATATCACTGGAAGCTGGAGAATCCGCGCGAGATTACACCGATTCCTTACATTGGGCGGCTTGCCCTGAGCGTAGCCGAAGGGTTGGGAATTTTTGAAGTACCCGATGATTTGGTCATGGAGGTGGCTGCATGATTAAATCAGTAATAGCTGAGTTATCTGCAATACCCGAAAAATTCTTAGAGAAAGGGGTCAAAGCCTCGCAAGGGGAATCAGTCGGTTGTCTTTATCAGTACCTCGAAGCTAAAAAGCTACTTGATGGGAAGACTGTTTCTTATCCCCGTGTGATTGGTGAACGTGACCCGAATAATCCCTTTCATTGGCGATGGGCATTCAATTGGAAAGAGAAGATAAACGGGGCATGGAAAGGCAAAAGTATAGGTTCAATTCCTCCTGGCGCTGTTCCAATGATTCGGACACTGCAACAAGAGAGGGCAACACAAGAGAATATCATCGCCTTTATCAAAAAAGCGAAATCCAAAAAGTCATCACCAAAATTAGATGTCTGCAAAAATTTTGATAACACAAAAATAAAACCAGTTCTTCCAAATGATGCACCGATCGCTGTTGTGCTATTCGCGGGTGGCGGTGGGATTGAAGCGGGGATGGTGCAAGCCGGGATTCGTCCGGTCATTGCAGTAGAGTTTGACCCAAGTAAACCGGAACTGAGTCGGGCGATCGCTCTCAATCATCACCGTAACTTTCATGAATATGGCTGCAAAATCATTCAGCTAACAGTTCAAGAAGTAGCACGCTTAGGATTTCTAGGTTTTCCCCGCCGCCTCGATTACCTCCATGCCTCCCCGGTGTGTGCCAACTTCAGCCAAGCTCACACTGCAAAAGCAGGTATTGGGATTGAAACGGCTGATGATCTGACGGCTGCGATCGCAGTAGCAGAAGCCATCCGACAGTTACAGCCACGGGTGTTTACTCTCGAAAATGTTCCGCGCTATCAGAACAGTCAGAGTTTCAGTATCATTCTGCAAGTTCTGGAATCAGAGGGGTACTCGGTCGATTACAGCGTGGTCAACATGGCTGATTTTGGACTGCCCCAGGCGCGGCGGCGGTTAGTTCTGATTGCAAGCAAGGGTTTTCACGTTGCCTTACCAACTCGCAGAAAACCAATAGGGTGGTACGAGGCGTTCACGAAGTGTGCCGAAGGTATCGCCCATCTCATTCCTATGATGACCGATTCTCAACTACTCCCCAAACAACAGCAAGCTTTGGAGAAATTTTTAGCCGGGAATGCGCCAACACCACTGTTAATAGAGAGAGTTGGGGGACGTTCACAGTCCAAGTATAAACCCGGACATTTACCTTGCAATACGATATTGCGATGCCTGCGGCGGGCTGCGCCTACGCACTTTACCGATCACAAAGGTTGCAACCGTAGTAAGTTCACTGATATCTGGTTGCCGGATGGTACGGTTAAGTCTTTGTCTATTGAGGGGGCTGCGAAGTTACAAGGCTTTCCCGATTGGTACGAATTTCCCAATGAAACTGCTACGGCGGGGTCAATTATCGGCTACTCTGTCCCTCCCAGTTTTGCGACTCAATTATTCATGTCGGCACAAAGTATTTTGAAAGCTGCAATTGTATGACTAACCTTGTCCAAAACTTAGAACAGTGCTGGTATATTTCTCCACCTTGGGGCCAACGAATCCCGTCGTTACTAGTGAGTCTGTTAGAGCGGGTCTATGTTAAATCTGCCAAAGCTTTCGGTTACTGCACTGGCGTGAAGTGGTCAGAACGTGGCTGGAAATACGAAATCTTCACTTGTAATACCAATATTACTGCTTTGGGAAGTGAACTTATTGGTACGGGTAATTTGCAATTGGAAGCGTTCCGTCAGGTTGCCGCAGGCATCGCTAAACCCGTTTTTCGCCTGGGTGAGTTGGTCGAGTTTCGGTTTCATGGCGATGGGCCACCGATTCGTGTTGTTCAGGGAATTCAACTAATCAACGATGCGTGGTTTTACAGTGTGGAATGGATGTCTCCCAGCATCTCTGAAAAGGGTGATGAGGTTTTTACCTTAGCAGATTCCATCGCACGGGTGACTGACTATGACTTGGAGAGGGTGCGATTATGACGGTGTACACCTCATTCTACCGTGGCGAAATCCGAGGCGAGGCCATCTCAATCTCCCTGTATCCTCCCCAAAATTGGAAAGGCAAACATCTGCCACTATTCGCGCCAACTCCAGAACTGCTCAAATGGTGGAAAGCATCAGCCCAGGATACCGCCGCACAGGAGCAATACACCAGGGAGTTCAGGAAGATTCTGGATTCTCGCCAGCAACTAATTTAACTGGAGTTTAGACTAAAAGTCGTTACTCACTCCTATAACAGTTCAACCGGACTAAGCAACCTGTTAACACCTTGTGGACACGCATATGTCAGGAAGTCAATGTTTGCGCAAAAAAAAACCTAATCATGTGAAGATTAAAGAAGTCATCAATTAACAAACGCAACATAAAACCTGTTCTATGGAGTTACCCATGTCCCACGAAGCCGATTTAGTTAAACCTGCCGTTCTCCTAACCATCATTGGTGAAACAGTGCTGAAAGACGCTATTCTCAAGCTATTGAAAAGCTACAATATAAACGACTACACCATTACTCAAGTGCAGGGTGAGGGTAGCCACGGAAAACGCATGGGAGACATGGTGGGCTACAACACCAACATCGAAATTAAAACAATTTTGTCACTAGAAGTATCTACTGATATTCTTAAATCTATCAAAGACTATCAGGGTAAGCAGGCAGTGATCGCCTTTCGCTCTTACATAGAAGTATTGTAGTAATTAATACTTTAAATTGAGTTTAGACTAAATGGGCAATGTCAAAAAAAAAGGAAGTCTGATTGAATACAGCCCCCTTTTGGTGGAAGGTGAGAAAAGAACTACCATTACTCACCTACCAACATGAAACGTGCCAGACTTGAAGAGTTTCGTCAAGTAGCCTACAAATATTTAGGTTTCGCCTTCATACGCGACCTTTGAATTAACAGATGCCATATTGCTGACCCGCAATGTTTATTCCTTAGCAGATTTATCCTTAATAGCATTGATTTAAATCTATACATTCACAAATAAGTCCAATCTCTCGCCGACTACAATTAACGCCTATTTAAATTTTTTGGCTTTTCCTATTGACCATGCCACCTCTCCCCCCTTCCTTTGTCCCGCTCCACCCGTGACAGGTTAAGAGAATTGCACATTTGTCAAGTGGGTACGAAAAAAGGGGACAGATTCAGCTTGGGGACTGGCTTTCGCAGAGCTTTGACCACACCTAAATCTTGATTTTCCTTGGCAGCAAAGTATTTAATCGGGTCATCAGCATTGCCTTTGTCATGGGCAACGCTAAAATGATAAAGTCCTCGATAAATCATTTCCAAAGAAATGCGGTCAAATGGAAGAGATAATTCGGTGGCACGACACCATAGGACATCTTCTCTCGCTAAAAGCCTTGTTAATTCTTGTACTCCTGGAACTTGCCGCCATAATAAAGTTAATACTGCACTTAGCATGAAAGATAGATTGATAATTCTATCTCGTAGTCCCAACTGCTTGTAGTATTTTTCTTGAGCAAAGATAGCTGGAGTTAGTAAAGCTTTTAATTGCTGAGAAATTACTTCATTATCTATAGTAGGAGTATTATGTTTATGTGCGTGGTCAGAGTTTTGTTTTTGTCGCTTGGGCATAGCGGTAGACCAAAATTTTCATTACCTCGTTTAATCATTGAATTTAACTATTGGCGTTTAGACTAAAACAGCTAAATTCACAAGAAAAAAAGAGGGTGTGATTGAATACAGCCCCCAGTTGGCTGAAGCTAAGAGAAGCACTACCAACTCTTAGCCGCCAAAATGAAACTTGCCAAACTTAAAGAATTTCGTCAAGCCGCTTACAAATATTTGGGAAAAGCCCGTGATGCAACGTTTGAGTTGACAGATGCTGTACTGTTAACCCGGAATGCCTATAGCCTAGCGGACTTTTCCCTAAGTCCAGTATTTAGACGGCGATGGTCCAGTATCTATGAAGCCCTGCAAGATAGCAGACCACAGCGACAGAACTTGATGCAACTTTACATCCAACAGATACCAATCGCACTTTGCTAAAAGTTATTGCTCACAAGGCTGTTCCCTCGCGCTCAGGTAGAAGTGAACCACGAGTCCGCAAACGTCGCCCAAAAATTTATCCCTTGATGACCAAACCCCGGCATGAATTACGAAAGCAATTAAAAACTGCTTAACCACAAGTGTTTCAGCTTTTCTTAGTGCCATTCTCCTAAACTACAATAGTACACGCGCTCGTTTTGCTGTTTGCTACCACCGTTGCAAGATGCCTCCTGTTAGTTATCGTTAGAAACACATTTAAAACGGGAATAATAAAGTACCATGACATACTGAATAGTTAGAAATACAATGCAACCCCAAAGTACTGCTGTGATCTTGATTGGTTATCAAAATGACTACTTTGCAGCCGATGGTATTCTACATAATGTTATTGAGGAATCCTCAAGGGCTACCAAAGTATTAGAAAACACCGTTGACCTTGTACGATGTTTGCTACAAACTCCAGTATTGATAATTGCCACACCAATTTTTTTTACGCCAAACTACCAGGAATTGGTTGAACCTGTTGGCATTCTTAAAACTATCAAGTCACTATTAGCATTGCCGACAATGGACTAGGAATACCAGAAGATACTTTAAAGCAAATATTTAATCCCTTTTTCACAACCAAGCCTGTTGGACAAGGTACAGGAATGGGATTGGCTATTAGTTACCAAATTATCACACAAAAACATCGTGGTTCTTTAGAATGCATTTCCCAGCCAGGAGTTGGTGCTGAGTTTATTATTCGTATTCCCCTTCAGCAACTTGTGTCAAATTTAGTACATTAAAAGGGACAGCAATGTTTAAATTTTCATCTTTATGGCTTTGGTTTTTGTTTAAACACCCCTAAGACAGTTGAGCATCCGTAATGTGGCTGCTGCTGCATAATTACGCCGTGTCCCAAGATTAGGAGAAAAGGCATTTCCAGTTTCATTCACAGGAGTTGCAACACCGCAGTAGGCAGACATCTCTATAATTTGTTTTTGTGCCCAATGGTTAGATATATCACTGAACGCTATCGCCTGCTGCAAGTTTATCATACCTGAACCGACTCCCCCCTCTTCGGCGTACTGAACAGCTTTACGCAATACCGTTATCAACTCAGCACGGGTTACTGTTTGGGTAGGCCGAAAAGTACCATCAGAATAGCCTTGCATAATCCCATTATTTTTTGCCCAGTCAATCATTGCAGCACTCCAACGAGTTGCCTCTACATCCCGAAAAGGCTTGCTGGTGACTTTCAATAAGTTTCCTGCTGCTGGCGGTGGGTCGTGTGGCACAGTCGCACTACTTACGGGTAGCTTACTAAGCGCGTTTATTACCATCGATATCATCTGTTCGCGCGTTAATTCTAACGTGGGACGAAAAGTATTATTAGAAGTGAAGCCTGCAATAAGCCCTTTCTGAACAGCCTCTTGAATTTCTTTGCCATAAACATCAGCGTCAACATCGGTAAAGCTTGGCACTTGGGCAACTACTGGTTTAGTCATGAAAGCCCATAACAACATAATCGCAGTAGTACCTGCTCCCGTTTTGGCAGTTAATGAACCCAAAAAATTAAAAGTTGATTTGAGCAAAGGTTTCATAATGAATTCAATGCTTACCTTTGTAGACGTTGCTTTTTTTAATCAAGTTTCTTAAAGTTATTAGTTATACCTGGAATTCCGCTATTGCTGCCGTGGGGCAGCAGACGATTGGGCGATTGCTCGAATGGTACTACCTTTTGAGCAGTATCTACCTAAAGATTACACAGTGCAGAGAGAAGTTGGGTTAGTAGCTGACCAAATGCCCACAAATAGCATACAAAATAACTTTCGATAGCCAAGCGTTACACCATCACTTGTTTAAGCATCAACAAACATGATTACACAAGGTACTAATGGCTGTAGAAGACCGTTGTCAATCGGGCAGTAGCAAAGGCGAAAGATTCCTTAAGGGCAGTGACTCTCACAAAAATACTCTACTGAGTTATTCATCTCAATAGAGTATATAAATTTACGTTTATCACCTTTTACCAAAATTTAGTTTATACAACACTAAATATTCACACCTCTGTATAAGTACTGGAAATCTTGAGCATTCAAAAAGAGACAAACTTGACGGCAAAATGTCTATTGACCAATATCCCCTATACCCTTTTATCCAAGAAGATTAGGGGTTTGCACTCCCCAATAGTGCTATTGTAAATATGCCTAGTTGAAAAAGATTATGTGCTTACCTGAGATTTACCACAATATAGTTGGTAAACCTGCAATGTGATACAGGCAACACCTGTCCAAAGAGTGAACCACTTAATATTGCCTTTATCCAAAGCAAGACTCAAATGAAATGCTTACAGGATAAGGCTTTCAATAATTTTTAACCAGGTTTTCTATAAAAATAACCGAAGAACCCTGAAAAGATTGTATTGTTATTATTCATTGCATCAACACCGTCGCTATGAAAAATCTGTTGCCATTGTTATTGAGTGCTATTTTATTAAGTAGCACAGCAGGTTGTAATAAAACTAATAGCCAGACTGACAATACTTCTAGTAACAACAAAACTGCCATCCCTGAAGGCACATCTAGTCAACCAACTAATCAACAAATATCTGTACCTGCTGGAACAAGTTTTGAGACTGTTCTTCAGCAAGAGATATTTACGAGTAAAAGCCAGAATAATGACCGCTTTGTTTTAGAAATTAAGAATTCCTCAATTGGAGTCAATAAAGTTCTTCAAGATGGTCAAATACAGGGACACCTGGAAGATGTAGTCAAAGCTGCTAAAGGAAAAAAAGCAAGTTTACATTTAGTTTTTGATGATATTTCGCTTAAAAATGGTTCATCTTATCCCATTGATGCAACTTTAGTAAACACCAAGTTAGAAACAAAAACCAAAGGTAAGTTCATTCAAAATACAGGGATTATTTTAGGTGGTACAATTGCAGGTCATTTTCTTGGTAATCAAGCCAAGTTCAAGCATGGTGGACTAGCAGGTGGTGCTGCTGCGGCTGCTTTTGTTTTGTCTAGTCCTGGTGGAGAAGTTGCCCTGAAAAAAGGTACAAATATTAAACTTCAATTGAAATCTGCTATTGGTACTACTCAATAGACTATTAGCTATAGTGGAATGGCACTAAGGTTCGCTATTTGTTGAGATGAGTAATTTCTTGAGTGGAGCGATCGCTGTTTCAGGCAGTGCATTAAGTCAATCACTCCCAAGTGATATCTGCATCTTGAAATAGTGGCAATTGAACTACTTGGGATTGTCTTACATTATCCAGATTGGACAAGGAAATCCCCAGCAATCTGATACTGCGATTCTCCAGTTCAATTGATAAAAATAGTGTTTTGGCTAGTTCAAAAATCATATCCAATTCACTGATGGGAGCAAGCATTGTCTTACTACGGGTTAGCTGCTGATAGTCAGAGAATTTAACTTTCAATGTTAATGTGCGTCCTCGTGTTTCGTGCTGCTCCAACCGTTGCTCTCAAAGATTGGGCAATTTGTTCAAGTTGTTGTAACATCTGGCTGATATCGCTTAAGTCTTGTGCAAACGAGGTTTCTGCACCAATGGACTTGCAAACCCGATTCGGGTGATGAAGCTAGAGTGAGTTCCTTCGCTTACCGATAGTGAAGAACTCGGTTCAACTGTGCCGTAGCCAGGACGATTGTAATTATATCGCTGGAAAAATGCCTGTCGGGTTTCACAACCAATCACAAACATTTCCCTCACACCAACAAAGCGATTATATAAGCCAGTTCCCTGATTACCTGTAGCTTCAATAGCCCGAACTGGTTCTGTATAAATCCAGTCACCCCCATTGGCTTTGTCGTCGGTAAATGCATCGGCTACCGCATAAATATCTTTCGTCAGAGATGCAAACCATCGGCTACCGACAACAACAGGCAAAGTGTCACCTAAACCTTCATTGCGAGGTTGTTTCCACCACATCACCCGCACTAATCCATGATCTGCCGAGTTGCCGTTTTGTAGTCGTATAGATGTCAAATCCGACTCATGTCCGTAGAGTAACCCTGCTTGTTCTGCCCAAAGTTCTCCCCTGTGAACTTCTCGATAACCGAACTCCGCCCAATATTTCAGAGTAGCTTCAATATCCTTTGAGCCAACACAATTTTCAAAAATTCCACTAATCATTACTAAATATATAGGTGTCTAACATCTTAATTTTGTCACCAATTTGCTTTTCTACTAAGAGCATCTCTCTTAATCGCTACGCCGATTCGACAGATACCAGTCGTTTCGGGTATAGATAATCACGTCGCTCCCACTACACGCTAGCCAAGCAGATTCCAACTGCTCAAGCAAAAGCTTATCTCCTTCTTCTTTTTTCAACTTTTCTCCCGCAATCAATCGCTGAAGGAGTTTGGATTGCAAAAACTCTTGCATATTTCCAGTGATCGCTGCAAACTTTAAATCGAACTTCCTAACAAATGGCTCAAAGTTCTCATGCGTTGCAACCGTTACTTCATGCCCAGCACGTTTTAAGCCAATAGCCAAGGCACAATAGGGTTGCAAGTCTCCCCTTGAACCTACTCTTAGGATCGTAATTTTCAGTTTCCGGCTTGGTGCTATAGGTAGACTTTGGCTCAAATGCTTTTTCAAAAATGAAAACTCCAGTATCTAAAAATTGTACTAATTTCCCGCGCGTCTAGGCGATAAACCAATACAGTTTAGATCAGCCTGCTTTTTCGTCACTATTCCCTTGCCTTCACAGAGGAATTTTCTTAACTGAACCACATTGAGCCAATTGCGTAGGCGCAGCCCGTCGTAGACATCGCTATTGCATTGGTTAATATACAACCAAAACAATTCACGCATGATCAATCTCATGAAATGGTTAAGGGAATCCCGTTATCTTTAGGTTTTAAATTGAGAATAAATGGAACAGCTTTCAATACCCAATCGGACACGGGTGTATAATTAACGTGAGTTCGGGATAAGAAAGGGGGCAAAACAGGTAGGCTGAAAGTGCTAA
>NZ_CAXTNP010000230.1:0-13130 GCF_964245575.1 uncultured Nostoc sp. | reverse complement strand
AGTAAATGGTGTCGCTGAAATAACAAATGGGTTCGCCGAAATAACAAATGCGATCGCCGAAATAACAAATGCGATCGCCGAAGTAACAAATGCGATCGCCGAAATAACAAATGCGAGCGCCTTTCACTAATTTCTCAATCAATAAACCTCATGCGCTGCGGAATATATGCTATAATTGTTCGCCAGCACTTCCTACTGCATTAATCGCAGCCTCCAGAGCGATCGCTACATGAGTCCAATGAGTCCCCCCCTGGCAATAAACCACATACGGCGATCGCATTGGCCCATCTGCCGATAATTCCAAGGTACTCCCTTCAATAAATGTCCCCCCAGCCATGACTACCTGGCTCTCGTACCCCGGCATTTCATCTGGAACAGGGTCAAGATAGGAACCTATAGGAGAATGCTGTTGTATGGCTTTACAGAAGGCAATTAGCTTTTCGGCAGAACCGAGTTTAATTGCCTGAATTACATCCCCACGGGGCGCTAAAGGTGCGGGATTCACTGGATAACCAAGTTTGTCAAATACATAACCAGTAAGATAAGTCCCTTTCATCGCCTCTCCTACCATTTGCGGAGCCAGAAATAAGCCTTGGAACAGCAGGCGATTTTGGTCAAAAGTAGCACCGCCATAACTACCGATACCGGGAGCAGTGAGGCGACAGGCGGCGGCTTCCACTAAGTCGGCGCGACCTGCAACATAACCGCCAGCACTGACAATAGTACCACCAGGATTTTTAATCAATGACCCTGCCATTAAATCAGCACCTACGGCTGTAGGTTCTCTGGTTTCAATAAATTCGCCATAGCAGTTATCCACAAAGCAAACGGCGTTCGGGTTTTGCTGTTTGACTAAGTGGACGATTTTTTCAATATCAGCAATTGATAAACTAGGACGCCAAGAATAGCCACAAGAACGCTGAATTAAGACTAAACGAGTGTTTTCAGCCACACTAGTTCTTATTGCTTGCCAATCTATAGTTCCTTCGGGGGTTAGCTCTAATTGGCGGTAATTTATGCCAAACTCAATAAGGGAGCCTTGACCTTGACCCCGTAAACCAATGACTTCTTCAAGCGTATCGTAGGGAGAACCAACCACTGCTAACATTTCATCTCTAGGACGGAGTACACCAAACAAAGCACAGGCGATCGCATGAGTTCCCGAAACGAACTGCACTCGCACCGCCGCCGCCTCGGCACCCATAACTTCGGCAAAAACTTTATCTAAAGTTTCTCGTCCTAAATCATCGTGACCATAACCACTTACACCAGCGAAGTGGTGTGCGCCTACACGGTGATTACGAAAGGCATCCAGCACTCGTTTTAGATTATGCTTGACCTGAGCGTCAATACCAGAAAAAATTTCTAATAGTGCCTGTTCTGCTTGCCGCAGCTGTTCTAAGCTGTTCATCAGTTCCTCGTTCACAAAAAATTATTATAGATATGCGGATTTTAAGATCGCGCAGACTAGGCTGGAAAATTCAAATTCAGGTTACTGCATGACAATTGCTACCTCAACAAAACCTCAAATCAACTGGGTTAATACCCTATTTTTCATTGGACTGCACATCGGCGCTTTATTTGCCTTTCTTCCTGGTAACTTTAGCTGGACGGCAGTTGGTGTGGGTTTCTTGCTGTACTGGGTGACTGGTGGTTTAGGCGTGACTCTAGGATTTCATCGCCTTGTCACCCACCGCAGTTTTCAAACTCCCAAGTGGCTAGAGTATCTCCTGGTTTTCTTCGGCACACTTTCCTGTCAAGGAGGCCCAATTGAGTGGATCGGGACACATCGCATTCATCATCTAAACTCTGATACTGACGCTGATCCCCATGATTCTAACAAAGGCTTCTGGTGGAGCCACATGGATTGGCTGATTCACTACTGTCCCGCTCACGCTGACGTTCCTCGTTTCACCAAAGACATTGCCGAAGACCCAGTTTATCAGTTTTTAGAAAAATATTTTATTTTGATCCAGGTTGCTCTAGGTGTATTGCTTTTGCTTCTAGGTGGCTGGCCCTTTGTTATTTGGGGAATTTTTGTTCGCATTGTCTGGGTTTATCACTGCACTTGGTTGGTGAACAGCGCTACTCATAAATTTGGTTATCGGAGCTATGATTCTGGTGATAGATCGACTAATTGCTGGTGGGTAGCCGTACTAGTTTTTGGTGAAGGCTGGCACAATAACCATCATGCTTTTCAATACTCAGCTCGTCATGGGCTGGAATGGTGGGAAATCGATTTAACTTGGATGACTGTTCAATTGCTCCAAGCAGTTGGTCTAGCTACTAATGTGAAGTTGGCCCCAACAAAAGTTAGTTAGCAGTAGAGACGCGACGCCAGTCGCTACAACGGGGGGAACCCCCGCAACGCGCTGGCTCATTAATCGCGTCTGTACAGGAGAGACGCGATTAATCGCGTACAGGAGAGACGGGATTAATCACGTCTGTACAGGAGTGAGGATGTGTAAGGTTTTCAACTCATAATTCATCACTTCTAACTCCTGACTTTTCAAAAAGCTATTTACTGGTGCGCTTGTGTCGGTTACATTGCTATAATCCGAAGCGCTAATATTAAGAAATTTTGCGGCAAGCCACTTTTTTAGTGACTTGGTGGAGGAGTTTGTTGTTTTTCAGGTGTTCATGACTACATCAATAATTAATAGCCAGAAACTAAGTGACGAGCCTGGTAATTCCGACTTCCGGCTCAAAGATATTGTCAAAACCCTGCCACGGGAATGTTTTCAGCAGAACAGTCGCAAAGCTTGGACACAAGTACTGCTTAGTGTCTTGGCGGTTGCCTTGGGCTATTACAGCCTGATTATCACTCCTTGGTTTCTCTTGCCCCTAGCTTGGATTTTTACGGGCACTGCTTTAACAGGTTTTTTTGTAATTGGCCATGATTGTGGTCACAGGTCTTTTGCCAAACGTCGTTGGGTAAATGATTTGGTGGGGCATTTCTTCATGATGCCGTTGATTTACCCCTTTCACAGTTGGCGTATTAAGCATAATTATCACCATACTCATACCAACAAGCTGGATGAGGACAACGCTTGGCATCCAATCAGACCAGAAGTGTTTGAAAATTGGGATAAAACCCGGCAGTCTGCTTTTAAGTTGTTCATGCGTAAACGCCTCTGGTGGGTAGGTTCCATTGGACATTGGGCTGTGGTGCATTTTGATTGGCGGAACTTCAAAACGAAAGACCAATCGAGTATCAAGCTTTCTGTGGCTGTAGTAGTTGTGTTTGCTGCGATCGCTTTCCCGACTCTCATTGCCACAACTGGTATCTGGGGATTTGTCAAGTTTTGGCTAGTGCCCTGGATGATTTACCATTTTTGGATGAGTACTTTTACCATTGTTCACCATACTGCCGCAGATGTTCCTTTTGCGACAGCGAACAAGTGGAACGAGGCTCTAGCACAGTTATCTGGCACTATCCATTGCGATTATCCGCGCTGGGTAGAAGTCTTGTGCCACGATATTAATGTTCATGTCCCTCATCATATTTCCACTGCGATTCCTTCTTATAATTTGCGGCTAGCTTACAGCAGCATCAAAGAAAATTGGGAGCCTTATCTGCATGATGAGTGTCAGTTTTCTTGGCCTTTAATGAAGCAGATTACAGACCAATGTCAACTATACACAACTGATGTTGGCTATAAGACTTTCGACGAACATTACACAGAGCAATAAATAGCGCTGTGATTACACTCCCGCTCTCGTCGGTTCGAGAGCGTTTATCATGCTGTGTTTAAATAGAATCTGGCAATTATTTACTGACTAAAATTGTTAGGCAAATTGCCAGAAATTATCCTCTTGCATGTTAGCGATCGCTAGTTTCGTGGGCATCCTAGAGGTGAGATAATTTTGTCTCAAATAAAGTTCCGATTTATATCCAACAAAAGAATCCAGTGCCATCAAATATCATCAGTTTCAACAATCCTCTTAGCAGTGAAACCTCTGAGGATACGACTAAATTACCTTTCACTCTTCAAGATTTAAAAACTGCAATTCCTGCTGAGTGCTTTCAGCCAAATGTGACAAAATCGCTTTTTTACTTCTTTCGTGACATCCTGATTATTGGTCTGCTTTATGCAGTTGCTCATTACCTGGATTCTTGGCTTTTCTTCCCGATTTTCTGGCTAATGCAAGGAACGATGTTTTGGGCTTTGTTTGTAGTCGGGCATGACTGCGGACACCAATCTTTTTCTAAGCAGAAATGGCTCAATGATTTGATTGGACATCTTTCTCACACACCAATACTTGTTCCTTATCATGGTTGGCGGATTAGTCACAGAACTCATCACAAAAATACTGGGAATATTGATAACGATGAAAGCTGGTATCCTGTGACAGAATCACAATACAAGGAGATGCCTTTAGCCCAGAAGATAGGTAGATATTATGTTTTTCTCTTGGCTTATCCTGTGTATTTGTTTAAGCGTTCTCCTAATAAAGAAGGCTCACACTTTTTGCCCAGCAGTTCGCTTTTCAAACCATCGGAAAAATGGGATGTCATCACTAGCACTGTACTTTTGATTGGCATGGTAGGTTTGCTAGGTTTCCTCACCTACCAATGGGGTTGGATGTGGTTGCTGAAATATTACGCTGTGCCTTACCTTGTATTCATAGTTTGGCTAGATTTAGTGACATTCTTGCACCACACTGAGCCAGAGCTTCCCTGGTATCGTGGAGAAGATTGGACTTTCCTCAAAGGCGCAATTTCTAGTATTGACCGTGATTATGGTTTGGTTAATCATATCCATCACGATATCGGTACTCATGTTGCTCACCATATATTCCTTAACATCCCTCACTACAATTTGCTGAAGGCAACTGAGGCAATAAAACCAGTGATGGGTGAGTATTTCCACAAATCCGAAGAACCAATTTGGAAGTCAGTATGGAATTCATGTATCAACTGCCATTTTGTCCCTGATACTGGTAGTAAGGTTTACTACACATCCAACAATAAGTTAGCTAAAAACTAAGATTCAGATTCCCGGCTTCTTTAAAAAAGTCGGGAATCTTGTATTTTCGTCAATGTTTTCTGACTATTGACCATTTAGCACTCCCTGATTTAGATAAACTTTTAGAAAGGTTGTATTAAAGATTACTTAAATACTTTACCAAAACTTCCCTTTTGAGGGGCGATCGCATATTACATTATTAGTTATTCTAACTCTGGCAGTATTTGAGCATTCTTAGGCTGCCGGAAATTTCAACTTCCTAGCTGTAAAATAAAATATAGATAGATGACGTTCCCCAGATTCTAGGGCAGATCGCAACCTTTGCGCTAGACTCTTTTTCTTGCTTGCGCAGAAGACACCAGTTAAATTTATCTTGATGTATTGACTTAAGACCATTACCTGCTAAGGTTATTAATCAGCACAGACTAGACTATATATAGTATAGACAATTTACCCAAAACTCTTTCCAACTTTGAAATTAGAGGTATCAATGATTATAACTAATTTTAGCAAACAAAGAAATGAATTTAAAGAACCTAAAGTACTCAAAGCTAAACCACATTGGCAAGGGCAAAATTTGAGCGATACTCCTGTCAAAAGTAAAGATACCAAGACGGAAGATACAGCACCTGATAGTTCAATTTTAAATAACTTGAATCGTGGTCGAGTTGCTATTTTTATTGATGGCTTAAGCCTATTTCATACAGCGTTACAACTCGGTATAGAAATTGACTACGTTAAATTGCTTTGTCATTTAACTAACGGTTCAAGACTGTTGCGTGCTTTCTTTTATACTGGGGTTGATATCACAAATGAAAAGCAACAGGGTTTTTTATTGTGGATGCGTCGTAATGGCTATCGTGTAGTAGCTAAAGATATCACGCAACCAGCAGAAAATTTCAAAAAATCAAATTTGAACGTAGAAATTGCTGTAGACATGATAACTTTAGCTCCTTATTATGATACTGCGATTTTAGTCAGTGGCGATGGGGATCTAGCCTATGCTGTGAATGCTGTCAGTAGAATGGGGGTTCGGGTGGAAGTGGTGAGTCTACAAAATACCACTAGTGAAAGTTTGATTGATGTTGCTGATTGCTTCATTGACCTTGATAGTATTAAGGCACACATTCAAAAAGATTCTAATGTTGGCTATAGTTATCGCACGCCGTCAAATTCAAACCTTTAAAACCCTTGTTAAAGGTAGGTAAACTTCCCCCACAGTATACTAGTACTCTATCGCAAAAGTAATGATTAGGTGAAAAAGTTTGTACTAAGGACTTTAGTGCGGGATTTATAAGCACGCTTTGTGCTTACTACGAACTCATCAAAATTAATGCGATAGACCACTAGTACTCTATGGCAAAAGTAATGATTAGGTGAATCAGTTTTAAATTTCTCTTCTTTACCTCTTATACTTCTCTGCGAGACGCTGCGCGTAGCTTGCTTCCCCGCAGGGGTACGCGCTCTTTGCGTCCAACTCTTAGAGACGCTGCGCGAATGCGGTTCGTTCTCTTAACTCTCAGAATTAATCACACAGACCACTAGTCCCCAGTTCTATTTGCGTATTTTGCTCGACCCTAATTGAAATGGATATTTTAATCGTTGAAGATGAACCAGAAATTGCTCGTTTAATCGAACTCTCTTTAGAAAAAGAAGGATTTTTTTGTCGCACTAGCCGCGATGGCATGAATGCTTTGCGGATGTTTCTTGAGCTTCCACCTGATTTAATCATTCTGGATTTAATGATTCCTGGTTTAGATGGGTTGGAAGTTTGTGCTAGAATTCGCCAGAAACCAGGTGCAAAAGATCCTTACATTTTAATGCTCACGGCTAAGGGTGAGGAGATTGATCGCGTCATTGGTCTATCTACTGGTGCTGATGATTACATGGTTAAACCCTTTAGCCCCAGAGAGTTAGTAGCTAGGGTGCGGGCACTATTGCGGCGTAGCCTCCGCCAAGGGGGACAGCATCAAGTCAATCGTACCCAACACTTTTTTGTCGATGTAGACCAGCGTACTGCTAGTCGTCAGATGGATTCCAAAGAAGTTGAGATTTTAGACTTAACTACCCTAGAATTTAACTTGCTAACTACCTTTGTCAGCAATCCTGGTCGAGTTTGGAATCGCACTCAACTAATTGATAAACTTTGGGGAGATAACTTTTTTGGCGATGAACGAGTGGTGGATACTCATGTAGCTCGGTTGCGAAAAAAGATTGAGCCTGATTCGGCAAATCCTACTTTTATTAAAACTGTTGTTGGGGTGGGCTATAAATTTGAAGATCCTCTGGTAGGGTAAATCTTATGAAAATGGGGCTGAGAGGGCGCCTATTTCTCTCCCACTTAGTAGTAATGATCGTGGGGGTAGCTAGTCTGGTGAGCATCAGCAAAATTTCTTCCCCTCGCTTGTTTGTACTACATTTGGAACGATTAGAAAATCAGGGGTTTGACTTAATCGATGTCCGTACTGAATTGGTTGCAGGATTTGAACTTGCTTGGCAGCGAAGCACTATTTGGTCAGTGTTAGTTGGCACCACCGCCGCCGGAGGATTGAGTTACTGGGTGTCCAGACGGATTATGCAGAGGTTGACCGAGATGGAACAAATCACCCAAAAATTTGCTGTTGGTCAGATGGATGCACGACTACCGATGTCTGACATTCCAGAACTTAATGGATTGGGTGCTAGTTTCAACCGGATGGCAGCCAGTTTAGAAGGGGTAGAAGCGCGGCGGCGAGAAGTGATTGGAGACATGACCCATGAATTACGGACTCCGTTAACAGTGGTGCGCGGTTATTTGGAAGAACTGGCTGATGGGGAAATTGAAGCGTCTCCTGAAATTTATCGGCGTTTAGCTAAAGAAACTAGGCGGTTAGAGCGGTTAGTGAACGATTTACAAGAACTGTCTAAGGCAGAAGCTGGCTATCTACCAATTAATATCCAACGGGTAAATCTGCGTCCGTTGTTAGAGTCATTAGTAGAGAAATTTACCGACCAGCTATTAGAAGATGGGCCAGTTCTGGTATTGCAATGTCCATCTGTGCTGCCTCCTGTATTGGCAGATATTGACCGCACAGAACAGGTGTTAGTTAATTTGCTGGGTAATGCAGTGCGTTACACGAATGAAGGTTCAATTACCATTCGTGTTGGCACTGAAGCTTCTTTTCTCTGGATTGCGGTTATAGATACAGGTATTGGTATCGCTCCAGAAAATTTACCCCATGTGTTTGAGCGCTTCTGGCGAGCTGACCAATCGCGCGATCGCCATTCGGGAGGCACTGGTATTGGTTTAACTATTTCCCGTCGTTTGATTGAACTACAAGGCGGTCAGATTCAGGTAGAAAGCGAGTTGGGAGTTGGCAGTACGTTTCGGTTTTTTCTGCCTTTGGCTTGAGTTGAGTCAAAACCCTTGACATACAAGGGATTGACATAAGGTAGTCACGGCTGTGTCATACCCAATTGCTAATTTGAAAGTATCCAAAGTCTTTGTTTTTTGATCGATGCCGAGATTTTGGAAATGCATACAGTGTAATATTATGTCTACTTTTATTTTGGCTGCTTTTTTGGTTAGTTTACTTAGTGCTTCGGGTTATGCTGCGATCGCCTACCTGTTCCCTCAAAATCGTTCCCAAGACTGACCAAATAACAATCTCTTGCTATTCAAGCTTAAAGAGCGATTGCAAAAATTTAGCAATAAATTCACGGTTCTTGGTTCAATACCTTATTGGTCAGTGGTGATGATCGCGATCGCAAAGCCATCGTATCCTTTACTGCCCACAGTCTGGATTGCCGTAGCGCTGACGCGCGGCTCAGAGGCGAGTAGTTCGTTGAAGCGACGCACCCCTTGGACGCTAGGATCGCTGCTGGTGGCATCAATCACCGCTCCGTTACGCACAACATTATCGGCAATGATTAGGCTACCGCTACGGGAAAGCTTGAGTGCCCATGTGAAGTAATCTGGATTGTTTGGCTTGTCGGCGTCAATGAAGATCAGGTCAAATGTATGACCCTCGGCGGCAATCTGTGGCAGCGTAGAGAGTGCCTGTCCGAGGCGCAGGTCAACAATATCTGACAGACCCGCATGGGCGATGTTGGCGCGGGCGATTTCGGCGTGCTTTGGGTTAGCCTCCAGGGTGATCAGACGGGCGTTGCTAGGTAAGGCCCGCGCTAGCCAAATAGTACTGTAGCCGCCCAGCGTGCCAATCTCCAGGATGCTTCGCGCCCCTTGGATTTGCGCCAACAGCAGCAGCAGCTTGCCCTGGTTTGGCGAAACGTTGTGCGGTGGCAGTCCGGCTGCCGCGCTGGTCTGGAGCGCCGCATCCAGCGCGGGGTCGGGCGGCACAAGTAGATTGGTAAAGTAATGATCGACCGCAGTCCATTGCTCTTGAGTCATAGATTCTCGCTTTTTACCCTATCTATAAAATACTTAAGATTAGGTGTCGGAGATTGCTTCATCGGAGAGGATTGTAATGATTTCATCCAATGGACGATCGCGATTGCATTCTTCTGGTGTTTCCTTACCCAAGGAGGTTTCTTTCACCAAGCGGTAAACGTCGGCTGCACCGTAAAAAATGCGCTCAGTCAGACCTAACTCTTTAAAAGTTTCTGCAATCTCTTCCATTTCTCCTATCCAACGATGCGCTTTCGGTGTCATCGATGGAATCGAACGGGTTAATATGCTAGCAAGTTCCTGTTGGCTACTAGACACTTCATCCCATAGTTGCTTATCCAAGCCTAAACGATGGGCTGCTATTAGTAATTCTGTGCCGATTGCTGTAAGTCCTTTTGTCAGGGCTGCATAGGACATTTTCAAACCGGAAGCTTGACCAATTTCATCACCAATCACCCGCACATCCAAGCCATGATCCCGCAGTTGTAGGAGTTGACTGGCGTGTTTTCCCGAAGCATAAATGCGGGTGCGATTGGGAACTCGTGGTGGTGGGCCAATAATTGATGCATCTACGAATGTTCCCCCAACTGATTCAATAAGTTGGCTGATACTGATGACTTTTTGGGGTGCGATCGCATTACAGTCAACGTAAAGAATGGGTTTACCAACATTGCTGATCGCCTCAGCTACAAGATTCGCTGCTTCGGTGGCTGCTGCGGGGACTAGAACTGACAAGACTACATCAGATTCAATTACTAGTTGCGTGAGGGAACCTACATCTTGGATGTTGGCTGCGGCTGCTAATTGCCGAGTTCGTTCACTGCGATTGTCTAAAGCAGCAATAGTTTTCAATCCATTTTGATTGAGAACAGCTGCGATCGCTTGTCCCATATCACCTGGACTTAAAATACCAATAGTTTGGATAGGCATGGAAAGTTTTATATTTACTTTGTCGCTGACAAGTTAATTCAGGTAATTGAGCGGTCAAAAAGTACGATAATTCGATATAGATATCGTATTTAAATCAAACCACGGATAAGCTTAACAAGCAAGCTATCTGCAAAGAGATAAGCAGGAGGCAGGAGTAAAAGAATCTTCATATCTATAGGGATTTTGATGAATTGCAATCCACCCCTACCAGCAGTTGTGCATCAACGCTGTAGTTTCAATCCCTAATAGAAATTTTAATGAATTGCAATTGAGAAAAGCAAACGGAAGAACACCCGCAGGTATGGTCTGAATATCAATAATCAGGACGGATGAAAACCCTTTTTCTAGAACTTGCAAGTTTTTCATGTTCAGAAGGGATTGGAAAGAGAAGATTTAAACGCAGACGCAGAGGTTAACGCATAGGCGCTTTGCCTTCTTGCAGGGTAGGAACGCAAAGTAAAAACTAATGGGATTAAAATCGCTGACCTGTAGTAATTTCAAATCTAACTTCTCCTTGGTTGCTAATTCCTAAGTCGCCTCGAATCAGCCCAAAGGATGACTTGACTCGCAATCCTAAGCCGTAACCAAAGCCACTTCCAGGTTTGTCTCGCAGCACTCCTGGTTCTCCTAGCACGGTTTCGCTAGATCCGAAATCTGAGGCGAGGTCAGTAAAGAGAACTCCTCCGATTGACTGTAAAATTGGGAAACGATATTCCACCGAAGCTAAACCATAACTGCGACCACTGGCAACTTTACCATAACCGTAACCTCTGACAGAATCTAGCCCACCAATATTAAAGGCATCAGCTGGTGGAAAGTCTCCAATAGTTGTACCAATTTGTAAATTAATCGCCAACATTTCTGGATTGTCGGTTGGTCTAGCATTCCCTATCCAACTGACTGGTAAATACTGAATATAGTCTCCCTGTAGGCGGTTGCTGGAAATATTACCCAATCCAATGGGAATCGCTTGTTCTGTACTCAGGGTGAGGATTGATCCTTGAGTCGGATTGTCTTTGCGATCGCGTTGATCTCTGGATAAAGCGAATGATACTATAAATAGGTCATCAATGCCAGTACCGCTCACAGATAGGGGACTCCCTAATCTATCGACCTGTGCAACGTTATATTCTTGATCGCGTAGGCTAATCCTGGTATAGTTGAGAGCCACTGATGTATCCCACTCATCAAAAGCTCCTAAAACTCCCACAGAACCCCCAAACCTTCCCTCTCGCACTTTGTTGCCGTTAGACAATCTGATATCTTCGTTGAAGGTTCCCGATATATTTCGACTACGAAAACCTCTAATGCTATAGCCTAAGCGGTTTGGTTCTCCAGGACGATAACGACTAGTGAATTGACCATTAAACTGGACATCTTTACTGCTGAACTGCACAGTTGTATCTAATTTATCGTTAAGACCGCTAATATTTGCATCTTTGTAACCTACCCGCCCATATAACCCAACATCATCGTTATTACCGCCTCCTAAGATTAGAGAAGGGAAGTCACGCTCTTTGATTTTATAAATGATATAAATACTCTTTGCATCTTCTTCTCGATCAACATTTACTTGATTAAATGACTCTAATCTCCTCAATCGTTGCAAGTCTGCTTGAAGTAAATCTTCACGGAATACCTGACCAGGTTTGAGTCTTAGCAAACCAATGATAAAATCTGTCTGAGTCCGCCCTTTGATCGGCTGACCTTTATCATCAAACAACTCACCTTTGTAATTAATAAAACGAATCTGGATGTCTTTGACAACTTTTTGAGAAAATTCAAGGGTCTGGTTATCTCCTGAAGTGACTCCTATATAATCACCATATTTGGCATACTCTCCTATATGGATCGTAGCTTCCGGGGTAACAATACCACTAGATCCATCCTGAGTAGAAGATTGCGAGTCTGCAAGGACTTCTAGATTTTTCCCACCCACTAACATTACTGCGATCGCAACTACAGTTATTTGAACTCGCATATTGAAAATCCGTTAGTGTTATTAAGTTTACTACGTAGAGCGGATCTGTTGTGCGTAAATTCTATATGAACCTTGCTACTGGGTATCCTAAAATCCGGTTGCTGGCGCCAGTACTCAGTATAAACTCTCAGGCTGTTTTCTGCGATCGCTCTTGATAAAGTCCTCAAAGGTTTAGAGTTTACGCTACTGTCAGAAAAAGGTATAGTCTAGAAAATAGAACCTCTTCCCGAATCCTATGACAGAGGAATACTCAGGTTTTAAGCTCTTATTTAGCTTTTTATAGAGAATTACAATGGAGAATTATCTGCTAAATCCACTAATAAATAAAAAGCCATGAGAGAAAAACCTAAACAACAAGTGCGTATCTGGGCGACCTTTTGTCATTTATCGGCTTTCTTAGGGTGGATATTATTGGTTTTTTTAGTATTTATTGGTATTCCCTTATATTTACCTTTAAATCTTTTAGCTCCATTGTTAATTTGGAAATTAAAAAAAACACAATATCCGTGGATTGATTTCCAAGGTAAGGAATCTCTAAACTTTCAGATTTCTTTAACATTATATATTTTATTTGTTATTGCTATATTCTTAGTTATAGTCTTCACTAGCTTGAGTTTTGCAGTAACTACCCATACTTCAAGTAATGAGATAAAAAACACTTTAGATAATTTATTACTTGTACTTATATCATTAATTTCATTTAAACTTGTACTACAATCGTTTGTCGTGAGTTTTGCCTCTATAAAAGCTTACAATGGTGAGCATTATCGTTATCCTTTGACAATTAGAGTTTTACGATAAAAAAATGATTAAGCTTCTGTTATTTAATATCTACAATTTTCCAACAAAGATTAAACATTTT
>NZ_CAXTNP010000229.1:0-13153 GCF_964245575.1 uncultured Nostoc sp. | reverse complement strand
GTTGGTTTAAGACCGCAAAGCATCGCTTTGGCTTACATCGCTTCGGTCAAGGGACAATGCTATTGAATGTATCGTTGGTTCATCCTTTCTCTAACCGCTTACCTGATTGCTCACTGGACTTATCTGGAGACTCAGTTACCATTACCACCTGATTGGGGAGAGGCAGCACAAACAGCAAGAGAATCATTTTTCCCTCAAATAGTTGTGTCTCTTCTTTTACTTGATATTAAGCGATTAATTCCTCTTGCACTTAGTTGCGGTTTTCACATCCATTTTTCCAGGTGCAAGATGTGAGTTAATGAAAAACAGCAAGCCCACATAAAACGGAAAAACTCCACCTTAGACAGAATTAATAACCCTTTTCCTCGCCCCACGAAACCTTTATATAAAGGACAATCTCATATTATTGTTGGTATTAGCCTCGGCTTAGAAAAGCCTGCAACGCTAGCGGTAGTAGACGGTACTACAGGTCAAGTAATTACCTATCGCAGCATCAGACAACTACTGGGTGATAATTACAAACTGCTAAATCGACAGAGACAGCAAAAGCATTTTTTATCTCACCAACGCCAAATAGCTCAAACGCTTGCTGCACCTAATCGGTTTGGAGAATCGGAGTTAGGGGAATATATAGACAGATTACTAGCGAAAGAGATTATTGCAATCGCCCAAACATACTCTGCTGGAAGTATTGTTCTACCCAAATTAGACAATATGCGAGAGCAAGTTCAAAGTGAGGTTCAAGCCAAAGCTGAACAAAAATCAGACTTAATAGAAGTTCAACAAAAGTATGCCAAACAGTACCGAGTTAGCGTTCATCAATGGAGTTATGGCAGATTGATGGCAAATATTCACTCGTCAGCTGTTAAAGCTGGAATTGTTATAGAGGAGTCAAAACAGCCAATTCGAGGTAGTCCACAAGAGAAAGCGAAAGAATTAGCGATCGCAGCTTACCATTCTCGCAAAATAAACTGATTGACAAAACACCGAACCTTGATAATAAAATAAGAAAATTCAATAGCGCCGCAGTTCATGCTTGTTATAAGCCTCTGTGCTGTGTAAATTTGGGTTAGTTTGACTGCTGTTAAACAGTCTTGCTTTCTGACCCTGGTAGCTGCCCACCTTGATGCTGCTGTTCCTTGTGGACAGGAATAAAGTGCGCCCCCAGTAATAGAGGTGCGGGTTTACCGCAGTGGTGGCTACTGAATCACCTCCGACCAAGGAGGAACCCACCTTAATTATTTTTTGGCATGGTAAAGCGGGGGCGATTTCCCTGGGACTCGTGCCAAAACTTTAAATCGCTTGTTTAATAAGGTTTATAGCCTTTAATGTGTCAGTTGATTTACTTTTTTAAGTATTAACTGACGGGCGATTTTGGGAGACGTGACAAAAATGCCTTCACAACTATTGGTAAATCAAGGGTTTGAAGCGCAGAGGTTTCAACACCCCTCCCAGCTAGAGGCGGGTTGAAAGCAACTGTAGTAATGAATCTGCAAAAGAACCTGAGGTTTCAACACCCCTCCCAGCTAGAGGCGGGTTGAAAGTTGCCCAGTGCAACTATGTCAACGGAAAAATAAGGAGTTTCAACACCCCTCCCAGCTAGAGGCGGGTTGAAAGTCATAAATTCAAGTCTTTTGAACGTATTAAAGTAGCGGTTTCAACACCCCTCCCAGCTAGAGGCGGGTTGAAAGCAGTTACAGTTTTTCACCTGTAAAATCTCAGGATGAGTTTCAACACCCCTCCCAGCTAAAGGCGGGTTGAAAGGATGGCATAGTAGGCAATGGATTTGTGAAGCCTACTGTTTCAACACCCCTCCCAGCTAGAGGCGGGTTGAAAGATAGTGGGAAGTACTGCGGCTGCACCTTCCAAGTTTCAACACCCCTCCCAGCTAGAGGCGGGTTGAAAGAGGTAAAGTTAATATAAGGAAAGACAAGCAATCCTGGTTTCAACACCCCTCCCAGCTAGAGGCGGGTTGAAAGAGCAGACCACAGGATTACAGAGTCATCCAAATTCCAGGTTTCAACACCCCTCCCAGCTAGAGGCGGATTGAAAGGAGTGGACACACAAAAAACAAAAGCAATCAGAAGTATTTCAACACCCTTCTCAGTTAAAGATGGTTTAAAAGCAGGAAAAATGAGACTTTGCACGATAATACTTTTTTGCGTTTCAAAAGCATTCTTAGCTAGAAAAGGGCTGAAAGAAAACTTTGAAAATTGACAATTTTTTTGGGGAGAGTTTTACAAACTTCTCTTAAAAATAGGTGGGTTGAAAGATTGGTAAAAGTCATGGAATTCTTGGATTAATGAGACAAAAACTTGTCAACTTACTATTTGCGCCGATATCCTTAGTTAATAAGTCATGCATTGTTAAACTGGTATTGTGATCATAGCAGTTCATTTTTGATATGCCTTATCCAGATTGTTTAATGGACATTAATTTGTTAAAAATGACATCAATCTGTTAACAGTGACAAATAATTAGTTAATGTACAGTAAGATGACTAAAAGATGTCTAATCGAAAACATCAAATTCCATGACTTTTACCAATTACCCAATTACGCCGGAAAAACCGGGCTAAAGCTGATTCTTCTAAGGATAGATAAATTGGGCGTCCGTGGGGACAGGTGCGAGGGTTGCGAGTGCGTTGCCAATTATCTAAAAGTGTCTGCATTTCCTGTTGGTTCATGAGTGTACCATTACGAATGGCACTGCGACAGGCGACAGCTACTTGGGCTGTTTGTAAATCGCCTCCCCAACTGAGTTCTAAAATTGCTTCTGCACAGTCGTCGCGCTGCTGCAAAGGTGCAGGTATGTTACGGACTGCCCAAAGTTGTTCGCCAAAGGGTTCTATTTCTAAACCGATGCGTTGCAGTTGCGATACTTGTGCTGGGGACAATTGATAAAGAATGATTGGCGGTTGGACGGAAACTAGTTGCCAATTATCACACAATTGCTCATACAAAACTCGCTCATGGGCAATGTGCTGTTCCACCAACCACACACCACTTGGATGTTCCGCCACAATATAGGTGTTGCTAACTTGAGCGACAGCTTTTAAGGAGTTAGGAGAGACGCGATTAATCGCGTCTGTACAAAGGTTGGGATTTTGAGGATTGAAATTGTAGTCGCCTTTGGCTTCTGCGGCTTTGAGTAATTTACTAACTCGTGTTGTATGAACAGCTTCTTTGAGATTGTTAGAAGAAATGCTGAGTGCTTGGTTAATTGCTTGGGTAATTTGCTCTTGCCAATAAATTATTTCGTTGAGGTAAATTTCTGTTTTTGCTGGATTGCGATTCCAGTTAATTTGATCGGGGGAAATAGCAAGATGTAAGAAACAAATTGGATAGCGATCGCGTGGTAATGTTCTGTGAAATGCTGATAATATTGTTTGCTCTAGTTCTGGTGTCTTAACCATCCGTCCGTTAATGGCTACACGTACCCAATCTGGACGATGACGATGACAGCGATCCGGTAATCCTACCACTAAGTTTAGTGCGGAGTTAGGAGTAGAGAGGCGATTAATCGCGTCTGTACTGGAATTAGGAGTCAGGAGTGAGGAGTTGAGAGGGTTAGGTATTTCGAGTTTCACTTCTTGCAAATCACCTTGTCGCACCTGGGGTAAAATCTGCGGTAGCAATTGCCCAGTTGTCGCAGCTGGAGAGATGGTGAACCATTGACGGTCATTTTGCCAAATCTGCCAAGTAACATGGGGATGACACATAGCGATTTGTTGAATTGTAGCTTGCACGGCTTTCATTTGCTGTGCTGCTGTGGGCAATCCCTGACGACGAGATGAGCAACTACCGAAAAGATGAGAAACTGTCACCACTGTACCAGGTGCGATCGCAGTTACTTCAACTTGCACAACTTTCCCGCCATTGCCATAGCTAATCCGCCATCCTAATTTTCCACCCACAGGACGACTCAAAATTTCTAAATCTGCCAGAGTCGTTAAACTGTGTAACGCCTCACCACGAAATCCCAAACTGTTTATTTTCCATAAATCGGCACTAGAGCGAATTTTACTCGTGCTGTGGGCTGTGGCTGCTTGTTGCAAATCATCTAGGTTCATTCCATAACCATTATCTGCCACACGAATTCGCCATTGCTGCGGCCATAAAGAAACCACAATTCGCGTTGCACCTGCGTCTAGGGAATTTTCTACCAATTCCCGCACCACAGAAGCTAAAGAGTCGATTACCTCACCAGCTGTAATAAGATATACGACTTCTGTTGGTAGAGCTTGAATAGTAGATGCCATAAATTATAGTTTATAGCTTCTGGGTGCAGAGGAAGTCGGGGGATGAGGAAGTTGAGCGTGATGAGGAGGCTATTTTTATGATTATAATTTTTAATTATATAATAAGTGCTTTCTATAACTTTATAGTACTGATAATATAATTGGCCATCGCTATTCAGGAAAACTTTGCAATTTACTGAAAGTGTTTTCATCTTTAAAAGTATAGGCAAAGGCAAAACAGAAGAACAAATTAACGGTTTAGCCCCAGCAACCTTTGGCAAACTGGGAGATGTACAATAAATTGCTGACGTGGTAGCATTTATGGCGAGCTACGAATTACGAATTGGTATCATACGTTTACTTACTAGAAAATTGATTCTTTAGCTCATAGCAAAAGATTCTGCTCGTTGTCAAAGCCAATATTCTTTTATAGTAGAGGCCTTAAAATGACACTGCGATCGCATAGTATATGTCTTGTTGGGCTAGTTTTCTCTTTAGTTAGTGTGGGTGCGAGTTCTGCAAAAGCGATCGCCCAGACAATTTATCCATTCGATGTAGTATACAACACGGAAGTCACTCTCACACCTATTCCATCGACCAACGTATCAAAAGCATTTGTTTCAGGCTTTAATTCTGATGCTGCTTACGGTCTAACTAACTTTTTAAGCATAAATAACTATAGCCGAATTGATCCCAATACTGGTAATCTCGTATTCCTTCAAAACCCAGAAAAATTTGGTTTACAAGGCCTGCCAATCGGCAGAGATGAGTTTTTTGGCAGTGGCGATGATAAATTATTTGGCAGCAGTAGTGCGACTGCTTCATTTGACTTTATCAACCGCAAATTAGTAGGTTCTGGTACTATAACTATTACTGGTGGTGCGGGCAAGTTCAGCGATGCTACAGGCATATTTAACTTTAGTGAAATTGAGTCACTCGATCAAGATCCAACTGCTCCTTTAAAAGGTCAAGCTTTTTTGAGTGGTTCCTTCCAGACACCGCAGAAAACTCCAGAACCAAGAACTAACGCAACCCTATTCGGTATATGTGTAATTGGGATTAGTTTGATGTTACGTCGGCGTTACTTTTCAGCTACTGGATGAATTATGGCATTCACAAACAATATTAACAAAATATTATTATTGGGATAGGTTCAGCAAAAATCCGAATTAACGAAAAGGAAACCACAGATAAACACCGATGAATTATCTGCGTGCATCTGTGGTTTAATGCCTAAAAAATTGACTTTTGCAAGATATCTACTGTGCATTACGGCTTTCTCTACAGCATCAAAAAAACGCACTGAGTGCAACATTAATTAACATTAAATCATCTTACTTTCTGCTTACCTCTAGATGTAGTTAATTACTATCCCTTATTGCCAAAACTTTAGGTGGTTCAGGTTTCAGTAACCCATTCAACAGGGATGCAGGACGTTGAGTGTAAGGCCAAGCAAAAGCATGACGGAAAGCTGCATCCTGACAAGCTTGTAGTTGTGCAAAATTAATAATGTCGTAAGTCAAGAGATTTTCATACTCAAATGGCAGACGCACATTGTGCAATCCAGCATTATCAGTACAAATAGCGATATCTACCCCAGCTTCAAAACAACGGTCAAAAACTAGTTTGAGTTGACGTATATCCTGCAAAGTACCAGTTTTTAGGTAAGTTGTGGGGCAAACCTCTAAACACTGTCCGCGTCTAGCTACATCATTAAGTAACTCTGGATATAGTAAGGGGATTTGGATACCGTGACCGATTCGCATGAGATAAGGTAACAGTTCAGGGTAACAGCCAGCAGTGGTTTCATATAGATGTCCAGTGGTTTTAACACCCAGCGATCGCGCATAATCATATAAGCTAATCCATTCTTCTAAGCGATCAACATAATAGCTATCACCCCCCGCTACATCTACTGCACAGACATACTGCTTATTTTGCGCCGCCAAATCAACAATCGCCTTGTTCACCTCGTAGGGTAGGCGCGTATGCATACAGAGAATTTGGCTAGTAACAATCGGATATTCTGGCTGGTGGCTGGCAAGCCCTACTACTTGCACAATTTCTGCCATCTTGTCAATTCTCTGTGATTGATTTAGATGCTCAGGTGTCCGCAAATACGGAGTGTAGCGCAGTTCCAGATAAGCCAAATTTTCAAAAATGTAAGCACCGCGCACCAAGCGATAGATAAAGTAAGGCAAAGTCTCCACAGTTTGCACACTTTCTACCAAGGTGTGTAATTCTAGATACTCATCCAGGGTGTTGCGTGGACGAGTGTAAAAATCTTCAAATTCTGAATAGTCACCAAAGCGGGAAATCAACTCCGAAGAATGTCGCTCGAAATATCGCCATAAAACTCGTGGTACGACCGAGCCGCCTAGATGTCTATGTAATTCAGCATATAAAGCCATAGTAGTATTTTTAGGTAAAAATTTCATTAATTGTAACAAAAACATAGAAGGAAAAAATCTATACTCGCAAAAATTTAGCTTTAGAGAAGTTAGATAGGAGGTTTCCCACCATCTGGATTTTTCAGATGAGGCTTTTGGTCTAGAGGCTGCGCGAAGGTCGGGATTTTATGCTTATTTTCTGAAAATCCAGCATTTATATAGCGTTTTGAGCATAAATAAACTTGACATTATCAAGATTAAATTGATAAAATTAACAACTTAAATTTTTGTGTTATACTTAAATAAACATTGCTATTGTTAAAAAAAGTGAAACATAGCAATATATTTTTCCTTTAACGAAGCAAATTCCTGGCAAGGTTGGTATTAATTGAAAATTCAAGCATTGGAAGTTAAGGCTGGCGATCGCATTGTTGCTTACTGCAACAACAAAATGCAAATCTGCAAGGTAAAACGCATCTTAGATCCTGGTCAAGCTAATATCACACTATCAGTATTCACATCTGAGAATTATCGGGGTTGCTCAGTTTCATCTATTGTCCGCTTTCAGAGCAACGCCTTGGTTGATTTAGTAAGTTAAAAATCAAGTAAGCATTCAATTTCAAAAATATTTCTAGCTATTGTCCAGCCTCAAGCTGGATATAGTTATTTTAAAGGTGCGATGCTTGGGTTGGGCTACGCCTATTTTTCTATCAAACAACCTTAACCGAACCGTATTGAGAGTGACCTCAGAAGATAAAGCCTATCAATCGACGGCGATTAAAACACAATTAATAGCGTGAGGAGCGATCGCTCCCAACCAAAATCACAATATCTAAAAAAAGTCAAACAAAAAATCTGTAGCCTGATCGCCGCAATGCTCAAGCGATAAGCAACAGAAAGCTTAGGGTATTTTTTTGATCTAAGAGCGATGTCTACGATGGGCTATGACGCTCATTCGCGCAGCGTGCCGTAGGCAAGACTCGCTAACGCTTCGCACTGCTAAATTTAGGCATGGTGAAGGCTCAAACTCTCCTGAGTGTTTGTGTCAAGCCTAATTGAGATGGATCTTACTCTAGCAAAGCGATGCCTACGGCGAGCTTCCCTAACGCATTACTAAGATCACCATCCAATTGATGGCTTTTGTTAGTTCTTTTTCACATCACGAGCCATATTCAGGAAGTAGTCGTCAATTTTGGCATTAGGACGACGGCGGGTAGTGGCGGAAATTTTAGGAGTGTTATCCTGATTCGTTTCAATTGGCTCTTTTGCAGAAGCTTGTTTTATACCTTGCTCCTGATTAGATTCCAAGAAATAATCAGACTTAGTAAATCCGAACAGCTTGGCAAATAAACCAAAAAAATTTCCTACGAAATTGGAAACACTTTTGAATAAAACACTAAGCAAGCCTTGAAGACGAAGGAACAAGTTCCGAACAGTTTGAGTTAGACGAAACATAACAGCACCCTCTATGATTGCGTATTATCATTGTGACTTAATTCCAATAGGATAAATGGTGCTATGCAAAAAATTTACCAGGCGTAGGCGTGAGAGTAGCCAAAATATATTACAGGTTACATTTGAAACATTTCTATTTGGCACCACTAACCCGATAACTGCGTCAACTATCTTGCAGCTAAATTAATGTATCAGTTTTCCTGGTGCAGCAATTTAATGTTGATATGGAATGAAATATAACCAATTAACCTCATTTAGTAAGCAGAAGTAATGACAACTCAGTTCTGGGAAAAAACCATAGAAATTAATGCTACTCTAATTAACTTACTATTTAAACCTGTACGTAGAGGCTTACTCCTATGTAGCAGCAAGCTACGCAAAGCGTCTGGTAGAGTTGCGCCTAGTCGCCTCATTCATCAAGGTTGGTGGCTTTTAAGGAAGCGTCTGCTGCCATTATTATGTCTGATATCATTCGTTGCGGTATTGCTACTCAACACTTTTGCCCCTACCGTTGCCCAACTACCTCCTCAACCTCGTCAGGAAATTCGGGGGGTGTGGCTGAGTGGTAACGATTTTAGCGTTTTCCGAAATCGCTCACAGGTGCTTGCAGCTATGAGCCAACTGCGGCAGTTAAACTTTAATACTGTTTATCCGGTAGTGTGGAACGATGGCTATACGCAATACCCCAGCGCCATCATGCAAAAAATGGATATTCCCTTCTTCTTTAAGGGAATAGATGGACAAGATGTGATTGCAGACATTATCACCCAAGCCCGCAGAGAAGGTCTACTAGCAATACCTTGGTTTGAATTTGGTTTCATGGTTCCCCTAACTTCGGAACTTGCATCCCAGCATTCAGATTGGCTGACACAAAAGCCGGATGGGACTCAAACTTCAATTAGTGCTGCGGGTGAAGTAGCGTGGTTGAATCCGTTTCACCCGGAAGTGCAAAAGTTTATCACCGAACTGGTGATGGAAATCATTACTCAATACGATGCTGATGGCGTTCAATTTGACGACCACATGAGTTTACCTGTGGATTTTGGTTACGATAAGTACACAATTAGTCTATATACTCAAGAAACTGGCAATCCTCCCCCACCCAATCCCCAAGCCCAAGCATGGATAAAATGGCGGGCAGATAAAATTACTGCATTCATGGTAGACCTCCACCAAACTGTGAAAGCTAGAAAGCCGAATGCTATCTTCTCAGTTGCTCCTAATTATTATGATTTTGCCTATAAGCTGCAACTGCAAGACTGGCTGAATTGGGTACGGTTGGGTATTGTCGATGAGTTGGTTATGCAGGTGTACCGTAATGATTTAGAAAGTTTTATCGCTCAAATTACCCGCCCAGAAATTTTAGAAACAAAACAAATCATCCCAACTGGTATCGGTATTATGGCGGGGTTACGAAATCGCCCAGTTTCCATACCACAAATTGAATCCCAGGTACAAGCAGCGCAACAACGCGGTTTAGGTATCGGCTTTTTCTACTACGAAAGCCTTTGGGATATCGCACCGGAACCAGCAGAGCAACGACAGTCAGCATTTGCGGCTCTTTACCCAAACCCAGCGTTGCGCGACATCTCTCAAAATATACCCCGTAAACCAACTTTTGATACCATATCCCTACCTTTATACACAAAACCTTCTCTAGGTCAACGTGTTCGCGGGTATTTTTTGGAAATGGCGATCGCAGGTGGTCAACCAAGGCGTATCTTATTAGATACAGGTTCAGCAGGGTTGCGAGTTCCCAAAGAATTTTTAGGTAATGCCCCAATCCGCAGAACGGGACAAAATATCAAGGAGGTATTAAGTGACGGTACTATCCTGGAGGGAGAATTAGTTTATACTAACATCCGATTTGGTTTGCTTCCCGCCGCAGAACCCGTTCCGGTACAGCTTGTTACTAGTCGCCAATGTACTGCCCAAAAGCCGAATTGTTCAGCAAAGAGTGGTGTGCCATTTTCCGGTATTATCGGTGTCAACTATTTTGAAAAGTCACTTCCCTATAATCCGTTGAGAAAATTACCAGGCAATCTGAGTAACGGATTTATCGTGATTGGAAATGGTGGTAGTAACAAGAATGGTAGTTTAATCCTCGGTTTAACTGCTGATAATCAAGTAGATTTCAAAATGGCTGCTTGGAGTAAACAAAGCGAAATTAATGGTGTACCTGGTAATAGATGGGACTCTCAACTGAGTAAAGTTTGTTTAACTCTTGCTGGAAGTTCTGCTAAAAATTCTTGTAATGGCACAATGATCACTGATACTGGAACTATTAATGGTTTGACTGAATTCAAGTCAGCTACTATAGCAGGTAAACTAAAACCAGGAGTGTTACGTTCAGCAAATGCTTTGAAAGTAGCAATTAATAGCATTTTTGATTACAGCCTGACACCAGGAACCCGCGACGGAGTTAATCGCTGGAATTTGAGTATCTCGCCACAGGCAGAACTTCCTATATTTGTAAATACTGGCATCGCATTTTTTGATAAATACGATGTCCTCTTTGACCAAGTTAATGGAAGACAGGGTTTTCGCAGTCGGCTGTAAGGGGAAAGTAAAGACTTGCTCCCTTAGATAGCGTTCAAAACTAGTGGTTTATCGCAAAAGTTTTGATAGGTTTGTAGTAAGCACAAAGCGTGCTTGAATATTTGAGGACTAAAGTCCTCACTACAAACGTATCAAATTTAATGAGACAGATAACTAATTTTCCTGAACCAGCAAAACTGATTTCACGGGACGCTTGATATAATTTCTCTCCAAATCAACCTTCCCGTAAAAAGTTTTGCCATTGTAATAAAGCGAAGAGGAACTTCCGCCATCTAGATTCATCGCTTTCTCAGCACCAAGAGTTTTCATAAAATCAGCTAATGCTGGCAACGACACCCCAGAGTTAGCGGGAGCCGACGGTTTTTGAGCCACCATAACTAAAACAACGCTGCCATCACGGGTAATACCTACGGCAGTTCTGGCGTTGGGTTGGTTGCTGCCAAGTGCATCTCGTTTATTGGAATTATCTACAAAGCCTTCTTTTGCTAAAGTTAGTTCTGGTAATAGGCTTGGCCCTGCACCTATAGCATCGACTAACCGACAACCTGCTGGTGGTGACTGACTGTGTAGAGCAATCGAATAGCTGATAGTTTGCCCACATAAATAGCGGCGGAATTCTGTGCGATTGAATATTTGACTCAGGTAAGGTTTTAAGTTGGGATTGTTCACCAGCCGCTCGTTTTTTTTGGGGTCAGCTACCAACTTCCCTTGTAAGACAATATATGATGTAGATTTTTGGTTGGCTGGGTCAAAAAAGCCTGCGTTCAAGATAGCTACGGCTTGATGCTTCTGGGCAAATTCCTCTACCGTGGCTACCTTTTGTGATAGTGCAGGAGTTACCAAAAATCTGCTATTAGCTGGAATCAGCAGGATATGAGCGATGCTTTGGGGCAAAGTGCGCTCGAAGTAGCGGATAGTTTTTGGTGGTGAAAATGCAACAGTTGGTATTGACGGTGTTGAGGAACGCAAATTAAACCACAACACCATTGCCAAACTAATTAATATCAAACCCAGTAGTTTAATTTTTCTCACATTTAAACCCACTTGCAGTTAGCTCAAACAAAGTTAATTTAGTTGAAATACTTTAAGCTGAAAAATAAGCGATTAACTTGAATTAGATGATGTTTCAGCTATCAACAGTCAACCAAAATCCGTTATGAGTGATTTAGAACAATCCCATAGTCAGGATATTGAAACAATTACCCATTTGTTAGCGAAGATTTCCAACCGTACTCCATCGGAGATTAAACCTCACTTAAACACCATGCTTGAGCAGCTGGTACAAGCATCAACAGAACGCCCTTTTTATGAAACTGCAACCTCCCAAGAGTGGGTGGAAGCATTTACTGAGTGGGTAGAGAGCCATCAAGGGCTTAACCTCCCGTCGCTTTCTGATGAAGCCATAAGCCGCTCAAGTATTTATGAAGAACGAGCCTAAGTGGCTTATCTCCTAGATACTAATGTCCTGTTAAGGAGTGTAGACCTTAGCCATCCAATGAACCCGGATGCCGTTAATGCTATCAGGACGTTACGCGATCGCGGCGAATAGTTGAATATTGTACTGCAAAACTTGATTGAATTTTGGAATTTTACGACTCACCAGGGTAGCTATGACCCTAAACAGACATCAAATACAGGGGTAACAGCTTTTAATTGCACGGTTCTCGACTCAAATACTTTTGAAACCTTAATGACTTAGGCAGGATATTCAATCTCGTTTCTGATGCGGCAGGGTTAGTGTGAAACCAAACTTCAAATTGTATTCGAGTAACCAAATCAATAACTGTACAAATTTTACCTGCTAATTGCCCTGTTTTCAAGTCTTCTAGGCTTTTTAGCTTCTGAAATAGGGCCTCTGTTGAGCCATCGGCAATCCAGATCCGTTCAAAGTTATTGAGTGCAAACTTAACACTAACTGGTAATAGTCGTTGAGTTCTTTGCTTCCAATTCTGCTGCAACTGAAGCAATAAATCTTTAAAGACATTCTCAAATAACTCTGCTGGAAAAACTAAAAATCTTTCTGATAGAGATTGTTGGGCAACTTTGGTGGCACGACACCAAAGTAAATCTTCCCTTGCTAACAGCCGGGTTAACTCTTGTACACCTGGAACTTGTCTCCATAAGAGAGTTAAAACTGCTGCCACCATTAATGATAAATTTAGAATTCTATCTCGTAATCCTAATTGTTTATAGTATTTTTGTTGGTTAGCAATCGCTGGAGTTAATAAGGCTTCTAATTGATTGGCGGTAAGCGCAGCCATGCCTCAGGCTTATCACTTGATTATTTATAGTAGGAGTATTATGCCGTTGTGCATGGTCGAAGTTTCGTTTTTGAGCTTTGGGCATGGTAAAAAACCAAACTTTTCTTTACCTCGTTTGATAATTGAATTTACCCAAGAAGAAAGTCCTTTTTTGAAAAAATTATTCTGTGGTTACAATACTTTTTCGTCTCATATTTTAGGTGTCACAAACTTTAAAAATAATGATAATCAAATTAACAGGGTAGGAG
>NZ_CAXTNP010000228.1:0-13223 GCF_964245575.1 uncultured Nostoc sp. | reverse complement strand
GGTGGGGCCCCCTCTGGGGATAAGGGGTAATGGGGATTGGTGACTGGGGACTAGGGACTGGGGACTGGGGACTAGGGAAGAATTTTCCCAATTCCTAATTGCCAATTCCCAATGCCCAATGCCCAATGCCCTATCTATTGTTCCCACTCAGCACTCAAAATTTCTTTAGCAACAACGCAGTCAAGTTTAATTTGGGTTTTCAGGGCTTCTAGAGAAGCAAATTTTTGTTCAGGGCGCAAAAATTTCACTAGTTCTACAGCCAGTTTTTTGCCATACAAATCACCAGACCAATCGAATAAATGTACTTCCGCAGATGAATAAGTACCATTTACAGTTGGGCGGTTACCGATATTCATTACGCCCAAGCTCTCACTAGGAGCGACATCTGATGTTTCACTGAGAATGAAAACGCGGACAGCATAGACTCCTTGGCGGGGCAAAAACTTTTCTTTTGGTAGTTGGAGATTGGCGGTGGGAAAGCCAATTGTTCTGCCCAATTGTTGACCTTGAACGACAACACCAAGGAGAGTGTAGGGGCGTCCTAGTAGTAGATTTGCGTTTTCGATGTCGCCTTGCTCAAGGGTTTGGCGAATTAATGAAGTGCTAATGCGGGCATCCTGAGTTGGATTAGTACTGACGCAACTGCTTTCGGTGGGCGAGTCACCTGTATAAGTTTGTAAGGGAACGATGGTAACAGGGATATTGTGCTTGGCGGCGATTAATTGCAAATCTTTGGCAGTGCCACTGCGCTTTTCGCCAAAACAAAAATCCTGCCCGATGCTAATTTGCTGGCATCGCAGTTGTTGCACAAGAATTTTTTCGACGAATTCTTCGGGGGTCAAAGCAGATAATTCTTTGTCAAAGGGTAGTAGTACCAGTTGTTCTACCCCAAGCGATCGCAATTGTTGGACTTTTTCATCCAGTGGCGTTAACAAAGTCCGGGGCTGCCCCGTAAAAAATTCCTGTGGATGGGGGTCAAAGGTGACAACTGTTGAGTAAATATATTCTTGATTTTCCTTTGACTGCGGACTACTAGCTACTGACAACTGACCATCAGTGTGCAAGACTGGCTGAATTACCCTTTGATGACCAAGATGAACACCATCAAACTTGCCAAGGGCAACAGCAGTCGGCGTTAGCAGCCCAACGCTAGAAGAAGCAACCCACACAGAACACCCATTTTGAGACAAATTTAGCACGTGGATTCTGAGATTTTAGGTTTATTTTAGCTATCAGCAGGAAGCTACCTTATGGTAAACCGCCTTGAAGAGGACATTCACCAACTGCCCATAAGGTCTTGTGCGATCAGCCAGGGTGTTGATTCTACCCCTTTTAGCTATCAACCAAAAGCCTAACCCACGGGAAGTTGCCCAAGATGATATCTTGTGCTATTAGCTTGACAGCTAATTACTAAGTCCAGATAACCCCAAATACCAGAGCTAAAAAGGCTCTAGTTCCTTGTTGAGACTGCAACGAGGTTTTACCCTCCGATCAGCCGCAATCTTAGGGCGTCTGTGGGTGCCTGGGCTGTGTTGGTGCTATAAGGTATGTCCTCCTGTTGTCGCCCTTATTTTATGGTTGGCGTGACAACTCTGGGCAACGCTGTCTCACTGTGCAGCCAACAGGTACGCTCTCACGCTGAAAGCTTCTGATCACCAATCTAATCTAAAATCTCCAATTCCTCTGATCGCAATCTTTAGGTAGAAAACTTACTAACAGGAAAAGATTCTGATAACACAACTGAGGTGGGAATCTGAAGTACCAATCCTTCCCGTGCCATGATCGCCTTAGGAAATTTCGCCGCCGCTTGTTTCCCTACACAATCCAAAAAATCGTCATCGTGTGCGGGGTCATGGTGGTAAATCACCAGAGTTTTGACATTAGCAGCTTGTGCCACTTTCACCGCTTCTTGCCAAGTCGAATGTCCCCAGCCAATTTTCGGGGATTTGGGGGAATAGTATTCCTCGTCTGTGTAAGTGGAATCGTAAACCAGAATGTCAGCATTACGAGCTAGCCACAGCACATTATCATCGAGTCGGTCGGGAAAATGTTCGGTATCAGTGATGTAAGTAGCAGCACCACCACGCCAGTTGACGCGGTATCCTATAGCTTCACCTGGATGGTTTAAAGGTGCTGTTTCTACGGTAACGTCATCAATGTGGATTGGTTGCCCTGGTCGAATGTCGTAGAAACTTAAATTGGCTTGCATAATTTGCAAGGGTACGGGAAAGTTCGGGTGCAACATCTGGTCATTGAGGCGCTGTTCTATGGTAGAACCATCAGGTGCGATCGCGCCGTAGATATGAAAGTCATTCCCCTTCACAAATCCTGGCGTAAAAAAGGGAAAACCCTGCATGTGATCCCAGTGAGAATGGGTAAAAAATATATGAGCTTCTAACGGCATTTGGCGCAACAAAGATTGCCCCAAAACATGTAGTCCCGTGCCAGCATCGAAAACTAAGCGTTTATCGCCCGCTTGCATTGATATGCAAGGGGTATTACCGCCGTAACGAACGGTGTTTGGCCCTGGGCTGGGGATGCTGCCGCGAACGCCCCAAAATTGTACGGTAAATTGATTCTCTATCCTAGACATGTGTGTTGCTTGCTGGACTGAGCGGGCGATAAGTGGAAAAATTGCTACTTGTTTTGTCTAAGTTTATGCTGTCTCACCGATTCTGCTAGAGGAAGGATTTCTTGGTAAAACAGCATACCCTGTTTCTGGCTGATTGTGTAAATGTGAATGAAATACTCTCAAGTAAAATTTTCCAGTTTTTCAGGTCGATGTGTATCAGTTATTTCAAGAGTGCCCCTACGTTATAGCCTACATTTTTCTCTGATGGCTTTAAATAATTTTAGTTTTATCCTGATAAATCAATTGATTCACAGAAAATTGAATTCCCACTCAGATAATTTATTTAGCCCATCTGCGTAAGTAAGATTGTATTGTAACGGAGTTATACTGATGTAGTTTTTACGTACAACATGCACATCTAACGGTACATTTTGAAGCAAATTTAATTCGGTTGAGGGTTCTACATCCTCAATTACCTCTCCGGTTAACCAGTAGTACGTTTTTCCACGAGGATCAACTCGTTTATCAAACACATCAATATAACGCCGTACTCCTTGACGGGTAAGAGTAACTCCAGCAATTTCTTCCCACTTAAGGGCAGGAATATTGACATTGAGCAACATTAAATCCGGCAGGGGTTTTTGGGCTAACTGGTCTACGAGAATTTTGGCAAACTTAGCAGCAGGTTGAAAGTCTTTAGATGTGTGACTAATAAGACTCAGCGCTACGCTGGGAATGCCTTCAATTAAACCTTCCATTGCCGCCGAAACAGTGCCGGAATACAAGATTTCAGTTCCCAAATTCGCACCTTGATTAATGCCAGAGAGAACCAAATCGGGGGGAGTATCTAGCAAAGCCCACAGCGCCAATTTGACGCAATCTGAAGGCGTACCATCGCAAGCCCAAGCTTTGACAGCAGGATGAAAAATCTCTTCAACAATTTCGGCGCGAATGGGTTGGTGTAGAGTTAATCCGTGTCCAGTTGCCGATCGCTCTCGATCTGGGCAAACTACACTCACATCATGACCTGCCTCTGCCAAGTAGTTGGCTAGGGTACGAATACCCAAGGCAGAAATGCCGTCATCGTTGCTAATTAGTAATTTCATAGTCATTGGTCATTGGTCATTAGTCATTAGTCATTAGTCATTAGTTATTTGTTATTTGTTATTAGCCATTTGTCAATGTCTGAGGTCACAAGTAGCAAAAAACATTTATACTCACTAGTACTGCAAGGCGGAAGTTTGCCTACCTTGAAGACAAGTTGCTCAATTTCCAAGTCTTGTAAGTGACATGTTAGCTAGATTTACGCGCCCCCTGTGCTAGCCCAATCGTCTGCAACTGATAAACAGAGATTTGGTTTCGACCCTCACATGCGGCTGATGTTAATGGCATAGCTGTAAGTTGATTTATCGAGCAACTCACAGCTTTTGACTATAGACTAATGACTAATGACCCTCACGGGTGACGCTCGTGCCTCGCTAACGCTGCGCTAACGCCAGTCACTCATGGGGGAAACCCCCAAGACCGCCCTGGCTCACTAATGACCAATAACTAAGAACTAATGACTAGCAATTTAGAAGCTCAACTTTTAGCACTGCGGCAGTCAGGAGAAAAAGCGATCGCAGCCGCCGACACCCTAGAACGTCTGGAGGAACTCAGAGTTAACTATCTGGGTAAGAAAGGGGAACTGGGGGCGCTGTTGCGAAGTATGGGGCAGATGAGCGCAGAGGAACGACCAAAAATTGGAGCGATCGCCAATACAGTCAAAGAATCTTTGCAAACTAGTCTAGACCAGCAACGCGTCGCCCTGGAAGCCGCGCAAATTCAGGTACAGCTAGAGGCTGAAACTCTGGATGTAACTATGCCGGGAATTTACAGCCCCCAAGGTCGCATTCATCCCCTCAACGGCATTATCGACCGGGCACTGGATATTTTTGTCGGTATGGGCTACACCGTGGCTCAAGGCCCAGAGATGGAAACAGATTACTATAATTTCGAGGCTCTTAATACCCCGCCTGACCACCCCGCCCGTGACATGCAGGATACCTTCTACCTGCCAGATGGTAATCTTTTACGGACTCATACATCGTCAGTGCAAATTCGTTACATGGAAAGAGAAGAACCACCGATTCGGGTTGTTGCTCCAGGGCGAGTTTATCGGCGAGATAATGTAGACGCGACTCATTCAGCAGTTTTCCATCAAATAGAACTTTTAGCCATTGACGAGGGACTAACTTTTACAGACCTTAAAGGCACAATTAAGGTATTTTTACAAGCAATATTTGGTGATTTACCTATTCGCTTCCGCGCCAGTTATTTCCCCTTTACTGAACCATCTGCTGAGGTAGATTTGCAGTGGAATGGGCGCTGGCTAGAGGTGATGGGCTGCGGTATGGTCGATCCAAATGTACTTAAGTCTGTGGGTTATGACCCAGAAGTTTATACTGGGTTTGCTGCCGGTTTTGGTGTAGAACGCTTTGCAATGGTGTTACATCAAATCGATGATATTCGTCGCTTGTATGCTAGTGATTTGCGGTTTTTGCAGCAATTTTAGGTAAGCGATCGCTTTAAATAATCAGGCGTTTACTAAATGTCTTGCAAAAGTCAATTTGATGAAAATATAACCACAGATAAATACCCATGAATTATCTGTGGTTTTAAATAATAGATCGGGATTGATGAATTTAGTAAACTATCAGTACGTAACTTCTGTTCTGTTGACATGATATGACTATAATCACTGGCAAACGTCTAACGCTTGAGGAATATTTGAAGTATGACGATCGCACTGATAGCCAGTATGAACTGGTGGCAGGTGAGTTAGTTGCAATGCCACCCGAAAGCCCAAAAAATGTCCAGATATCTCTATTTTTGCTGGTAAATTTCCTCAAGTTCGTCCCGTTCAATCGGTTGAGTAACAAAGCTGAAATTGTCGTCTGTGGTTCTCGTGCGACAACTCGTATTCCTGACTTAGTTGTGCTGACAGATGAACTTGCAACAGCCTTAGAAGGTGCAACGCGATCTACAATCACTCTTGATATGCCACCTCCGGCATTAGTTGTTGAAGTCGTTTCTCCTGGCAAAGCTAATGAAGATCAGGACTATCGCTACAAACGTTCTGAGTATGCTGCAAGGGGAATTGTTGAATATTGGATTGTTGATCCACAAATGAACAGAGTTACCGTACTAACATTAGTTGATGGGTTTTATGAAGAAACCAGATTTACAGGAAACACTGCGATCGCTTCTACTACTTTCCCAGAATTACAGCTAACCATAGAGCAAGTACTCAACTCTGGATAAAGCAATGTGGTTAAAAGGAAGACAGAGGAAGTGATTTGAGAGGTGCGATCACGCAGTTTTCTTGCGTAGTTGCGGCTGAAGGAGCTTCTTTAACCTACAAAAACCTTGCTTGAGTATAGTTACCCCATTCTATTAACTGCAATTACGATTGCTTTCGTCTCGATTTCAGGGCAACATATCTTATAGTAAATCCTGTAATCCTAAGATACCGAAGATGAATAGGAGAGATTTAATAGCTAGAGGATATTTCCCAAAAGAACTGCCTCCTCCTTTTAATACAATTTCCCTCGCTGATTTTGCTACTTCTAGTAAAATAACGTTTGCACGTTACCCTAAGAGAACTGCAAAAATTTATAGCCATAATCATGTTAGATATAACTCCTTAAGAAGAAACTTAGGTGTTCCAAATCCAGTATTTTTCTTAGAAATTTCTCATTTTTTAGATACTAATTGGTCTACAATTAATCAAATAACAAAACGTTCTAGTTTTTCCAAAAGTAAGCCTACTTATACGCCTCTTCCACAGCGTGAACGTTCTATTTCACCTGTTCTCGATTTCTACTTACTTCCTGTTGAAAGAGCTAAAAATAGGATAGCTGGACGATATATATTACATACAGACATTTCTCGATTTTATCAATATATTTACACTCATAGTATTCCCTGGGCAATACATGGAAAATCATTGGCTAAAGAACAGAGAAATGACATGACTCTTCTGGGAAATAATCTTGATAAAATTTTGAGAAATAGTCAAGATGGTCAAACACTAGGTATTCCTATTGGCCCAGATACTTCATTAGTCATTGCCGAACTGATACTTTGTACAACAGATATAGAACTAGAAAAACGATTAAAAAACACTTGTAGTTATCCATTTAAAGGCTTCCGTTATAGTGATGATTATGAGTTTGTATTTCAAAATATTTCAGATGCTGAATCAGCTTTAAGCCAAATTCAACAGGTCCTTTCAGAGTTTGAATTAACTATCAACTTTGAGAAAACCAAAATTATTGAGTTACCGTGTTCTTTGGATTCAATATGGGTTTTAGAACTATCTGATTATAAATTTAGCGAAAGTGGACTTGCACAAATGCAAGATATTATTCGTTATTTTGATAAAGCATTTCAACTTAGAAATGAATTTCCTGGAGAACCAGTACTTAAATATGCAGTTGCCCGAATAAGTAATATTAACAACCTTGATATAGAGAATTGGTCTCTTCTTGAAAGCCTTCTCTTACAGTCAATTACTATTGAACCTAGTACTTTACGTGATTCTCTTTCAATAATTCAAGAAAAGAAGGTAAGCAAATATAACATTAACTTATCCTTACTTGAAGAAGTTCTTAACTTTCAAATCTATAGAAATGCAATACTTGGACATAGCAGTGAAGTAGCTTGGGCTATTTGGTCAGCAATGGTATTTGACTTATCAATTAACAAGCTAGCTACAGAGTCTATTTCTAAAATGGAAGATTCTATAGTAGCAATTTTAGCTTTAAATGCGCGTAAGCAAGGACAGATTAAAGAAAATTTAGATACAAGTACATGGGAACAATTTTTAAATGAAGATGAGCTTTATGGTGAGCAATGGCTCCTTTGTTATGAAGCTAATCTACAAGGGCATTTATCTAAAGGAGTCGATTACGTATCAAAAGATCCTTGGTTTTCTCTGCTAAAGGATAATGGCATTACTTTTTATGGTAGTAAGACTCCCTTAGTTATTCCGCCAAGCTCTACTAGTGGTCCCTCTGGTAGATTCTGACTTTGGCAATTTAAGGTGGTCGGTGAATTACACTAACCACCATTTTGAGAGTTTATTTAACTATTCCTGAATGACCGGGGATATCTGCCAAAGGTTCAAATCTACCACCTAAGTATTTGGCCAGAAACTCCTCGGCGATCGCAAAAAAATGCAAGCGATTTTCTGGTCTGGCAAAACCATGTCCTTCATCTGTATAAAGTGCATATTGCACTGGTAAACCAGCCTGTTGCATTGCGTTGACAATTTGATCGCTTTCTGATTGTTTAACTCGCGGATCGTTTGCACCTTGACCGATGAGTAAAGGTTTTTGAATGCGGTTAACGAAGAATAAAGGCGATCGCGATTTGAGAAACTCCTCTTCTGTCTCCAAGTTGCCAACGCGATGATAAAGCATTGCCTTCATCGGTTCCCAATAAGGCGGTATAGTTTCTATCAGGGTAATCAGGTTACTTGGGCCCACAATATCCACACCAGCAGCAAAGATTTCGGGTGTAAAAGTCAACCCCACTAGGGTGGCGTAACCTCCATAAGAACCGCCCATAATCGCAATCTTTTGCGGATCAGAAATGCCTTGTTCTACCAGCCAGTTCACGCTGTCAATTAAGTCGTTGTGCATTGTGCCAGCCCATTCGCGATTACCAGCATTCAAAAATGCTTTACCGTAACCAGTGGAACCGCGAAAGTTCACTTGCAGAACAGCATAACCCCGGTTAGCTAGCCATTGCGCTGTGGGAGAAAAACCCCAAGTATCCCGCGCCCAAGGGCCACCATGAACCAGCAGTACTGTTGGTAGATTCTGGGTAGGTATTCCTACAGGAGTTGTCAGGTAACTGTGGATAGTTAAACCATCCCGCGCCTCGTAGGAAATCGGTTGCATTGATGCCAATTGCAACGCTTCGAGTTTGGGTTGGTTACTAAAAAGGAAAGTGCTGCTTTTGGACTCTCGGTTGTAGGCATAGTAATAAACTGGGCCATTGTCAGTTCTATAAGCTACCAACCAGGTTTTATCTTCCAAGTCGCGGCTAATTATAGAGAATTCTCCAGGACGCACCTTGGCGATTTCCTCAAAATCTGCGGCGATACTCTGGTCAATTACTTGCCATTCCTGTTTATCTTTGTAGAAAGAAACTGCTTGGATAACTCGCGTCAGTGGCTGAATGATTATCCCCACGACATCATACTGCTCATCTTCAGCAATCACAGTTTCTTGACGGGTGTCTAGGTCAACAGCTAGAAGACGTTTGGCGTTAGCATCGTGATTCCCTTGAATATAAAGGGTTTTACCATCAGCCGAAAAACTTACAGAATTCCCTTCTTCCTCTGACCCCCAGTGGCGAAGAATTTCCCACTGTTTATCTGGCGTTTTCTGCAATAAGAGGTCGTAACCACCATCGGCTGTGCTAGCTGTCGCTGCACGTATTTGGAAATCAGCGTCAGATGTCCAACTGATAATATTACCGGGGTTGTCGGTGTCGAACTCCACAGCACCATTTTTTAGGTTGATGCGGTAAACGTCAAACTTTTGGGGATTGTTCAAGTTCAAAGCTACCAGCATTTGATCTGGAAATTTGGGTTCTAGTTCTACTAGTTCGGCCTTCACACCCTGGAATGGCGTTAAGTCACGCACAATCTTGGAGTGAATATTAACCAAGTGGAGGTGAAAGTTTTCATCACCATCCGAGTCCTGCATATAAATCAACTGGTCGGCGTTATAAGTCCAGAAGAAAATGCGGATACCGCGCTTTTTGTCAGCAGTTAGTATCTGGTCGTCTTCTTGTCCTACAGTTCGCAACCAAACCTGCAAGACATTTTTCTCATCGGGGGCAATATATGCCAAGTACTTGCCATCAGGCGAGAGTTGCGGGCTGGTTTTTTCGGGATTCCCAAACAGAATTTCGCGCGGAATCAATGGTGGTAGGGAGAGCGCTTGAGCAGATGACATATTTTCTATCCTCTACTTGACTTCCCTATTGTCACTTGGTTATGAAAATGACAATTCATCCTATTGGGTGAACCTAGTACCGCAAGGCAAAAGTCAAATCAATTCGCAATTCGCAATGGGCTACGCCCCGCTACGCTCTAAGCGAAGCTATGCCGCAGGCTTTACGCAATTCGCAATTTCTTTCCCCACGCATAAATGCGCTTGCTCAAGTTCACTAACGTAGTATTTCTTGCACTACGTGTCATTACATACATATTTTTATTTTCCATAAATAAATTTACTTGCTCTGTACCTTCTTCTTTCTAGTCAAAAAGAGGCAAGGGGGCAGGGGGCAGGAGAGAATGATTTTTACCTTTATAGGACTTACGCACACTCTACGAATTCAACTCTTGGAGACGCTGCGCGTTGGCGGAGCCTCTCCAAGAGAAGGCGTTCTTCTCTAACGAGACGCTACGCGATGACGTCAACTCTTGGAGACGCTGCGCGAAGGCGGTTCGACAAATTAAGCTTTTGGGCGATTTTTGCGTAAGTCCTACTTTAATTTACAGCTATTTTCAGGTAAATAGACCACGCAGTAGGGGCACAGCAATGCTGTGCCCCTACGATAGATGTGGTTCAAATACTTGAATTCTGCTGTAAACCAGTTATTTGTGGGGTGGGAATTATAATGTCTATTCTACCGTGGTCATTGACTGGTAAATGAGTCTTTGATACTCGGCGAGGAGTCTTTGATACTCGTGAACGAGTCTTTTATACTCGTGAACGAGTCTTTGATACTCGGCGACGAGTCTTTTATACTCGTGAACGAGTCTTTGATACTCGTGAACGAGTCTTTTATACTCGGCGACGAGTCTTTGATACTCGTGAACGAGTCTTTGATACTCGGCGACGAGTCTTTTATACTCGTGAATGAGTCTTTTATACTCGTGAACGAGTCTTTTATACTCGTGAACGAGTCTTTTATACTCATTGACGGCAATTATCGCAATGTCCGCAACGCAAGTTAGCAGCTTCTTTGTCAAAACCAAAGGCATTTAACAAAAACTGCCAACGACACTGCTTAGTTGTCAGGTATTGATGCATCTGTTTAGCAGCGTGTAATTGCGTTGGTGGTTGATTTCCGGCTTTTTGAGCAATGGTGTAATGAAAAGGATCAAGCCAGTTTAGCTGACCGTTGCTGTGGAGTAAAGCTAGCGCTGTTGCACCTTCAGGAAATTGTCGAGTTACAGCATTCACTTCTCCCTGTTTTGGTAATTTTTTCACAAGTTGCTGCGCTATTTGTTGTTGCGATCGCATTTGTTCTTGAAAAAATTGCTGTCTTTGCTTATCCTCTGGATCTAACCACCCGGTAGGTTCACTTACTAATGTCAGTGCTTCGGCCGGTTTCCCATCCCTTCCAGCCCGGCCTATTTCTTGCACATATTCAGATAACAAATGTGGCGCGTGAAAATGGGCAACCCACCTTACATTGCTTTTATTAATCCCCATACCAAACGCACAAGTACACACAACAAAGGGGATTTTGCCACTTAACCAGCTTGCTTCTACTTCACGGCGTTCGGTTGCACCCAATCCTGCATGATAACTAGCTGTTGCATAACCCATCTCTGCTAACCATTGGGCTAAATCTTCGCTATCTCTCCTGGTGCGAACATAAACTAATCCCGATTGTTGCGGTCTATTTTGAATAAACTTTAATAATTGTTGTTTTCTACCTCGTGGTGTCCAAGCAATGCGAACGCTAGGATGCAAATTAGGACGGTAGGGATTCAAGCGGAAAATCTCTGGTTGCTGTAATTGTAAAACTGTTTGAATAATCTTTTGGGCTAACGGGTCAGCAGTCGCAGTAAAAGCGGCGATGCTGATTTTTGTTCCTGGTGGTTTTGATTTTAGCAATGCAGGACGCACAGCCCCTAATCTGCGATAAGCTGGGCGAAACGTGTCTCCCCACTGCACTAAACAATGGGCTTCATCCAAAATTAAGCCATTAATTTGCAATTGTGGCTGACATAATCTTTCCCAGACTGGCGCACTTAGCAAAGTTTCTGGCGATAAATAAAGCAATCTTAGTTGTTGACGTTCTAAAGCTTGCAGAGTTACACGGCGTTGAGATGAAGGTAATTCACTATGCAAAAGTGCTGCTTTTTGATTGCTTTGTAGTAATTCCTGAACTTGATTTTCCATCAACGCCACCAAGGGCGAAACTACCAAGGTTAATCCTGTTTGTAGTAGCGCGGGAAGTTGAAAACAAATCGACTTTCCTCCACCTGTGGGCATAATAATCAGCGCATCTTTTTGTGCCAATAAACTGCTGACAATTTCTCCTTGTGGTGGACGGAAATCTTCATACCCCCAAATTTTTTTAAACGTAGCGAGAACTTCTTGCCAAGATTTAATTGTAGGCTGATTCATAATCAATAGTAGATACACCTATATCCTTGAAAACTGAATATAGCCTCTGTTATCTAACTAATGGTTCAGTAATTTCATCATCTCAGTTTGTAAATCATTGATACCATTTCCCACAAACCTGGATACATATAGATTTCTCGTAAGGGCACAGCATTGCTCATTGGTGTCAATTTAAGCTAAAAGTAGCTTAACTGTTAGCTTCTTCACCCGCCTCGAACTAAACTTCTTTGGCTTTTAGCTAAAGTCTACTGAAGTAGACTAAAGATTTTTGGCTATATTTAGTCATCTCTGGGATGACTTTCGCTATTAGTAAGGAAAGGACATTCTGCACTCTTGGACGTACAGTGTAAGTGACGAATCCCACTAACAATAGCCCCAGTATTAACAGCACAATCAAAGTTCTTTTGATAATCTGGGAAAACCAACGTTTCCTGAAGCTTTTTATTTGGGCTTGCCGTGGCATTGTTTAGTGAAATTACGCGATGTTACAACGTTGATATTACAGTAGAGCGAGCAATATTGATTTGATGCCAGTTTTACCAGGTTTACAATGGGAAAAAGGTCACACTTCAGGAAAGCGCACCATGCCGAAAATCACCCTGGAAGTATCAGAAGAATTATCTCAACAACTAGCACAAGTAGGCGATCGCTTACCTGAATTACTTGCTTTGAGCCTCCAACAACCAGCTGTACCAGCACAAGTTTACCGATATATCCTAGATTTTTTGGCCAGCAATCCCACTCCTGAACAAATTGCTGAATTGAAACCTACTCCTGAAATGCAAGAACGGTTGCGTACTTTGCTAGCACGCAGTAACGCAGGTGAACTCACACCCACGGAGTTGAAAGAACTAGATGAGTATGAACGTATTGAACACTTAGTTGTGATGATTAAAGCAGGTAACTTATCTTATTTGACCAGTTGACCGTGAGTGTAACCTATATTCCGGTTGTTCTTCGCCGACTAATAGAAGAACGCGCAAACTACAGATGTGAATATTGCCAGTTACCCGCAGGAGTTGCCTTTTTTCCCCATGAAATTGATCATGTTATTGCCCAAAAGCATGGCGGTACAACTGATGCTGATAATTTAGCCCTCACCTGCTGGCGATGTAACCGTCATAAAGGCACTGACTTAGGCTCGTTTGATCCAGAAACAGGGGCTTTTAGCTTGACTCACATCTTGCACCTGACCGAATAAACCCGTAGAAGGCAAATAAAGAGTA
>NZ_CAXTNP010000227.1:0-13296 GCF_964245575.1 uncultured Nostoc sp. | reverse complement strand
CTTGTGTTGTGAACGAAAGTGCTTGTTTTGTGAACGAAAGTACTTGTGTGTACACCGTAGCCTTACTAAGCAGAGGGACAGGTTTTGCATAGCAAAACTAAGGTGAGGTATCTCAGGGGCTATGAGATTTAACTAGAAATTGCGTCACCAAAGACTTGTCTTTAAACCGTAGCTTTTTTAAGGAGAGTTAGGGAGGATCAAGCCTTAATTTTTGTCGTACTCTATTTGTCCATAGTCAAGTTTGATAATTCGGTTTGCTAAATGAAAATAGCGATCATCGTGGCTAATCACCAGCACTGTTTTGCCCCGCGATCGCAGTTCTGGGAGTAGCTGAGTGTAAAATATTTCTTTGAATACTGGATCTTGATCGGCTGCCCACTCATCAAATAGATAAATTGGTCGGTCTTCTAAGTACGCTGTAAGCATTGCCAGCCGTTTACGTTGTCCTTGAGAAAGTGCTGTGGTGGAAAGTTGCCCATTTTCAACTTTAACTTTATGGTCTAGTTGCAGTTGTTTTAAATATTTTGTAGCTTGACTATCCAAGCCAGAATTTTTTAATCCTAAAAGTTCTTCAAATAAATAAAAGTCGGAGAATACTACAGAAAAATGCTGGCGATACCATTCTCGGTTATGTTCGCTAATTAATTCGTCATCAAACCAAACTTTACCGTTCTCAGGGATATAAAGTCCAGTAATTAATTTAGCTAATGTAGATTTACCGCTACCATTACCGCCGACAATGAAGACTAATTCTTGAGGATACAATGTTAGGTCGATGGGGCCAAAGATAAAGCTATTGTCTTCTTGTTCTGTGTAGTAAGTATGGGTAACACTGTCAAATTTTAAGCTGTGCCAGTCAGATTTAATAGCAGGTGGAACAGTAGATATTTCAGTTCGACTAGCTAGAGATAAACCCAGCGACTCGATTTTTTGTAGTGCAATGCTGGCTTTACTTAATAAGGGAAGTTTGCTGATGATGTTATCCATTGGTAACACCAAGTAAGTGAAGGTCAAAATATAGCCAGAGAGAGTTTCGGGATTAATAGTAAGTATATTAGGTAGTGCAAACAGTACAAAACCAAGGGCAAAAAAGAATACAAGTTGACCCCAGCTTGAAGTTATGGCAAAAAGGGTTAGACCATTAACATTATGATGCCGAAACTCGTTAGCAGTGGATTGCAGTTTTTCTTCTAAAAAGTCTTCACGTCGCCTATAATTTAGCTTGAGTTCCTTGACTCCTTCGGTAATCGTGCGAAAATGTTTAAATAGATGATCTTCATCTTCACGAGCTAGAGCCAGCAATTGCCCACCTCTGTTAAGTAGCGACTGACAACTAGCGATCGCTACTACTGAAATACCACAAACCATCAGCAGTACTACCCAAGAAAGCCAGGTTATATATGTTATACAACCCAGAACGATCGCTAAATTAATAAAAATGAAGGGCATCTGATAAACAGCATTAGCAACCGCCTGAATATCTTCTGTTAGGGTTGCCAATAATCGAGGATTCCCTAAGCGTTCTAGATGGCTTAACTCAGAAGCAAGAATTTGGCGACTCAAACGCATCCGTAATTGCAAAACTGCATTCTGAGAAAGGCGAATCAGCATCACTTGAGAAATGATGCTGGTAATGAGTGCAACTATAGCCAGCCCTGCAAAACCCCAAATTATCGATGTCAGGCGGGAAGCACTACCGCTACTTGCAGCATGACTAATTAAGGCAATTAAGCCAGCACTACTACCGCCACTTAAGAATCCGGTAGCGATCGCGATCGCCACCATCCCCCAAGAAGAACGCAAAAGAAAGTAAATCAAATTCATGACAAATGCCTATACCCACTTGGATACAACAAAAAATGAAAATCTCTCTTTTTATGTCCCATGCGCGATTTCCATAATTGTTGTTTGCCAACTAATTAAATTTGCATTACTAGGGTAGATTTTATATTTTACCAGGTATCCCCTTCAAATATGACGATGAATCAGCCACAAGGCAAGATGGGGCGATTTATAATCATTAGGACTTTGCTTTGAGCAAAAATACATTTCTAATTCCTTCTACCTTCTGCCTTTCTTTGGTAAGCTAGTTGGAATTACAGCTAATTATGTCAATAAACTGTCAAATTACCTGCTCAGTTTTCCAGGGTGAAATTTGCGATGACTGTGAATATAAAATCTTTAGAGAACCAAATTAATGTAGCGGGCGATTCCAAAACCGCTTCTGTCACTCAAGGAACCCGCTACGTTCCTTCGCACCATCGACGCATTCTGTGTATCTTTCCCAAGTATAGCCGCTCTTTTGGTACTTTTCATCACGCCTACCCACTTATGGGTAATGTCCGGGCTTTTATGCCACCCCAAGGTATTTTAATTGTGGCTGCCTACTTACCTAAAGAATGGGAAGTGCGGTTTGTTGATGAGAATGTCAAATCTGCAACTAGGGCTGATTACCAATGGGCTGATGTGGTGATTGTGAGTGGAATGCATATCCAGAAACCACAGATTAATCAAATTAATGAACTTGCCCATCGAGCCGGCAAAATTACCGTTGTCGGTGGCCCCTCGGTATCTGGGTGTCCAGAATATTATCCTGAGTTTGACATTTTAAATTTGGGTGAGTTGGGAGATGGAAGCGATCGCATGATCGAGTATCTAGACCAAAACTTGCAACGTCCCCAAGCGCAAATTCGCTTTGAAAGCAAGGAACGTCTGCCCCTAACAGAGTTTCCCACTCCAGCTTATCATTTGCTGAATATCAATGATTATTTCCTAGCAAATGTGCAGTTTTCTAGTGGTTGCCCTTATCGCTGCGAGTTTTGTGATATTCCAGAACTCTATGGCAACAGTCCCCGGATGAAAACACCAGAGCAAGTAGTCGCCGAGTTAGATGCAATGCGACAATCTGGCAATTTGGGGGCAGTGTATTTTGTCGATGATAACTTTGTTGGCGATCGCCGCGCCGCCATGAAGTTGCTTCCTCATCTGATTGACTGGCAAAAACGCAATGGCTACCCTATCCAGTTTGCTTGTGAAGCAACGCTTAACCTCGCTCAAAGTCCAAAACTGCTAGAGATGATGCGCGAAGCCTATTTCTGCACAATCTTTTGTGGGATCGAAACACCTGAGCCAAATGCTCTCCATGCTATTTCCAAAGACCAAAATCTGAGTATGCCAATTTTAAAAGCAATTCAGGTTTTAAATAGCTATGGCATGGAAGTAGTGTCAGGAATCATCATCGGCTTAGATACAGATACACCAGAAACAGCAGACCGAATTATCGAATTTATTCGGGCATCCCAAATTCCCATGTTGACAATTAATCTACTTCATGCATTACCGAGAACTCCTTTATGGCGGAGGTTAGAAGCAGAAGGACGACTTGTCTTTGATGAAAGCCGCGAATCAAATGTTGAGTTTTTGATGCCCTACGAGGAAGTTGTTGAGATGTGGCGGCGCTGCATTACAACTGCTTATGAGCCGGAATTTTTATATCAGCGGTTTGCCTACAACATGGAACACACCTACCCAAATCGCATCGAAGTTCCTAACAGCCCATCTCGCACTTCTGGGGCTAATATTCGCAAAGGCTTAACTTATTTAACCAATATTTTGGTGCGAATAGGCATATTTAGTAACTATCGTCAAACTTTCTGGAAAATGGCCAAGCCAGCACTGAAAGCAGGTGATATTGAAAACTTGATTCACGTTGGACTTGTCGGACACCATCTCATTAAGTTTGCCCAAGATTGCGCCAAAAATGAAGAATCAGCTTCATTTTACTCCCAAAAAATCCTCACCAAAGTTCGTAGCTAACTGTCAAGATTTAATTTTGGCAAAAAGTCAAACAAAGATAAATGAGACTTATCAGTAAGCACTCTTATTGATATATCGCAGTCCTAGATCGTTCGTAAAAATCTCTATTTTCGCTTTCTCCGTGTTCTCTGCGTCTCTACGGTTCGATTAAAAAATATTTTTCGTTCAAGAGAGAGAAATAGAAAATTTAATGAATGATTTAGGACTGCGATCGCATCTGCTGCTCTTTAGGTTTTATCCTAAAAAAGTATTAGCTAAAACCTCCAAAAGGAAATCTACCTGTGAAAAAAACTTTGTTTCTCAGTCCTCCTTCCTTCGATGGGTTTGATGGTGGCGCAGGTTCGAGATACCAAGCCAAGCGCGAAATTACTTCCTTCTGGTATCCTACATGGCTGGCGCAACCCGCAGCCCTTGTGCCTGGTAGCAAGCTTCTTGATGCACCCCCACACGATCAAACAGTAGAAGATGTCATCGAAATTGCTCAAGATTACGAACTAATTATCATGCACACCAGCACGCCTTCGCTGGCTAATGATGTGAAGTGCGCCGAGACAATCAAAGCTCAAAACCCTGATGTCAAAATTGGCTTAATTGGAGCGCACGTAGCAGTATTACCAGAACAGACGCTGGTTGAAAACCCAATCATTGATTTTGTGTGTCGTCACGAATTCGACTATACCTGCAAAGAAATAGCCGAAGGTAAATCTTGGGAAGAAATCACAGGTTTAAGCTACCCCGATCGCCAGGGTAATATCCATCATAATAAAGACCGCTCCTTGATTCACGATTGGGATTCAATGCCCAGCGTAATGCCGATTTATCACCGCGATTTGGATATTAACAAATACTTTATTGGCTACTTATTGCATCCATACATTTCTTTTTACACTGGGCGGGGCTGTCCGGCAAAATGTAGCTTCTGCCTTTGGCCGCAAACAATTGGCGGACACCTATACCGCACTAAAAGCCCGGAAGCTGTTGGGCGCGAGATGGAAGAAGCCAAAGCAATCTTCGGCGACAAGGTGCGAGAATATATGTTTGATGACGACACCTTTACTATAGACAAACAGCGAGCGATCGCAATTAGCGAACATCTGCGGCGACTCAAACTAACTTGGAGTTGCAACGCTCGCGCCAATCTGGATTATGACACCCTCAAACAACTACGCGATAATGGCTTACGCCTACTTTTAGTAGGATTTGAATCTGGAAATCAGCAAATTTTAGATGGGATTAAGAAAGGAATCAAGCTGGAAGTAGCGCGAAAGTTTATGGAAAATTGTCATAAACTTGGCATTACCGTACACGGCACATTTATCATTGGTTTACCCGATGAAACCCCACAAACAATAGAAGAAACAGTCCGGTTTGCTTGCGATATTAGTCCTCATACAATTCAAGTTTCCATTGCAGCCCCATATCCTGGAACAGAACTTTATCGTCAAGCACAAGAAAATAATTGGTTTAGCAACAGTTCTTTAGTTGCTAGTTCTGGAATTCAAATGTCAACACTGCAATATCCAAATCTCTCCAGTGCTGAGATTGAGGATGCAGTTGAGAGAATGTATCGTAAGTTCTACTTCCGTCCCAGAGCGATTATCCCAATTGTAGGTGAAATGCTCACCGATCCCCAAATGTTAGTGCGCCGCTTGCGTGAAGGGCGGGAATTTTTCTCATACCTAAAAGACCGTCGCACCCAAGCAACTGCAAAAGCAGAATCAGTAGTTGTTGGTTAGTTGTTAGTTATTTTTGTGGAGGAATTGACGATAACCCAGCCAAATAAGTAAATGAACAAAAATAATTTCCTGTGATTGCGATCGCAATCATACCCTGTAATTAATTCTGTCCGACTACTTATCAAAAAGTTAAAAAAATTCTTCAGCCATGAAAATAGGAAGTAAAGAACACAAAGAATTTTTTTGTCGTAGCTTTCTTGAAAGTCACTTGGAGTATGAGCCAGAAAGCCTCCCTTGGCCGAATCTGGATAATATAGCTCTCGAAAGCTTGCGAAGCATTCCCTTTTGGAGAGAAGCACTCAATACAGAACAAGAAGCAGGAGTGATGGTGAACGCTTTTGCAGCCACAATTAGCGACCCTTTATTAAAAGAAGCGATCGCTCTACAAGGAATGGAAGAAATTCGCCACGGGAGACTAATTAAATTCCTCATCAATCACTACGATATTCAAATTTCACCGCCTCCTGAACCTGTACTTTCTAGTAATATCAAAACCGCCTTCCTTGACTTTGGTTTTGGTGAATGTCTAGACTCTTTTTTAGCCTTTGGTCTATTCGGCATTGCTCGTCGTCATATCAGCTACATCCCAGAAGCATTGTTTAATATCTTCGACGAGGTTTTGGATGAAGAAGCTCGTCATATCATGTTCTTCATTAATTGGGTAACTTACCTACATCAGGAGGGCAAAAGTAATTGGTCACGGCGAATAAATGCTCTTGTACATTACAGCAGAGCATTACAAGATAAGATTAAAGCCTTTAGTGGTTCTAATGAAGAACAACAAGAGGGTTTCACACCCACTGGTGCTAGCAACTTTATAGATAATTTAACCCCAGAGTTATTGTTATCTACTTGCTTACAAGAAAACACCCGACGGCTTGGTATCTTTGATAAAGAATTACTTCAACTCCAACTGATACCAAACCTAGCTAAAACTGCCTTAGCAACTCTTAGGCTTATACTTCGGCGTCAGTCTAATTCACTAACTCAATTATCGGAACCTTAAAAATCCAAAACTTATGCAAGCACAGCGATTCGCCATCATCAATGGTGATGACTTTGGTTTCTCTGAAGGAGTTAATCAAGCAATTATCAAAGCACACAAAGAAGGAGTGCTAACTAGTACCAGCCTGATGGTGAGTGCTGATGCTGCAAAAGAGGCTGTCACTTTGGCAAAGGCCAATCCAAACCTGGCTGTTGGTCTACATCTTGTGTTGGTATGTGGACGCTCTGTCTTACCGCCAGAGCAAATTCCCCATTTAGTTGACAAACAAGGTAACTTTTCCAACAGTCCATTTTTAGCCGGGTTGCGCTATCAATTTGTCAAAGAAACCCATCAAGAACTGCGCCAAGAAATTCGCGCTCAATTGGAAAAATACCGTTCTACTGGTTTGTGTCTCTCTCATCTGGATGGACATTTGCATTTGCATATACATCCAGTAGTCTTGCGTATTTTAGTTGACTTGGCAGCAGAATTTGATATTAAAGTAATTCGTCTTCCCAGTGAGGAACTGAGAATGACTTTGAGAGTTAATCGCAGTCATCTACTGACAAAGCTAGTTTGGTCAGGAGTATTTGGCAGACTACGCCACTATGGTGAGAAGCTGCTAGAGTCTCAAGGTATTAACTTTACCCAAAGAGTTTACGGTTTATTGCAAACTGGTGGTATTACAGAAGAATATTTACTTGGGTTGATACCCCAAATTCAGGCAAACTTGGTGGAGATTTACTCTCATCCAGCGATCGCAAATGGAAAACTAGGAACAGGTGAAGCAGAACTTGCTGCATTGTTAAGTTGTCAGGTACGCGAAGCCCTCCTGAGTAACGGCTTTGAAATTACCAACCATCATTTCCTATCCCAACGTACTACCTAAATTTGATTTTCCATAATTCAAAGTAATAGCTTTGTCATCCAAATCCCATCTAACGTACATACAAAAATCCTAAACTTATCGGCAGTGAATCTAGAAAATGCTAATACTAATTGCCTGGTAATCAATGGCTATGTTTGCATCTATCTTCTTAATAAATCTTCATGCTGTTGCTAGTAATTTTGTCCTAATTTTGTGCATACCATCCGTTTTGTTTTATTGCTATGCAATTTATGCAGCAATAACTTTTTTTGCTGCTCCCCAGCCAATTAATCGAGAGTTTCATCCACCTGTTAGTATCCTCAAACCCATTTGTGGGCTTGATAGTAATGCCTATGAAAACCTAGCCTCGTTTTGTCAGCAGGACTATCCAAAATATCAAATCATCTTTGCTGTGCGAAATTTTCAAGACCCTTGCATAGAGGTTGTAGAGAAAATCATCCACAATTTTTCAGACTTGGATATTTTGCTGATTGTAAGCGATCGCATCATCGGTACAAATCTCAAAGTTAGCAACTTGGCCAATGCCGCAGCCAAAGCTAAATACGAAATTCTAGTCCTTGCTGATAGTGACATCCGAGTTGGAACAGACTATTTACAAAGAGTTATCCAGCCATTGCAAGACAAAAACGTGGGTGTAGTTACTTGTATGTATCGAACTTTAACTCAAGGATGGATATCGACATTAGAAGCTATTATTACTACTACTGAGTTTCATGCAGGAGTTTTAGTCAGCAACATCAAGGAAAATGGTATAAAATACGCCTTTGGTTCCACCATTGTCATCCCGAAAAAAGTACTAGAAGCCATCGGTGGATTTGAAGCGATCGCTGATTATCTAGCAGATGATTTCCAACTAGGCTATTTACCTGTCCAAGCAGGTTACAAAGTTGTGCTTTCCGACTACATAGTTGAACACGTACAGATAAGCAACAACTTAGTTGATGCCATCAAGCGACAGATTCGTTGGGCGCGTGGTAAACGAGTTTCTCGTCCTTGGGGTTATTTAGGACTAATTTTTACCTATGGTATTGTCACCAGTTTCCTGCTACTGATTACCACGGATGGTTCAATACTAGGATGGCTAGGATTATGTATCTGTTGGGTAACAAGATTGGTAATGGCTTGGATTGTTGGTACTATTAGTTTAAAAGATCCAATTGTCAAAAAGTTTCTGTGGCTTGTTCCTGGGTGCGACTTGTTAAGCTTTGTTATTTGGTGTTTTGGCTTTATTGGCAACACTATAGAGTGGCGAGGACAACAACTGAAGCTAACTAAAGATGGAAAGCTACTATTACTAGAAGACAGAAGTTATGAATTATCAATTATCAATTAATAGACATCTCCGGAAATAAAATATGCGTTACCTTAATTCGTAGCGAATTAAATTTGGCAATACCCTGCAATGCCAATGCATCTCGATACAATGTTAATGCGTGCCCCTGCAATGCCAATGCATCTCGATACAATGTTAATGCGTGCCCCTGCAATGCCAATGCATCCCGATACAATGTTAATGCGTCGGTCGCATTGTTAATGCATCCCCTTGCATTAAAAACGCTACGCTTTTACGCAAAACTGTACTTGTTGATTACTGTTTACTGTTATACATATTGCAAGACCACATCAAATTCAAGTTCATCTATGACCACCAAGCCTTGGGATGCTCAACTTGCTCACTGGCTAGTTCGACCTCTAAAAGACAGTTGGGTAAACCCTAATCATCTCACCACTGTACGACTTGTAACTGGGTTGGCGGCTGCCGTAGCGATTGCAGTTGGCGATACCATTTGGAATAACATTGGAGCAGGACTGTTTGCTTTATCCAACTTTTTAGATCATACAGACGGTGAATTAGCTCGTTTGAGTGGGAAAAGTAGCAAATGGGGACATCAGTATGACCTCGCAAGTGATGCCATCATTCACATTCTTTTATTTGTGTGTATTGGATATGGTCTTAAGGAGGGAAATTTTGGTTGGTGGGCGTTGCTGATGGGGATAGTATCTGGCGTGTCTGTTGCTTGTATCTTTCATTTACGAAACGAAATGGAACAGCGTTTAGGTAAAGACGCCAGTCGTCAACCAAATTTCGTCGGGTTTGACATTGAAGACGTGCTGTATTTGTTTCCCATAGTTACTTTACTGAATGGACTAGAGCCGTTACTAATGGCAGCGACAATTGGTGCGCCAACCTTTGCTTTATGGGTAATTTGGCAATTTCGGGCACTCCCGCAGCCTGAATCAAACTAGTACCGCAAAGTGGAAGTCACTCATTCAAAAGTCAAAAGTCAAAAATATTATATGGAGCTTCAAACTGAAATTAATAAAGCTATAGCAGTTGTTGATTACCAGAAACTTCAAGCTGAGTTTCAAGCACAGAATGAATTGTTGGTAGTGGAGAACTTTTTTCCTAACTCCATCATTGAGCAGTTCTTGGCGCTGTTGCCATCTTTGCAACCTGCTATCAACCGTAACTATATTCCCAATCATAAAAAGGGCGGTAGTATCAGCCGCTATAGCTTAGATAGCTTTGCTCCAATTTTTGGAGAATTTTATCAACTTAGTGCCTTTTTTGACATCCTCAACAAAATTACGGCAGAAAAACTCCTTCCCTGTCCTGATACTGATCCCCATACTTACGCGCTGTACTATTATACTGAGCCTGGAGACCATATTCAGTATCATTACGATACCTCTTACTATAACGGTAAACGCTATACAGTATTGCTTGGTTTAGTTGATAATTCATCCAGTAAGTTGGAATATAAACTCTACAAGGATATTCCCGAACGGGAGACACAAACGCGATCGCTCTCTCTAACCCCTGGGACTCTAGTATTATTTAATGGTGATAAACTTTACCACCGAGTTACTCCTTTGGGCGAAAACGAACAGCGCATTGTCTTAACTTTGGAGTACGTCACCGACACCCGCATGGGTATGGTAAAACGTTTTGTCTCGAATATGAAAGATGCGATCGCCTATTTCGGGTTTCGCCAAGTGTTTCGTCGTTGATGGCAATATAGAATTAATCTTTCTTCCATGTTAAGAATTAATTAACAAATATTGTCTTGAGCAAAAAACAGTCATTATAAAATACTGGGAAAATTTCTAGATTTCCTGGTGTTTTAGCTTTGTTGGTGACTTGACGATGAAGGCAATTATATTAGCTGCTGGCGTTGGACGACGCTTAGGTAAAGATGGGCAAATCCAACCCAAATGCTTACTGAAATTTAACGGTAAATCTCTATTAGAGCGCCATTTGAACTATCTTCGTCATTACCAGATTGACGAAGTAGTGATTGCTGTGGGTTATCAAGCACAAAAAATTCAGGAGGAAATCAAAGCACTAGGAGCCGAAAGTTGGGTTAGTACAGTTTACAATCCTGACTATACCAAAGGTAGTGTTATCAGCCTATGGACTGTACGTCAACAGCTAGTTGCTGGCGATGACATATTATTAATGGATGCAGATGTGTTGTGCGATCGCCGCATCATCGAACGACTGGTAAAGACAAATATCCCCAACAGCTTCTTGCTGGATCGGGATTTTGAACCGGGAGATGAACCCGTGAAGCTTTGTGTTAGAGATAATTATCTAGTGGAGTTTCGCAAACAAGTGGCTCTTGGTTTGGCTTATGATTTGATTGGCGAGTCAGTCGGATTCTTTCGTTTTGGGAGTACTGCTGCTCACCGTCTTGCTACTCGCACAGAACAGTATGTTGCAGACGGACGCGATAATGAACCTTATGAAGAAGTAATTCGGGATCTGCTCTTAGAAACTCCAGAAACATTTGGCTACGAAGACATCACTGGATTACCTTGGCTCGAAATCGATTTTCCCCAAGATATTCAACGTGCCCAAAACGAGATTTTACCTCAGATAGAAGTCGTAGAAAATGTCTGAAAATATTTTAATTTGTAGCGGTTATCGAATGGAAAATACACTTTGACCTCACTTCCATTCCTCTCTCCTAAAAGGAGAAAGGCTTTGAGGTTTACTCCCCAACGCTAGCTCTTAAGGGGCTGTTCTTGTTAGGTCTGTATTCCATGCAATTGATAACCGCTATATTATATAGGTTGAAAAAAGCAGAATAAATGCATCAAATATTTGCACCCATTGTCAACGCTGCAAAATTAAATAAATGTGCCCAATTGCGGGTACTACTAGAATCGCCTCAACTCGACTTCATCATGGAAGCTCACAATGGGATTAGCGCCCGGATTGTGGAAGAGGCTGGATTTAAAGGAATTTGGGCGAGTGGATTAGCCCTTTCGGCTCAATATGGCGTTCGAGATAATAATGAAGCCAGTTGGACTCAAGTTGTGGAAATGCTGGAGTTTATGTCTGATGTCACCAGCATCCCGATTTTATTAGATGGGGATACTGGTTATGGCAACTTTAATAATATGCGCCGCCTGGTTAAAAAGTTAGAACAGCGAGGTATTGCTGGAGTCTGTATTGAAGATAAGCTTTTTCCCAAAACCAATAGCTTTATCAACGGTAGTCGCCAAGCTTTGGCTGATATTGATGAATTCTGCGGCAAAATTAAAGCAGGTAAAGATAGTCAGACAGACCCAGATTTCTGCATCGTCGCCCGACTCGAAGCTTTGATCGCTGGGTGGGATCTCTCTGAAGCAATGCGCCGAGCTGAAGCTTACCACGCTGCCGGAGCAAACGCCATTCTGGTTCACAGTAAATCATCACGTCCTGACCAAGTGTTAGCCTTTGCTAAAGAGTGGGCGGGTCGTTCCCCGTTAGTGATTATACCGACTAAATATTACAGCACGCCTACCGATGTTTTTCGCAAAGCTGAAGTTAATTTGGTCATCTGGGCAAACCATCTGATTCGAGCTGCTGTTGCTAGTATGCAAGCGATCGCGCGTGAAGTGAAAGCCAGCGAAACTTTAATCAACATTGAAGATGATGTTGCTCCTGTAAAAGAAATTTTCCGGCTACAAGGGGCGGATGAACTCATAGAAGCTGAAAAACGCTATTTTAATAATGGACGACAACATACCCAAGCGATCGTTTTGGCTGCTAGCAGAGGCCAAGAATTAGCAGGATTGACACAAGATAAACCAAAAGTAATGTTACCCCTTGGAGGTAAACCCCTACTCAGGTTGTTGGTGGATAAATTCAAGAAACTTGCCATCAACGATATTACCGTTGTCGCCGGTTACAAAGCAGAAACTATCAATGTTCCGGGGACTAAAGTCATCTGCAACCCAGATTATGAAACAACCGGAGAATTAGCATCCTTAGCCGTAGCTCAAGCTAGTTTTGGCGAAGAAATGCTAGTGCTTTACGGCGATTTACTATTTAGAAGCTACATCCTACGAGATTTATTAGAATGTCCCGGAGAAATTGTCGCTGTAGTTGATTCTGTGGCCAACAGCAAGTCTGTTAGCGGTTCACCTGACTACGCCTATTGCTCAATTCCAGACGATCTTTCTCTGTTTGGACAGGATGTCAACCTGTTGAATATTTCTAAAACAACACAAACGCAATTAGGAAAGTCTAGCGGACGCTGGATTGGGATGCTGCGCCTACGAAGTCAAGGTAGAGAGTGGGTGAGTGAAGCACTCAATGAGTTGCAAAAACGGCCGGAATTCAATAATCTGGGTTTGCCAGAATTATGCAATTATTTAATCGAGCAAGGAAAACTGATTAAGGTGCTTTATATTCGCGGTAACTGGTTAGATGTTAATTCTTTGGATGATCTTGACCTTGCTTTTCAATTAAAACAATAGGAGTGGGGCATTGGGCATTGGGCATGGGGAATTGTGAGATTGAAGTTTTGGGTTCTGAGGTCGTAGGTTTGAGTTCAGAGGTCGATGTTTTGAGTTCAGAGGTCGAAGTTCCGAGTTCA
>NZ_CAXTNP010000226.1:8876-13434 GCF_964245575.1 uncultured Nostoc sp. | reverse complement strand
ACTCTTGCTAGTCGAAGTAAGCCGAAGGGATGCCCACTTGCCCTGAGCGACTTGTACTCTTGCTAGTCGAAGTAAGCCGAAGGGATGCCCAATACCTCATTCCCCATTCCCCATTCCCCATTCCCCATTCCCAATTTTTAGGTGTAACGTCTGAGAGGATAATATGGGAGAGTAGCTTGTTGTGCTTTCCGAGGGTGCTATCTCGTGCTATCTATACTGCGTGCTGACTTTCGTATCATATTTGAACGTGACCCAGCTGCCCGTAACTGGTTGGAAGTTTTATTTTGTTACCCTGGTTTGCAAGCCTTGCTATTCCATAGGCTGGCTCACTGGTTGTATACTGTTGGTCTTCCCTTTATTCCTCGCCTGATTTCTCACTTGGCTCGGTTTTTGACTGGAATTGAAATCCACCCTGGTGCAGCAATTGGAAAAAGTGTGTTTATTGACCACGGGATGGGTGTAGTAATTGGTGAAACTGCGATCGTGGGAGACTATGCCCTAATTTATCAAGGTGTCACCCTTGGAGGTACTGGTAAAGAATGTGGCAAGCGCCATCCCACTGTGGGTGAAAATGTCGTAGTTGGAGCTGGAGCGAAGGTTCTGGGCAATATCCAAGTTGGCAATAATGTCCGTATTGGCGCTGGGTCTGTTGTTCTCAGGGATGTCCCTTCTGACTGTACAGTAGTGGGCGTGCCTGGGCGTATTATATATCGTTCTGGAGTCCGGGTTGCACCTCTTGAACACAATAATTTACCAGATTCAGAAGCCGAAGTAATTCGTGCTTTAGTAGACCGGATTGAGGCGCTGGAAGAACAAATACAAACTCTTGGGCGCACCAACTCTTCTGAAAAAACTCCTGTATTGGTAGGTTGTGTAGCTTCTAACCAAGCTGATTTTTCACAAAATGCTCCTGTGTGTAGCCTTAAAGATAAGTCAATACAGCAGTTTCTAGATGGTGCGGGTATTTAAATCAAGTTAGGAGTTAAGAGTGAGGAGTGAGGAAAAAAAATTATCCTTGTACTTTCCAACTCATGACTCCTAATATTATGTCCGGGTAATTAGTTATGATTCCCATAGTTATTGCACCCCTCCCCGCTCCTATCCATTACCCACATTTTTCTTAACATTGCTGAAAGACATACACTATAAAGATTGTAGAAATGGGTATAGTTGTGTGGATTGACAACAGAGAATAAGTATGTGTTTGTTGAAAGCGTCCCACAGGTGATTGGCTTTGCTAGTGCCTTCTTGCGATCGCTAAGTGTAAACATGAGATGGGGAGCCTGAGTGAAGTAGTTGCCAGGTGGCAGCGATATCGTGTCAGAGCCTTAGCCCACGCCAAATAGTTTTAACACCAGTATGCGTATTAACCGCTTGTTTCTACGAACGTCTCCTAAGTCTGCCTGAGATAGTTCTTTGGCTGCCACTTTTTCATGATGCCATTACCTACTTCTCTTGTCTCAACACTATACCTATCAAGCCTTTCACTCTTTTATTAAGTATTTTGTTTGATTGTTAAGTAAAGATGTGGGTAATGCATAGCCGACACGGGAAGGGGGTTAGGTTTTCGTGGACTTTTCCAGATGGCTGAATTGTCAGGTTTTTGATACGAGGTAATCAAAAGTATGGTTTTCCACCATGCCCAAGCGACCAAAACAAAACTCTGACCAAAAAATAATTTGGATGCAGAGCAACTAAATTTATTTATGGTTACTGAGCGACTTGCCTTGAGCGACTTGTACTGAGCGGCTTGCCCTGAGCGCAGTCGTTCGCGTAGCGTCCCGTAGGGAAGGGAGTCGAAGTAAGTCGAAAGGAGCCGAAGTATGGGGTTCAAAATTATCGAATGAGTGAATGCGTGACATCCCCGAACGCGAATTTATCTCCAAGAGTTAGGGCTGACCACGCATAAGCGGAAAACGCTGACTGTAACGCAGTTTGTGAACTTTTGTAAAGAATTGGCTGGCTCTGCATAAAACCATAAGCGGGCACTGATAACTCAATAGACATTACGCTGTCCACTTATCAGGCAGGATTTTTTTATGAACTTTCCTAAAGAATTGGCTAGCTCTGTATAAAACTTGTACGCCCAACGTAAACTAAACAGGTACTAGCTTGACGAACTTCAATAGTAAACAACTAATGATTGTAGGTGAAAGTTCAACATGAAAAAAGTGTTTGCATTAATTGAAAAACAATCAGCCAAATTTGTTCAATTACCCTTTTTTTATTTTTTAGGAAATAAAAGCATTGCTTTTATACAAAGATTATCATTTGTTTTTTGGTTTGCACTTTTTGTAATGGGACATGGAGATTTAAACAAATTTGTTTGGTTAGAAGAAGCCACAGTTAACCCAATTAAATATATTGTTAACAAACAAATCTGTAAAGAAGAGAATCATTGGATATGGTTTTTAAAAAATTTAGAATACTTGGCTTTTAACTTATTTTTCAATTTCACCGACTCTTTAAAATTTAATTTGAGTGAGCAGACAGTGATTTGTAGACAAATAATTTATGAACTATATTGGCGAACTTTTCATGTAAATCCCATTTATCGAGAAAAACAGGAGGAAAACTGCCCTCTGTCTCCTGCCTTCGTTGATAAAATTTTTGAACTTTTTACAGCCTTGATGGTTATTAATTTTGCTGAAGAATATAAAATTAAACAATTATTAACTTGGAGTTGCGATGGCTCCTACTTTGCTCAGTTACCCTGCGAGAAGAAAGCTATAGTCGGGGTTTAAATTCCCTTATGTAACTCTCTTCTCTAGGAGACGCTGCGCGAACAATGCATGAATTTTGAATTTAAAAATTTAAAATTGTTATGTTAGTTCTCAATGGCGTGGAATACAGGAAGGAGTCTATACATCTGTTAGCAGCCTTGCTTTTCTCAGAATAAATGTCAGTAGGGTTTCTTTTTTGGAAATGATTTCAGCTGTAACTTCCATCCCTGCTTGAATAGGATAGGATTTTTCGGCCCTTTTTAAATAAAGTTTCTCTGGCTCAATTGTCACCTCATAGTAAGGCGCAATTGCAATGTTACCGTTACCTTGAGATGTAATGGCATCGGCACTAATGTTTCTGACAGCACCTTTGAGGATGCCATAATCTGGGTACGGATAAGCAGAAAACCGCATTTGTACTTCCCCCTCTGGACATTTTGCTACTTGTGCGACTTTACACACCTGCACTTTGCTAATATCTGAAGAGGAAACACGGGCTTTGATTATGAAGGGGGCATTGTTGGGAGCAATTTGAGCGATCGCATCTCCAACACGAACAACTTGCCCAGCATTTCTTAGTTCTAGTTTGAGGATTGTACCGCCCTCAGAGGTACGAATTACAGTTTTTTGCAGTTCCGTAAAAACTTGTCTAAGTTCTTGTTGAGTGCTGCTAATTTGGTTTTGGATTTCAACTTGACGCCTGATGAGTTCCTCTTTCTCTTTGTTCAATTGAGCAATAGTAGACTCACCCTTTGTCAACTCTTGGGAAATACGTTCTTGTGCGATCGCCACATTAGCATCACTGGGATTGAGTGCAGCTTTAGCGTTATCGAGTCTAGCAGTAGCAGCTTTAAAAGCTTGTTCTTTTTCCTTAATTTGGAGAGCAGCGATCGCCCCTGTATTTCCCAGCTGTTGATACCGCTTCAGTTCCTCTTTAGCTAATTCAACACCAGCTTCTATTTCTTGTACTTGTGCCAGACTGGTGATTTGCCTATCTTGATAATCTCTTTTGTTGCGACTGAAGTCTGCTTTGGCGGATGTGATCGCCTGTCCCATTGCATTAGACTCAGCAGCCATTTGATTTTCTAACGCTTTTAGTTGTGCATCAATTTGCGATCGTTGTAACTGATTCTGCTCGATAGTTCCGAGTAGTTGGCTTTTTTTCGTTTGCAATTGAGAGTTGTCGATCAGGGCGATCGTATCTCCCTTTTTCACAACCTGATTTTCTTTGACCTTGATGCTTGTCACGCTTCCCTCAGCTGCTGCTTGCACTAACCGGATTTCTCCGGTTGGGCGGACGGTGGCATCAGCTTTCACTATTATGTTGTATTGAAAGACACTGGCAAGGCTGAAGGCAGCGCCAACACTTCCAATTAAAAATATTCCTCCCAATCTTGTCCATATACTGACTGAGGGAAGATATTCGTCGTTTTGGACTAGGCGGAGAAAGTCTGGTTGGGGGTCAATGAACATGAACGCTAAAAAACATTTTGGTTCCGTAAATAATCTAGCAAAAAAATCTCCCTCGCGTTAGCGTAACGATCAAGATTTAGGAATATCCAAAAAATAAAAGCTCTCTTCAGTTTCAAGAATATTTTTGGGAAAACTCTCATAATTTTGGCGTTTTCGCCTTTCAGGGCTAAAGTGACAGCTTTTGCTTTTATTAGTGATAAGTCCCTTATCTGTATATAGTTAGTATGTAAATACAAGGTTTCTATACAGCTAAGTCTAAATAACAATTAGGCATTTTAGTACGAACATCAAATCTTTATAATCTTTCTCTGAAATTTTATCCTTACTTTATTAATTTCCAAAAAAAATGATATAGTGAATAC
>NZ_CAXTNP010000226.1:8505-8866 GCF_964245575.1 uncultured Nostoc sp. | reverse complement strand
AGATTAAGTAAATTTCAGCTGTACTATATTAAAATAATTTATATAAATTCGCCTTAGCTTTGTATACAAACATTTAAGATAAAATATTACTATGTAAATGTACTTAATTAAGAATGCAGAACCCCATCTGTGAGTTTTATCACTTTATCTCAAGACTAACTGTATAAAAAATATGTTAATTTTACTAAGTTTATCCTTAAATACGGGTATTTACGTGAGTTTATCAGTATTAATACTAGATATGTTTAACTTATGTATTTTTGCTAAAAATACATAAGCTAGTTCGCCATATTTATATGAATATGAATATTGACGCCTACGATTATTTTGGTAATTAAAATTTTTTCTAATTAAATTTGTA
>NZ_CAXTNP010000226.1:0-8350 GCF_964245575.1 uncultured Nostoc sp. | reverse complement strand
AAAAATAGTTGCTTGACCTATTAAGCAAGAGTCGTATAATACTTTTAGCGGAACAAAAAAGTAATTAAATATACTCTTTAAATGTTAATGTTTATTACTTTTAAGTAACGCGATTTTAACCTCAAAAATTAAGCGAGAACTAAGATTATGGAAAACACATTGTTCACGACATTAACCGCTACCGAAGAAGCTAGTTTGTCTGGTGGTAATGATTGGAAGAAGTCTCATAAGCCTGTCAAAAAACCCAGCACCCCCAGCACCCCCAGCACCAGCACCACCACCACCACCAACACCACCACCAACACTCTATTAAACATCAGCACAATTGTTACAGGTTCTACCATCGCGATCGCTGGTAAAGGTGGTACTGCCGTTGCAGTCTCTGGTGATATTGATGTCTATCAAGTAAATAAAGTCTAACTTTAAGTAAGTTGCTTCACATTCAACAATCAAGCGAGAACTAAGATTATGGAAAGCACATTGTTCACGACATTAACCGCTACCGAAGAAGCCAATTTGTCTGGTGGTAATTCGAAGCCCCCTGTTAAAAAACCCCCCGCCAAACCCAGCACCCCCACCACCACCACCACCACAACCAACACTACCACCAACACTTTAGTAAACATCAGCAAAATTTTTACAGGTCCTACAATCGCAATCGCTGGTAAAGGTGCTACCGCCGCTGCAGTCTCTGGTGATATTAGTGTCTATCAAGAAAATAAAGTCTAACTGAATGTTTAGTAAAAGGGAAAGAATAAACGTAAAGACACGATTAACCGCGTCTTTACTGAGGTAAAGTGTCTTAAACAAACTAACCTGCTCCAACAGGATAGTTGGCCTTCTGACAAGACATTAGCTTAGTTGCTTATCGCAGTTATTTTAGCATTACGTTTATTCCTACCGCATACTTTTGTTGAACAGAGTTAAAAAAGTCTATCAACAGTTCCTATTAGGTAACTGTTGATGGGCTTACTTAATACTTTTCATAAAAATACTGCTCACCTTGAGTAGTCAAATACTAAGCCCTGCTTCAAAAATCAGCCATATTCATTACAATTTAGTAATGTATAAACAATAACGTAACTTTTTTTACCTCATTTACTCTAAATCAATAAGCAAATATATCTATTCGGTTGCAGTAAGCGAAGCAAACATACGAAAATTTACGGTGTTTTCTTTGTTGAATACAAAATATAGTGAAAGCAATTACAACTAATTAGAACTAAAGAAGTTATTAATTTCGTAGGATTAAGAAATTTATCTTGCCTAGTAGAACATATTTGGTGATGATAGTAAAACTAAACTGTTGGTCAAATTATTAACCACGCAGGGGCGAAACCCTGCTATTTTTTTAGGTTTTTTCACGATGCTATTGGGTACTGGAGTGTGAAATGAAATACCAAGTTGTTACACAACATAGTGAAGAAGATTGTGGAGCTGCTTGTCTTGCTTCCGTTGCCAAACATTATCGACGTAATTTTACACTAAATCGCATTCGGGAAGCCGTAGGCACCGGGCAACTTGGAACAACATTGTTGGGATTGAGGCGAGGAGCGGAGGCACTTGGTTTCAATGCGCGTTCGGTCAGGGCATCAAAAGAAATATTAGACCGAATGAACCAAGCACCACTGCCAGCAATCATTCACTGGAAAGGCTATCACTGGGTTGTTTTGTATGGTCAGAAAGGCAAAAAATATGTAATTGCTGACCCAGCCTTTAACATCCGTTATGTCTCTAGAAATGAATTAATTGAGGCTTGGTCAGATCAAGTCATGCTTTTACTAGAGCCAGATTCGGTTCGCTTTTATGCTCAACCTGATGATAAAGTCAACGGTCTTTGGCGCTTTGCGCGGCGGGCATTGCCTTATGGGGGCATAATATTCGAGGCTTTTCTGTGCGCTATAGTTATCGGTCTGCTTTCGTTAACGTCTCCTTTCCTGCTTCAAATTCTAACTGATGATGTACTAGTTCGAGGTGATACCCAGCTTCTGATTGGTGTAATTATTGCGGTTGTGGTGATGAATTTGGTGGCAAGTAGTCTGCAACTAGTTCAATCTAACCTGATTGCCAATTTTGCCCAACGGCTTGAGTTAGGGTTAGTTCTGGAATTTGCCAGGGCAATCCTGCGCCTGCCTCTGGCTTACTATGAATCACGTCGCAGTGGCGAGATTGTTAGCAGATTACAAGATATTCAACAAATTAATCAGTTAGTTGCTCAAGCAGTTATCAGTCTGCCTAGCCAATTGTTTATCGGACTGATTTCTTTAGGTTTCATGGTGTTCTATAGCTGGAAACTTACCGTTGTTGCCGTCGTTGTTGCTATTGTCATGAGTTCATCTACGGTGGTTTTCTTGCCTACACTTCAACAAAAAATCAGAAGTTTGTTGGTCTTAGACGCGGAAAACCAGGGTGTTCTTGTTGAAAGCTTTAAAGGAGCGCTGACACTCAAAAGTACTACTGCTGCTCCTCAATTTTGGGAAGAATTTCAGAACAGATTTGGTCGGCTCTCAAACATAACATTTCGCACAGTTCAGATTGGAATTATTAATAGCACCTTTTCTGGGTTAGTTTATGCTATTGGCAGCGTTAGTTTGATTGGTTTCGGCAGCACCTTAGTTATTAGTAAGGAACTCAGCATCGGTCAACTGCTGGCATTTAACGGAATGAATGGGAACTTTTTGGCATTAATCGGTGCTGTGATTGGATTTATAGATGAATTCATGCGTGCCAAAACTGCCACAGAACGCTTAACAGAAGTTATCGATTCCACACCTGAAAATCCAAGCGATAGTAGCAAACCCTTTGCTAAAATTCCTAGTGATGCTGATATTATTTGCAAAAACCTAAATTTTCACTACGCAGGCAGACTAGAGCTACTAGAAGATTTTTCCCTGACAATTCCTGGCGGTAAAGTTGTTGCCTTAATTGGTACATCCGGCTGTGGAAAAAGTTCTCTTGCTAAACTGATAGCCGGATTATATACACCTAATTCTGGCAATATTCGCTTTGGCATTTATAATATGCAAGACCTAGCTCTTGATTGTTTGCGGCAACAAGTTGTTCTCGTTCCTCAAGATGCTCATTTTTGGAGTCGCTCAATTATTGAAAACTTCCGCTTAGGTTCTCCTCACCTCACCTTTGATCAAATTGTCAAGGCTTGCCAAATTGCTGAGGCAGATGATTTTATTAGTAGACTACCTGAAAAATATCAAACTGTATTAGGTGAATTTGGGTCAAATATTTCTGGTGGACAACGGCAAAGACTGGCTTTAGCAAGAGCTATTGTTAACGATCCACCAATCTTGATTTTAGATGAATCAACTGCTGGCCTCGATCCAGTTAGTGAAGCTCAAGTTTTAGATCAACTGTTGTTCCATCGCAAAGGTAAAACCACAATCTTAATTAGCCACCGTCCTAGAGTAATTACCCGTGCTGATTGGATTGTTCTGCTCAATCAAGGTAAGTTACAAATTCAGGGGACAGTAGAAGATTTGCGTGCCCAACCAGGAAACCATTTAGACTTTTTAACCCCTTAATTGCTCCCAGTTTTAATTGTAAAGATTGAAAGCCTTAGAACCCCGACTTATTAGAAAAGTTGGGGTTCTTGTTGTTCATGGGTCTTCTAACATTGCCCCACAAGCTTTTGATCCCCCCAACCCCCCTTAAAAAAGGGGGCGAAGAACCCTCAAAGTCCCCCAATTTTTTGGGGAATTTAGGAGGATCTTCAACGATTTTGGTTTTGTACAGATACAGTGTATTTCAGGTAAATGAAGTACACGGGTAGGGGCACAACATGTTGCATTGGTGTCATTTTAAAATCTCGTTTCCAGTCAGAGACTGGAAATGCTGCGCCTGGCTGCTCTGCCGCAAGTCTTGAGGCTCTGCCTCAACGACGGGCATTCCCAGTCGGAGCAGGGGAACGAGACAACCAGACAATATCTAAAAGCTTTTTCTAGGCTGGCTTTCACGTTAAGTTGACACCACATGTTGTGATACTACTGATTATCTGTACCTCACCAAGTTGCAATCTGCTGTATGTATGGTGTACACCAGCCTAAAAGGAGGAGCCACTGCGCCCTTGCGGCTCTACCGACTTGTTCACTCTTAGCATTCATGGCGTCAGAGACTTTGAATTTTCCCCCTTAGAGTGTCGGGAAGGGGGTTAGGTTAATCGTTAGCTTTTCCACATGGCATGAATTGTCAGACACCAGGCAAGTCTCAAGCATTCCTTTGATGAACTCAAAGCTAAAGCCAAACAAGTTATCATTTTTACTAAAGTTTTTTGAGATAAATCTGCTGTTAGAATTTGCATTAAAAACAATAATTTAACTCTCTTTCTTCTATTATTTAAAATATCAAAATCAGAAACCTTAATTTGAATGAAATACGTAAATATACTGGTGTGCATCTGCGAACTAGCTGAGAAACTGAGGTGTTGCAAGAATAACCAAAACCTATATGTCTTTTTTGTTTCTTAGCTATGACTGAGATATTACAATTCCCCAAAACAGGGCTTAATTGTCAGGAAAGTAATATATTTGTACTTAGGTATTCATAAAAACTTATTTAATAAAATCTTTTCCATATATATGCCTGTCGTTAAGAAGTATTAAGAAATTCTGATTAAAGAATATTGCAATAGCTTGATTTAATTGCTAACGTGTGTATAACAACGATGCTGATGAGCGCTCTGATCTAGGAGAAGTAAAATCTATGAGCTATATGCATTCAGCCAAGTCTGTTAGGCTTTGACAGGTTAAAAACGATAAATTTCTGCCTCGTATAGACAATTATGAGGGATTGCAGATTAACCAAGAAATATCTCGTTGCTAAAGGCTTAGTTTCAGTTTGATTTGAATTGCAATTGATTATTTGTCTTACCTTGTGCCGACAAGCGAGTAGCTCTTGATTGTGTGTTTCGGCAATAACGAAGGGTTTGGTAAGACTTAGATTTTGGAGGATAAAACCAATGGAGATTCAAGGTAAAGTTGCCCTAATTACAGGGGCTTCTCGTGGGATTGGACGAGCGATCGCACTTGAACTAGCGCAAATCGGCATTAAGCGGCTGATATTGGTAGCACGCGATCGCCACAAGTTAGTCCAAGTAGCTAACGAAATCGAGGCGATGGGAACAGAAACAGCGATCGTGGCATTAGATTTAACGCAGACAATTGAAGTAAATATCGCTGTTGCCCAACTGTGGCGCAATTATGGACAGATTCACCTGCTGGTTAATTGTGCGGGAGTCGCATACCAAAGCTCATTTTTGCAATCTAAACTGCCCCAAGTTCAAGAAGAACTCTCTGTGAACTTGTTAGGAATGTACAACCTCACGAGTCTGATAGCTAGACGCATGGCCAGTCAAAGGCAAGGGACAATCGTCAATGTATCGAGTCTGATGGGGAAGGTGGCTGCACCGACGATGGCGACTTACTCAGCTACCAAGTTTGCCATCTTAGGATTTACCCAAGCTTTGCGCCAGGAACTAGCTGATTACAATATCCGAGTCATTGCATTACTGCCTTCTTTGACAGACACAGACATGGTGCGCGACTTAAAATTATTTCGCTGGGTGATCCCCATGACTCCCCAGCAAGTGGCTAAAGCACTCGTCACTGGAATGCAAAATGATTCAGCAGAAATTTTAGTCGGATGGCAAAGTCATTTAGCTGTATGGTGTCAACGCCTCGCCCCTTGGTTGTTAGAGCTAATTTTGCGAATAGCAACTCCGCCAGCACCAAGCAGACAACGGCCTCTTGAAAAACTGAGTTTTTTATCTAAAATCCAGCGTTTTGGCGATTTGTTATTGTTCAGAAAAACTCAATGTCAGGTCAAGTCGCTTTAACTATAGCGGTTCTCGGACCCTGCGGGTTCGCTGAAAGCGTTCTCCTAAGAGTAGCCACTACGCGTCTATGGATGCAATACACTTTGACCTCACTTCCATTCCTCTCTCCTAAAAGGAGAGAGGCTTTAAATCTTACTCCCCAACCCTTGTAGCGTTGGGGTTGTTCTTGTTAGGTCTGTATTACACTCAACTCAGAAGAGTCGTTTGGCTTTACCCTTGTGCAACAAAGTAATGCTCACAGTTCCAAGAAACGCTAATAAGCTGAAAGTAGAAGTAGATTCAGGAACAGACTTGGGATTCTCAATTTTGAGAACTTGTCCAACTCCAGGGCGATCGCCTCGGGTTGTCACGTAAATATCACCATCAGCACCAATAGTCAAAGCAGTAGGAGACTCTAATCCATTACTACTAAGAATAGTTGTGCGAGTTTCATCGTTCGCTATTTTAATCACAGAACCATCTAGATTACCTTTCCAGAGTGACTGATTAGCGTATTGCAAAGCATATAAATTACCCTCAGTATCAAAAGCTAAGTCAATAAGTTGGATAAAGCCATCGGTATAGACTGTTGGTTGACCATCAGAACCAACTCAGTAGATTTTTGCTTCACCTTCTGGATATTGCGGGACTGCAAGGCGATCGCAGTTTGCATCAATAAATAAAGTTGTAGATCAGAAATTGCTATGCGATCGCATAATTAGACATACCTTGTTTCGGAGCAACCAGAAATGCTTTCCTTCCCCACAACTCTTACTCCTTTGCCCGAAATCATTGATGGCTTGCCGAATATTTCTGGTTGGGAAACAGAGGTTCTCTCTGTAGTTAACCATAATCAGCCAGTATTTTTACCAACAACAAATATTCGCTTAGAAAATGTAAATGCTGTGTTTGCGATCGCCTTACACATGCACCAGCCAACTATACCTGCTGGAAATGGTGGTACACTCATCAGCAATCTGCAATATATGTTTGAACATCCCAACGAGGGGGATAACCACAATGCAGATCCTTTTGCCCATTGTTACAGCCGCATGGGAGATTTTATCCCCGAACTTGTAAATCAAGGTTGCAATCCCCGTGTGATGTTGGATTACTCAGGTAATCTTTTGTGGGGACTGCGGCAAATGGGACGCAGTGATGTTCTCGATAATCTCAAACGTATTACTTGCGATCGCACCTATCAACCTTATGTAGAGTGGTTGGGTACAATGTGGAGCCATGCAGTTATTCCTTCCACACCCATACCAGATATTAAATTGCATATCATCGCATGGCAACATCACTTTGCGGCAATTTTTGGCTGGGAAGCACTAGCGCGAGTCAAAGGATTTTCGCCCCCAGAAATGCACTTACCTAATCACCCTGATGCTTTGTTTGAATTTGTGAAAGCGCTGAAAGAATGTGGATATCGCTGGCTACTCGTTCAAGAACATTCTGTAGAAACAATTAGTGGTCAATCTCTTACCTACAAACATTTACCACATCGTCTGATTGCTCGCAATTCCCAAGGCGAAACAATTAGCATTACAGCCTTAATTAAAACCCAAGGCTCAGATACTAAATTAGTCGCACAAATGCAGCCTTATTATGAAGCCAAAACCTTATCCAAACAACAAATTAGCAGTGTATTTGTGCCACCAATAGTTAGCCAAATTGGAGATGGTGAAAATGGTGGTGTGATGATGAATGAATTTCCTAGCGCTTTTAAACAAGCTTGGTGGGATATGGTCAATAACGGCGGAGGAAAATCAGGTGTTGTTGGGATGTGTGGTACAGAGTATTTAGAATTAATAGAAGCTGCTGGATGCAAACCAGAAGACTATCCAACTTGTCAGCCAGTCGGACAACATCAGATTTGGGAGCGAGTTTCACCAGATAATAGTCAACCGGAAACTGTAGAAAATGCTATTCAAGAATTAAAGCAAATAAACTCTAATTTTCACATGGATGGAGCCTCGTGGACAAATCATATCAGTTGGGTGCAAGGATATGAAAATGTGTTGTCTCCTATGTATCAATTAAGCAGTTTATTTCATCAAAAGATTGATCCATTACTGCAAACTGACTCAGCAGAACCTGTAACCAGACAATCTGATTACCGTAACGTTCTCCTACATAACCTTTTGCTGCAAACCAGTTGTTTTCGTTATTGGGGACAAGGTGCTTGGACTGACTATGCACGAGAAATTTACCAACGTGGCGAAAGCTTGCTGCAAAAGAGATTTTAAGAATTGGTGTTCTAGCCGTAACGCACCAATAAATGCGGTGCGTTACGCCCAGCTTTAACGCACCTTATAATTTAAGGCTTGCTGAATCTAGCAAAATAAATACGCGATATACCGAAATGAGAAAGCAATCAAGCATTTTGAGAAAGCAATATGCCTTTTTGCTTGCTGAATTTACCGAAATGAGAAAGCGATATGCCTTTTTGCTTGCTGAATCTACCGAAATGAGAAAGCAATATGCCTTTTTGCTTGCTGAATCTACCGAAATGAGAAAGCAATC
>NZ_CAXTNP010000225.1:0-13444 GCF_964245575.1 uncultured Nostoc sp. | reverse complement strand
GAACCCCGAAATAGCAATTGCGAACCCCGAAATAGCAATTGCGAACCCCGAAATAACAAATGCGATCGCCAAATCTATAAATGCGTTGACGTCGCCCGCACTTCTCTACGAGACGCTGCGCGTAGCTTGCTTCCCCGTAAGGGTACGACAAGCTACTTCGACTCCGCCCTTCGACTACGCTCAGGACAAGCTCAGTACAAGTCAGTGACCACCGCAGCATAGCTAGATTAACTTTTGATTATGAAAGTAAAATGAAATTATCCTCCACCTAAGCTACATCATGGTTGTCCCAGAACTCGAACAACAACTCCTTCAGCTTTCACCTGACGATAAATTGTATATTATCCAACTCCTGGCACAAAGCCTGACTACACACAATAACAACACCCAATCTGTGCAAACAAGCAAAATCTCAGAATTATTCCGTCAATCCCCCGTGGCTAAATTACCCGAAGAATTTGACCTTACTCGATTACTAAAAACCCTCATTGAGTCCCTACAACCAGCAACTCCAACCGAAATAACAGAATATCCCCTGCCTCAATTTTATGGATGTATCCAAGATGAAACCTTCTTCCGTCATCCCCAAGGACAACAACCAGAACGCGAACCAATCTTGTGAAATTCCTGCTCGATACTAACACCTGCATTATCTATATGCGAGGTAAAAATTCCACCTTAAAACAGAAACTAGAATCCACTGCTACTAAAGATATTGCCGTTTGCTCAATCGTCAAAGCTGAACTATTTTATGGTGCAATGAAAAGTGCCAAACCACAACGTAATCTTACTTTACAACAACAATTTTTAGCCCAATTTACATCACTACCCTTTGACGATTTAGCAGCAACGACGTTTGGAACAATTCGCTCTCAACTAGAAGCATTAGGTACTCCCATTGGCGCGTATGACTTACAAATTGCCGCCATCACCCTGACAAATAACTTAACCCTCATCACCCATAACACTAGAGAATTCCAACGCATTAATAACTTGTTGATTGAGGATTGGGAGATATAGCGATCGCCTAAATAATATAGCGGTTTCTGCTTGAGTGCGATACAGACCTAACCCCCAACCCCTTCCCTTGTAGGGAAGGGGAGTAAGATTCAAAGCCTCTCTCCTTTTAGGAGAGAGGTTTGGAGAGAGGTCAAAAATGTGCTGCACCTAAGCGAGAACCGCTATAATTGTGATCGCCAAATCTATAAATGCGTACGCGGAAATAACAATTGCGTTCGCCAAATCGATAAATGCGTACGCGGAAATAACAATTGCGATCGCATTCATCAACAATTAAGCGATCGCATCGTCCTGTTACCGGAAACAGCTACTAAGCGATGCCTGGGTTGGGCTACGCCAATGCATTCATCAAGAATTAAGAGATAATGTTAAAAACTTCAGTAACTAGTTTTTTGTTGAATGTAGATGTAGGGTGAGACGATCATCAGGAAAATATCCCCTATGATGAAGCTCTATCTATACTTTCCCAGAATCTGGGGTAGTGGTGTTAAATTTTTCACACACTATAATAGTGTGATTTCTCACGCTCTTACCCATGAACGAACAGCGTCAGCAAGCCTATTTCAACCTCATTCAAAGCCTGTTGAATTGCCGTAGTCACGATGAAATCCTAGAAATTTTAGTAGCAAATCAAAATTTACTGGATGATACCTTAGTACAAAAGATGCTAAAAAGAGCAAGTCATTTGCTAAAGCAGAGCGAATTAGACCTAGCTAATCGTTTAATGAATATAGCAGGGCAGCAACTTGGGGTTTATACTAAATTATCATCGACTGCCATAGAAAAAGAATACTTAAATTTTTTAGAGCAAGTACTGAAAGTAACATCAGATAGTAGAGATAACGTGCAAGTAGTTTTCCGAATACTTATAGCAAATATCAAAAAATTCGATAATATTTCTGCAAAAGTATTCCGAGCTTGGGCACAAAATAAACTGACACAAGCAGAACCAGATGAAAGCAAATCTATCGCGTCAGATATTAATGATTTGAGTACTCTGATTCGAGAATTACCCTTGGGAGACAAAGCCAGTCACATAGAAATTGCAATTGCTGGCTATGAAATAGTCCTAAATATCTTTACCCACACTGCGCTTCCACTAAAATGGGCAATGATACAAAATAATTTGGGCATTGCTTTCTCTCAGAGAATACAGGGAGATAGAGTAGAAAATCGGGAATATGCTATTAAAACTTTTCCCAGATCGTTAGAAATAATAACCTACTCTAAATTTCCACAAGAATGGGCAAAAACGCTAAGTAATTTAGGAAATGCTTATTTATATAGAGTTAAAGGAAACCCGATTGAAAATATTGAATGTGCTATAAAAGCTTATACTAAAGTATTAGAAGTCATAACCCATTCTCAATTTCCACAACAATGGGCAGTAACGCAAAGGGCAGTAACGCAAAATAATTTGGGAAATGCTTACCTTGAAAGACAAGGGAAAGATAGAGAAGAAAATATCGAAAATGCGATCATTGCTTATACTGCCGCTTTAAAAGTATATACCCGCTTTGAATTTCCACAACAATGGGCAATAACGCAAAATAATTTGGGAAATGCTTACCTTGACAGAGTACAGGAAGATAGAAAAGAAGATATCGAAAATGCGATCGCTACCTTTTCTGTTGTATTGGAAGTATTTAGCCGCACTGATTTTCCAGAGCTATGGGCGATGACGCAGAATAATTTAGGGAACGCTTACCGTCAAAAAATACAGGAGGATAGAAGAGAAAATTTTGAAAAAGCCATCGAATTCTGTACCAATGCTTTAGAAGTATTCACCTGTACGAGCTTTCCACACAATCATGTATTAACTTTATGTAATATTGGTATTCTCTATCAAGAAGCACAACAGTTAACTAAAGCCTATGCCACCTTTAATTCTGCCATCCGAATAGTCGAATCATTACGAGGAGAAATTATTTCTGGCGATGAAAGCAAACGCAAACAAGCAGAAGAATGGAACAAACTTTATAGGCGCATGGTAGAAGTTTGCAGAGAATTAAATAAGATTACCGAAGCTATTGAATATGTTGAGCGTAGTAAAACTCGCAATTTAGTTGAACAAATTCTCGAACGCGACTCTAAAACCATCTTTCCTCCAGAAGTATTCACTCAATTAGAAAAATACAGGGATGAAATAGCCGTAGGACAATATCAAATCCAAAATGGCAAAGCTGAAAATTCCAAAGTCCTTGCACAACATCTCCAACAGTTGCGAAACCAGCGTAATGAATTGCAAAACCGCTACTTACCTGTCGGTTATGGTTTCAAATTTGACTCCTTCCAAGGTTCTTTGGATGAGCATACAGCCATTATCGAGTGGTATATTCTCAACGATAAAATTCTGGCATTTATTGCCACAAAAAAAGGAGAGTTAAGTGTTTGGCAATCCCAACCAGAAGACTGGGAAGATTTGTATGATTGGGTAAATCAATATTTGCAGAATTACTACGGTCAAAAAGACCAATGGCAAAATAACTTAGGGAAAGCACTCAAAGAATTAGCCTCGATTCTGCACATTGATGAAATATTAACCCAGATACCAAAGCACTGCGATAAACTCATCCTAATTCCCCATCGATTCCTGCACTTATTCCCCCTTCATGCAATTCCAATAAATCAAAATTCTGAAAATTCGTCTTGTCTTCTAGATTTATTTGCTGGCGGTGTCAGCTATGCACCCAGTTGTCAACTACTGCAACAGGTACAACAGCGCAAACGTCCTGATTTTCAATCCCTGTTTGCGATTCAAAATCCCACAGAAGACCTGAATTACACCGATTTAGAAGTACAAGTTATTCAAAGCTACTTTAATACTTCCAACGTTCTGAAAAAAACAGCAGCGACACTCACAGCAATTAATAATACTGACTTAAACACTTACCATTGCGCCCACTTTAGCTGTCATGGGTATTTTCACTTAACAAACCCCGGTAATTCAGCCTTAATTTTGGCAGATGCACCCATCGCAGACACTCCAACAAAACCCGACTCCGAACGTTACCTGAATTTACGAGCAGGGGAAACCCACGATTTAGAAAAATGCCTGACTTTAGATATAATATTCAGTCTCAAATTAGAAAAATGTCGCCTCGTCACCCTTTCCGCTTGCGAAACTGGATTGATTGATTTTAACAATACCAGTGACGAATACATTGGTTTACCTAGCGGTTTTCTATTAGCAGGTAGTCCTAGTGTTGTCAGTTCTCTCTGGAAAGTAGATGACCTTTCCACCAGCTTTTTAATGATTCAATTCTACGAAAACTTATTCAAACTTGATAACCTGGAAGCAGGAGATATTGCTATAGCTCTCAAGGAAGCTCAAATATGGCTGCGAAATTTGACTATCGAAGGATTAGACCAATTTTTAGAGAAACACAAAGCCCAAATTGAAAAAGTTCTGGCTCAACTAAGAGTAGGACAACGCATCAGATTTAAAGAATCTTTGAAACTAATCAAGCAACGTCAATCTTTGCCTTTTGCAAATCCCTACTACTGGGCTGGATTTACAGCTTCTGGAATTTAAGCACCAGATTCAGGTGCTTTACAAAACTGTTTTGCGCCCAATTTAAAGACCAATATGCTAAGTGCAGTCGTCGTACCCAAAGGAATACCTGCACTAGCTGCTAATGGTTCTATAATTGGAGCAATGAATCCAGATTCCAAAGCTTCTCTAACTTCCTCTTGACAGATAAATTGGCGAATTTTTTCCAACCAATCATTCAATCCTCTATCTGCTTCCTTTGCAGTTTCCCGCATAACCAGTAGTGGAATTGCATCATCTAAATAGCCTTCACACTCTTCTATGGCATCCAAAGCTACTAAAGCCTGGGGATTATCCGCCAACTGGCTGCGAAACTGACTAATTTCCTCTGGTGTAACGGTAATCATTTAAGAGTTTTAACCAGTAAATAAATATATGAAGCATTCGGTGATTATACATCTAATCCTTAATCCATAAATATGGCGATGTCTGCGACGGGCTATTCGGCGTCGCCGCTCATACGACATCAACAGTAGGGACAATTTTGCTATGCGATCGCACATTTTCGACAACCAAAAAAATTCACGCTATTTTGGGTTGATATGCGATCGCTCCTTCAAATCAAAGCCTTATATCACTCAAACTCAGTTTCGCAGAAAGATTTTAACAAATCGATACAGTTAGCGATCGCTCCTAAATGAGCAATTTCATATCCATGTGTATTTTGTGTGGGAAATGCCAAACAAGCAGCACGTCCAACATGTCCAAATTTCATGGCAATCGAAGCATCACTACCAAACTGGCTCAGTATCGTTAGCTGCACTGGTATATCAAGTTGCTTGGCAGATTGGCGCAGTTGTCCATTTAGCCCCTCATCATATATCCCATAAGCATCTTGAGATAAAAGTACAGGGCTTTGCCCATCTTTAACAGGATATTCCTCAGATAATGGACAAATTTCTAAAGCAATTAAAGCATCCAAACGCTGATTTTGGGTGAAAAATAGCGCTCCAATTGCCCCTACTTCTTCTTTTGCTGATGCCACTAAATAAACATCAACTACTGGCTGTTTCAGATTTTCAGCCAAAGCTAGCAAAATCGCAACAGAGGCTTTGTTATCCAAAGTGTAACCAGCAATATGATCCTTTAACCGAATTGGATGCTTGCGATGCTTGCCGATCACCATTCTAGTTCCAGGTTGAATGCCAGCTGCTTCTAATTCAGCAGATGTCAGCTTCGTTTCAATCCAGGCATTTTCCCACTTAAGAGTAGTATCTTCCTGCTGCACTTTTTGGGGCGATTCATGAGAAACGTGGCGGGAACCAAAGCTGAGAATACCGCTAATGGTTTCGTTATCTCCGAGTAAATCGACAACGCCTTCGCCATAAACCCACGGAAAAGAACCGCCAAGCTTGCGGACTTCCACACGACCTTCATCACCGATATTCTTGACAATTGCGCCAATTTCATCCTTGTGTGCGGTGATGGCGATCGCTCGGTCTGGATTTTTCCCTGGAATCTTGGCAATAATATTATCGGCGCGATCGCACCAGACTTCTACACCCAGCGCCGCAAATCGTTGCATCAACAACTGGTTAATCTCAGCTTCTGCACCACTAGGAGAATGGTGCATAACTAATTCTTCAATAATTTCAAATAAGCGATCGTAATCCCACATCAATACAGTTAGTTTAGTTTTCAACTGTTGTATGAGACAATTGTGCATCAAAAACACGACCTGGTGTCATAAGTGCTGACCTTTTTTGTTGACGCTTCAACACTCCTACCGCACCAAAAGCACCAAGGGCTAAAATCCCCAAGTTGATCGCAGGTTCAGGAACAGACTTAGCCTCAATCGCCGCCAGTGCAGTATCTGCTACTAACTTATGACCAGCGGTCGTTGGGTGGTAATCGTCCCAGAAGAGAAACTTGTTGTTAGCTGGGTCACATATATCTTGCCTATCTAGGCAAGACTCGGTTACATTCGTAAAACCCAATGCGCTAACCTGATTCAATAAGGAATAAGTATCAACAGAGATGATGTTGAGATTTGGGTTTTGACTCAAAGCGCTCACAGTTTCTGCTAAACCCAAGTTAAAGTCACTAGTTGATTTGCTTAAGGTTGTAGGGTTGCGATTACCATTTTTAGCTGCTGGTATCTGTCCCAAATCTGGCAAGTTAAATACAAGAATATTTTTCGCGCCAACTCCTACCAGAGTATTCAACGCCAAGGATATATTATTGATTGGCGTGGTAGAGTCTTCGGGGTTTAGAAAAAAGAAATCATTCGCACCTCCCCACAATGTATAAAGTGCATTTGGATCAGCAGTTTGATTATTTGTTTGCAGAGTTTCGGCAAAACCCAGGACTTGTTTAAGTACCCCCGGTAATCCTCTATTGTCAAGAACAGCATTATCTAAACCAGAACTAGAACCACCGAAGGCAAAGTTTATCCCTTGGGTAGCAATTGGTGTGGAAGGAATAGTAGTGAATAAAGTAGGCTTTAACCCTAGCTGATCTCCAAGATAATCTACCCAGATTGGCCCATTGGAAAAACGTCCATCAAAGTAACGTCGGCTTGAAGGGTATGTTTTCTCAGTAGCATTGTATATATTGCCAGTATCGGAAAGACTATCGCCAAATACATAAAGCTGATCAAAACTCGCAGCCGAGGCCTTGATCGGCAACATGAAAGAAAATAGAACAAATCCGACTGCTACAGCTTGTTTTTTCATATTTGTTTTACCCGTGGTATTTTTTAGTTTGTTTGAAAGTAATCAAAGAGTGATAATCTTATAAATTGTCTTTTCGGTTACTTTATAGTTAAGTATATTTGTTAAATTTATCTACTTTTTTGTACTTACTTAATACCTAAAAATTATCCAACACTGGTAAAAAGGCTGTAAATCTAAGTATATTTACAGCCTTTTTCAGAAAATAGTATATTACAAATAAATGGCAAACTTTATACGCCAAAAGGTAGATATTACCCGCTTTTGTGCTTGATATTAACACACTGTGATGGAATTAAGGCTGCATAGGGTAACCCGTCGTAAACATCACTTTAACTTTGCTTTAACTTCAAAGCCTCAGCAGCCGACACACCCTCACCCTGAGTGCCGAAATACCACAATACTGTAGCAGCCTCAGCACGAGTTACTGGTTTTTTGGGTTGAAACAGAGTTGTATAACCAAATACCCGCCGAATATTCGATTGTTCGCTATTTTGGTAATCAACCAACACAGCTCTTAAAGCCTTGGGGTCAATTCGCGCTGCGTCTTGGAAACCCCAGGTTTGTTTGACCGCATCTAAGTTAGCAGAGGGTAAAGCTTGGCGAGTATCAAGGGGTAATTTCCACAGCAGCAACTGTTCCCGCGTTAGGGGTGCATCAGGACGAAACAAAACTACTGTAGAATCTCCAGACAAAAGACTGGGAATTAACCCAGCCTCGGCTAATCCCTGAATTGCTGGAAAATCAGGGTCTTTTGTAGACACATCACTAAAAACTGGTTGAGTAGTTTCTGATGCCAAGCGAATTTGTTTAGCTGGATTGCTAGCATACATAGCATTGTTAGCAGCAATTAGCCAACGAGCGTATTCTCGATGTGTAACAATTTTACCGGGTTCAAACTGGTTAGTTGTGGTAGTAGAGTTGCTCTTGGTTGTCTTTGATTCTATGGATAAAACACCTAATTGAGCCAAGTCTTGAATGTGTTGCCGCCATTCTTGCGGTATCTTATTCAGATCGTTGAATTCCTGAGATTCGGGTGTGGCTGTAGGAGTTGTTTGGTTATTAGCCGTACTTGGTGGCTGTGCTGCCAAGTTTGCAGGTGGTATCGGCCCAATGAACTGTGGATCTTTTGGTTGGGGAATGGCGTTAGTAGTTTCGTTAAGATTTGTAGTTGGGGTAAGTTGTGCCGTAGCGGTACTATTCGGTACGTACTCAATCAGTAATTCGGTGGCTGTTTGGGGTTGATTAGGTGTGCCATTAGTAACTGATTTAGGCTGAATGGAAACTTTCAACAGCAAATCGTTACGACGTGCCTCAAACACACCTCCCGCATCATCTGTTGGCTGTTGCAAAATCTGCCAGTTATTTGTTTGAAACTGGCTACTATAAAAGCTAGCAATAAAGTTGCTGGGATCAGAACTCAACCAACGAGTTGAGATTCTGTTTTCTGAGCCGCTAGCAGGTGTAACTTCCTGTAGTTTGGCATTGGAATATAGTGGGATATCTTTAGGAAAATCAGCAGGTAACTGAACTGTTGATTCGTTTTGCTGTGCTTGCGGTTGGTTACTCTGAGATTCTCCAAAGACAACTGGATTGCTTTCCAGCTTCGGATCTGCCGCCAAAGATTGCTCAAGGTTTTTGGCGACTGGACTGTTAGCACAGGCTGTTAACGAAGTTAGTAGAACAGCCCAAATTAGAAATACAGCTGGACGTTTACAGGGAAGCACAGGAAATCACAAATTGAGTTTCAATTCCTACCCTAGCGCAGACTGTTCATTAAATGGGAATGGGGAATGGGGAATGGGGCTTTGGGAATGGAATATTGAAAAACCCCATTTCCTTTGCCCCTCTGCTTTTCTACCTCTTAATATCACCAAAAGACACTACCGACTCACGGCGTCTTCTTCGTAAATGTCTCTATTGGTAAAGATGATATCTCTAAAAATGAGTAAACGGTAGCAGAAAGCTACCGTATTGTCTTTGTTTTACAGCCATTAGGTTTTGATAATTCCCATGCTTATTTATAGAGTTCCCTAAAATTCTGGCAAACTAACATTTTGGGAAAAAAATATAAAAAATCTGAAATACCTGCTATATAAGAGTTTTATCATTTGGATGCTCTAAGCTCATAGGGATTATGACAGGTTAAGGGAGTTCGTAGTAAGCACAAAGCGTGCTTAAAAATCCAGGACTAAAGTCCTTACTACGAGCTTTTTCACTCCTCATAACTAATGGGACAGACCACTAGATTGAGAATCAAATTTTTAGAGAGTTCTGGGAATATTCAGTTAGTACCGATAACTGATTGTTAACTCACCAAAGAACAGTGTAGCTAGCAAAAGCTTTAATCTCCTTCTAGATGCACTAGTTGTATGCGATGCCTACGGCAGGCATTGCCTACGCCAAGCAACTCAAGTGATAGACTATGACTAAAGCCCCCTTTAGCCTCACCCAAAGAGGGGAATGGATAAAGAACGCTAACGCTAGCTGACAATACATTCTGGAAATTATTCATCTGACGATGGTAAGCTGAATAAGGCAATAGGTGAAAAGTGCCACTATTAAGCAATTCCAGGAACTTAGCGTAAGTTTGTGGTTCTTGGGGGCCGGGGTGATAGGCAAAGCAGTCAAGTCTCGCAGCAGTTTCTCTAGTATCTCTAAATTGATTTTCTCAGGAAAGTGCTACTTGTGCTATAGTTAAGAGTTTCTTGGCAGCCTCGAAAGCAGTGAGTGCTTTCTCTAAAAGTGCGTAGTTTACCGCCGTAGGCATCGCCTCTATTTTATCTAAAGTTTTCTCTTTGGCAATCCATCCCCTATTCTTCTGGTATAGGGTAGGGGTTCTTTTAGGAAGGCTAGGCAGACGGTGTGCTTCGCAAGTTATAGAGACACTACATAGTTAGCTGTGACTGTTTTCCCAATCATTACTAGGATTGGGTAGAGGCAAAAAAGACACTTCATCGGATGCACTGACGGTTGAGAAAGCCCTCTACAAACTTGGTCTAAACAGTTAACAACTTCCTGATAGATTAGATACAATTAGCATCTAGGTTTGCTTCGGTGATTACTTATTAAAGTCAAGTACTCGAATTGACACAGTATTAAAATTTTCACCTGCTAGCTCTGGCGAAAATTTTTGCTTAAGGGCAAATTAAGACTTATATTCAAGGACAAGGGTGTTTCTTGGAGATGAAGTTAACTAAAACGGGGCAAAAGGCTGAAAATAATATATATGATGTCAAAAACGCAGAACTGATAGGAGTATTAAGAATCTAAAATAGATATTAAATTGAAGAAAAAACAACGACCATTGACAAGCGTCAATCTATTTTACTTTCTGTAAAGCGTCGCCGGGTTGTTACCAGTGCTGAAACACGATTACATGCAAGTTTCCCAGGATCAGCCTATTTATTCTGAGGCTCCACTCCAGCTGCTACTATTTGTCGATGGACGACCCAAGTCCCGACAACAAGTGCAGCGAATCCGTGCTTACTTAAAAGAATTGCAGGCTGAGTATAGTTTTGAAGTTGAAACTATCGATGTTGGACAACAACCTTACTTAGCAGAACACTTTAAATTGATAGCAACGCCAGCTTTAATCAAAATCCATCCCGAACCACGACAGGTTCTGGCTGGGAGTAATATCATAGCGCAATTAAAAAACTGGTGGCCTCGCTGGCAAACTGCTGTAGACGCTCACTTAAAAGTACAGGAAGACTTACAAGAACGTATAGACGACAATGGTAGGGTGACATCACCCAAATCCACTATTCGTTCAGTTGCTGTTTCTGCGGAACTAATCCGACTCTCAGACGAAATTTTTCGCTTGAAACAGGAAAAAGATAACCTCCAAGAGCAGCTACAGTTTAAAGACCGGGTGATTGCTATGCTGGCGCACGATCTCCGCAATCCGCTAACTGCTGTCGCGATCGCCATCGAAACTCTTCAATCTAATTACAATTTAGAGACGGGGCAATTCCAGCGCCTCAAGCCATCGATGACAGCGCATTTATTAAAACAAGCCCGCAATCAAACTAAGGTGATTGACCGGATGATTGCTGACCTTTTAGAGGTAGGTCGTGGCAAAGATACAGAGTTTCCAATTCTACCGCAAAAAATACAGCTAGGTAAAGTGTGCTTAGATGTACTAGAAGAATTGTGCGATCGCTACACTGGCAAATCCCAAAAGGTAGAAACAGATATTCCTAATGACTTGCCTTATGTATATGCTGACCCAGAACGCATCCGCCAAGTGCTAGTGAATCTGTTGGATAATGCCATCAAATATACCCCAGAAGGTGGCAAGATTAGCATTACCGGATTGCATCGCACTACCCAAAAAGTTCAGTTTAGTATTGGCGATACTGGGCCTGGTATTCCTGTAGAGAATCGCGATCGCATCTTTGAAAATCACTTCCGCCTACAACGGGATGAAGGTACAGAAGGTTACGGGATTGGTCTTTGTTTATGTCAACGCATCATCCTGGCACATTATGGTCAAATTTGGGTAGACTCTGCTCCCAATAACGGAGCATGGTTCCACTTCACACTACCAGTTTATCCTTCTTAGAGATTGGTCATTCACAAATGACTAATGACAACTAAGAACTTGAGACAAAGCGATCGCGCCCCCCAGTCTTTGCTTGGTAGAGTGCTTTATCTGCCCGCGCAATCAAATCTGAAGGTGAGGATTCCCAAGTGGGCACAACAGTAGCCACGCCCATACTTAGCGTGACATACTGACTCACCGCAGATCCATCGTGAACAATTTGCAAATCTTTGATTCCCTCTTGTATGGCTGCGGCAACGTGAACTGCGCCAGATACAGGGGTGTATGGCATAATCACAGCAAATTCTTCGCCACCATAACGCGCTACTAAATCCTGATGTTTTTGTGCCTTGAGGCTTAATAAAGCACCTACCTTTTGTAAACACACATCCCCAGCAGGATGACCATATTTATCGTTATAAAATTTAAAATAGTCGATATCACACAAAATCATTGACAGGGGAGATTCCTCTTGTGCCAGATTAATCCACTGAGTATTGAGATAATCGTCAAAACGGCGACGATTTGCCAACTCAGTTAAGCCATCTACATTTGCGAGATGGTGCAAAGCTTGGTTTGCCGCCTCTAACTGTTTGTAGACTTGCGCTTGCTGTAGCAGGCGACGCAATCGCTGGCGTAATACAGGCCAGTGAATTGGCTTAGTGACATAATCAGTCGCCCCTGCTTCAAAAGCACGGTCTACGGATTCTTCATCATCCAAGCATGTGATCATCAATATGGGAGTGCGCTCCCATATCTTAGAGATCACCGTATTATTAAGGCCTGAGTCAATATCAAAGGTTGCAAGGGCTGAGATTAAATTATTCCTAGCAATCTGGAGCAAGTGCTTACAGCAGGTAAAACCATCCATCACAGGCATTATAGCATCTAGCAAAACTATATCCGGTTTGATAGTCTCGTAAGCATCTAAACATTGCTTACCATCATTGGCCTCGACCACTCGATAACCTTCTTGTTCCATAGCTTTACGCAACAATACTCGGATGGTTTTGTCATCATCAGCTACTAGAATCAGTGGTGGTTGCTTAGAAACAGAAAATGGAGTTATGCCTGACATGAGTTGCTTTCCACTTGCAGAACTATCCTGAAAAAGGCTGTGCAACTCAATCGCATGGGGGCGATCGCTCTTTTCATCAATGCCAGGATTTGCGGCAAAGGTGTGTCTGGCTTCACAATCAACTGTTTTTTGACAATAGACTGCTCAAGGTTACTGAGCCAAGCAAGCGGTAGATAACTAAGTTGCATAGACAATCTATAATTGGAACACGAAGGCAATTCTTACCTTTTTGTTCGCCTATGGTTAGGGGAGGAAATGTTACTTTTATATTTCCCCATTGTTAAAGTCAAATTGCGATTTTTGTAAAAATTGCAAATGCACACCTTAATTATTTAGTTCTGTAGTTAGTGTTGAAACCTAACGATACAGCGCAAAGCAAAAATCACAAGTGCGCTCAGAAGATAGTTAAGACTAAATATTAATATCACTGGACTCAAATTTATTTAGTCTATTCGACAAGGGCTACGGATGTCTAGTATAATTACATAAAATATAAACTTACCTTTGCACAAAGCTTTTTTGTAGATAAACTTTGGGTTAATAAAATAATTATGTAATTCCGATATATTTTGGCT
>NZ_CAXTNP010000224.1:0-13483 GCF_964245575.1 uncultured Nostoc sp. | reverse complement strand
ACTTCAGTAAAACAATCTGTATTCTTAAGCACAAAATTAGATGCGCTTACCCTGTGATACAGACTTATTTAATTAATTTTGATAACTATAATTAACAGCAACTTTACTCTTTAAGTCAAGTCTGGTAACGATTATAGTTTTAAATTAATATGATATTTTCAGCTTTGTATCAGATTATTGCTAGGTTTTTGGCATACTAAGTACTGAAGAACCAAAAAAATACGAAGCGGTTATTGATGCGACCTAGCTGAGTTATGTTGTCATTTCCACTGCCCGTTTCCAAATTTCTGATGACTTCAAAGTTTTTGGCATAGGTGCCATCGTTGAAGAGGATATCTGTGGGATTGGCACTGTTAAAGTTAATATCAGCCGTTTGATTGCCAAAAGCGGCAGTTAGGGTGTCGATGCCAGTACCACCATCCAGTTTGTCTAGCTTGCCACTATCATCAAAAGGATTACTGTAATGACCCAGATCGAAAGAAGCACCAACTTCATCATCACCGCTACCCGCATCGACAAAATCGTTGCCATAAAAGGCATTGATAGTATCGTTGCCCGCTCCACCTATCAGCACGTCATCACCAAACCAACCTGTAAAACTATCAGCTTTGCTGGTGCCAGTAATTTTGTAACGTTCAATATTATAGGCAATAATGCTATCATACTGGCTGTAATCAATATTGTGGCGGTTATAACTGGCATTGCTAGAGAGACTGCTACCATAAGCAGAGCCATTCAACCCTGGAGTAGTGGCATTATCCCCATCGGAGTAGTCGATAATCAGCAGATCATTGCCTTCTCCAGCATCTACGCTATCAACCCCTAATCCGCTATCGATCGTGTCGTCTCCCGCGCTTGTAAAGAATCTATTTTCTATCGAAGAGTTAAAGTTAAACCCACCTGAAAGCCGCCCTTTTTGAATGATGGTGTCGTTACCACTGCCACTGGTAAAGTTCCGCAGGTATTCAAAGTTTTTAGCGTAGGTGCCATCAGCAAAGACAATATTGTTGGATTGTCCGCTGATAAAGGTAATATCGGCAGTTTGGTTGGAGAAATTAGCGGACAGGATATCATCACCAGCACCACCATCGAAGCGATCAAACAAGTCGGTGTCATCTCCGGCTGCGTTATAGTTCCGGTTGGAAATCTCGTCGTTGCCATCGCCGCCATTAATGACATCATTGCCGTTGTTGGAGTCATTACTGTTGTTACTACCACCGATCAGTATATCATTCCCCCCCATCCCATTGAGGGTATCATCCCCTCCCATCAAACCATAGATAACATCATCCTTATTACTACCAGTAATCTGGACGTACTCAATGTTGATGAAACGAACTCCACTGCCATTGAAATTATCGAGAGATCCGTTTATGCCCCCAGTTATTATCGCCGGATCGATGCTGGAGTAATCAACTACCAGTAAATCCTTGCCAGCCCCACCATCAACAATGTCAAAGTTAAAGCCATATTGAAAATTTTTGACTGCCCCGATAGCTGGAAGACCAGGGTTGATAACGTTATCTTTGCTGTCTCCAGTCAACTCATCGTTGAAGCGACTGCCAACTAAGTTTTCGACGTTTGTGAGTTGATCGTGACCCGTGATTATGACTGTGTAGCTTTGAGGATTCTCCAATGTAACAGTGATGGCATCACTGATGTTCTCAATTTCATTCACTTCTGAAATGCGGCTTAGACTGGGGAGCAATGCGAAAATGTGAGATCGGGGTTTAATTATCAACTACATCGCCATATTCTCAATAAACCCAGGTTTATTTCGTTGCGATACCTACGGCGGGCTGCGCCTACGCATCCCGAAATACCCTATTTCCGTTCTTGGTTTTAGCACCTCACAAAATCGCATTGCTCCCCTTAGACTGTATCCACCATCGGTAGTTCCTGTGTCTAAGTTGATAATAACTTCTGAAAGAGAGTTAGTGTAGTCTGCTGTATCTATGCCATCGCCACCATCAATGACATCGGCACCAGCTCCACCCACTATGAAATCATTACCGGAACCAGCATCAATTGTGTCACTACCATCTCCACCATAAATTGTGTCATTACCTCCATTAGTCCGCAGCGTGTTGTTATAGCCATCATCTACTGTACCATCGAGCTGAATCAGATCGTTTCCAGATCCAGTGTAAAAATCTCCGAGATTCTGGAAATTTAAAGCAGTATCTCCATTAGCAAATCTATAGTTATTCGTTTGTCCGGCAATAAAAGTAATATCGACAGTCTGATCTGAATAATCTGCCGAAAGCGGATTGATACCGCTTTCCCCATCAAGAAGATCGGCACTGCCAAAGTCAAATGTGCGAAGGAGATCATTGCCATCCCCGCCTTTAAGAATGTCATAACCCGATCCACCGTCAAGATCGTCATCGCCTCCTTGTCCAAAAAGATGGTCTTTGCCATCACCGCCTAAAATCGTATCTCTATCGCCGTCTCCAGAAACCGGAGAGGTATTGGTGATAGGAGTAACCCCATAAGTCCAATTGTCGGGAGCATCTCCATAGAGCCAGTCATTCCCACCAAGTCCGTTGATGAAGTCATTCCCAGCCAAACCTGCGATGATATTGGATGCATCATTACCTTCAAGGGTGTCACCAATCAAAACTAATGTAACCGATGGGATCAGCGAACCCAATAATGTTTCCACATCGTTGAGGGTATCTCCTTGAGCATCTCCACCAGTGCTAACTCCAGTCTTCAGACTGACAGTTACAGGTGTCTTGGAATTGATGTAAGCAACAGTATCAACTCCCTCACCCCCATCTAGAATATCTGCACCAGAACTACCAACAAGGAAATCACCACCTAATCCACCAAAAAGGGAATCATTTCCTGCTCCACCATCTAGCAAGTCATTTCCACCAAACCCTTGAATGACATCATTACCATCCAAACCGCTGAGAAGGCCATTGGAACTATCATCACCATTGATTACATCGTTAAAGTTCGTACCTTCGTAAAGCTCAATAGAGATTAAGGTATCGCCCACTCCATCGCCTGTGAACTGCTGCGATCGCAGATTGATCGACATTCCCGTCGTTGCAGTCTTGTAGGAGGCAGTGTCTAAGCCATCACCCCCATCGAGAAGATCAGCGCCACTACCACCAACCAGCAAATCATTACCAGTCCCACCTCTCAAAGTATCACTACCGTCATTACCATTGAGTTCGTCGAAACCGTTATCTCCACTAAGTATGTCATTTCCTCCCCCTCCGATCAGCAGGTCACGGCTTAACATTACTAAGAAAACTTTTTAAGTCGATGTTTTGATTAGTAGACAGAGATCGAGTAGTGCTAACCGCAGAATTTATCAAAAGATCGGAACGCAAATCCCCATTAACTGATAATGAACCGAGATCGATGTATTCGTTATTGTAATTTGTAAAGTTTGCGACTGTGCTAGCCAAATTAGCAATGTCACTCAAGCCTTTAATTGCTGAAGCTTGACTTTGGGATACACCAAAAATATCTAGCAAAGTAACCTTGCTGTCACCAAGGTCACTCAGAAGTGGTATTGGTGTTGTGAGTATGTCAAGAATAGGCTTGATTGGACTAGTTACCATATTGATCTTGTTCAGAAATTGTCCAGTGACAGTACTGAAAAAAGAGCCAATATTTATCGTGTTATTGTTAAAAGAAATTGTTGGAATGCTACCAAACGTCGCGTTATTGTCCAATGGATTAATGCTTACTCCATCAAGGTTCCATAAGACATTCAGATTCGTTCCAAACTTTGGTAGTGGAACATTCGATGGCAGTGCTGATAGCAGATTGAGATTAATGTTAGCATTACCTTTTGATATTGTTGCATTCAGCAAATCTGGAGAACCAGCAAGTTCAGCAGTTCGCAGTTTGTTGTCATTATTTGGATCTTTGAAAGCTACATCAATATTGGCATTGAAAGCCGAATGTGTACCTGTACTATCAGTGGCGGTGAAATTGAGAAGAGAAAGACTGGCATTGGCATTGAAGTTCGGGATGGTTGTGGCAGTCTTGATCTGCAATTGGGAACTAGTGGGTGAAGTATCGAAATAAAATCCAGTGGAGTCTAAGCCAACGCCAAAGTTGAAAGTATAGTCAAGGGCTGATTTGGCTGAACCACTGGTCTTTAGTCCCAGATTAGGTAGCCCTAAATCATTTTCTAAAGCGATCGTGACTGGAACAAACGATTCCTTTGTATTAAAATTAAGTTTGAAATCGTTGCCTGAAGGCGTAACAGTAACGCCTAGACCGCTAATACCTGCATTTTGAAGTGCTGTATTAATGCCGCTTTGTACTTGGGTTACGGTGTAGCTGGCATTGCCCGTCAAAGTATTCAGCCCAGTCTCAATAGCATCACGCAAAGCCTTCAAATACTGGATCGAAGTAATTCCACTATCAAAAGCATCTTTTAGATTATTACCAATCAGGGGGAACTGTTCAGCAAAAACTTGATTACCGATACTAGTGTTAAGACTTGTAAATGTCTGATTGATTCCATCCTTTAGTTGATTAATTTGGTCTTGGCTTAAGAAATCTAAAGCATTGAGATTCATAGGACAACTCGCAAAAGAATAGAGGATTACCCATTCGTGAAAGTTGAAGGCAGAATCATTTTTGTCAATTAATAATTATACTGAAAATTTGTAAAAAATTAAGTACAAAGTTAATTTTTGTACTTAATTTGGAGTTATGCGATGTCTGCGACGGGCTATGCCTACGCATTCTTCATAACCTTTATCCAGACTTTCTTTCAAGCATTTCTGACGGCTAAAAATTTTGCTCCAGTCTGAAACTCGTGAATCTAGGGTCACTTGACATATGGGCTGATGCTTTAACTTGACACCAATGGCATCTTGCCCGCCTTTGGCTGCGGGCAAGATGCCCACCCCATAAAATTGGATAATTTATTTGTTAGAAATCCCTTAGAAATGCACAACTTGGATTCGGACACCTTCGCCCCTTTGGATGTCGCCTGATGCTACTTGCTCAAACTTACGCATGAAATTACGGAAGCTTTCGTTATAACGATTACCGTAGGCAGGGTCGATAATTTCTAGATCAGTGCCGTCAAGAGTGCCATCGCCAGTCATACCGATGACAATGCGATCGTGAAGAGCTGGAGATGACTTGCTTCCCACATCTGTTGTTACCCAAAGGGGGCCATAATTTTTCAGCAGAGATAACAAACCTTCTACGGTGTAGCTTTGAGGCGCTTCTGCTATCATGTTGAGGGCAGAAAACAATTGTTTTTGATCAAATTGGAAGAGTCCTGTGTCTTCCTCAAAGATGCGGCTGTAATATTCACCAGCCTTATCCATGACTTGTTCAATCGAATAGCTGGCACGGTCATGCCAAGATACCATCATAGTAGCTGAGGTAGCCCAGCAAGCGTTTGGTTTTGGTTGCGCGATCGCCGGCACGGTTTCCGGTACAGTATAGTTAATCGAAGCTGTACCAGCATCAGATTCTACTGCCTGAGCTACATTAATTAGTGCAATGCCTGAGTACAAATCTTCAGCCAATACCAGACGAGGGGTAGAACCAAGTAGAGATAGGCTAAGTACAGCAAGACTTAACAAAGAATACTTTTTCATGGTGTTTTCTGCTAATAGCTGACTAGGAACTTTTGAAGTCAAAAAAGTCTACATAGACCTTGTAAATCAGAGCCTTCCAGGGAATGAAACAGCCCTGCACTGAACGGTTACGCCTTAGTTAACTTGGTAACAAAGGTAATTCTGCGTTCTAGATTAAAGTGCCGTGAAAAACCAGTCAATATCATGAAGTTCATAACTGAAATTTTGCTAACTTTTCGTCCCTAATAAGCCAACTTCATAAAGTTCATAAACTTCATATTTTTAGCCAAAGAGCAAATAGTAATGCTCAGGTTAATATCTGACTAAATACTAGTCACAAATAAAATGCGATCGCTTAAAATTGCCAGCAGTTTAGACGTATCTAAATCTATTAATACAGCACAGTAATTTCCCTTTCCTTTCACTAGAGCTATCTCATCAATTCCAAGTCTTTTTAAGCCTTCAAGTTTTAAATCACCGTTATCTTCAGATGCGTCTTTTAACATTCTTTCTATTTCATCTGTTGTCACTATACCTTCAGATGCCACACTATGTATGTCCGAATCTAATACTTCTTGTATTGTTTTATGTGCAAGTCGTTTTGTATAAGTTCTTTTCTTTCTAACGAAATCTAGGTGTTCACTGAAGGGTTTTCTACATTTTTTACATTTTAATTGTCGTCTATTAATTTCTAAAAAAACAGGTTTCTCCCCGAATAGCAAATCTTTAATCGTGTAATTATCATTCTACAAAGTCAAAAATATATAGACAAAAACAATTTATCACTTATATTTATTTGCTTAAAAAGAGAAATATATCTCGTTTGTCAATCTCAAAAATCTGTGATTAACCTTGCCTTGCGGAGCAAGAATTGCAGCACAGTTTCTTCGCGGCTAATAATATCAACTCTGCCATCCATACCCAATTGAATTTGACATTTCTTTATACTACGACCTAAAGCAAGTTTCTCTGGCTCAATTGTGACTTCATAAAAAGCCCCTACAGCAGTTGCTCTGGGGATAGAATTTGTATCAGAGTTTGCATCGTTTTTTTGCGAAGTAACAGCATCTGGGGCGATCGCTTTGACAACGCCATTGAGAGTACCGTAATCAGGATAAGGACAAGCTGTTACCCGCATTTGCACTTTTTGACCGACTTTTACCTTACCTTTTTCCTCAGAACCTACAGCTGCTTTGATAACTAAGGGTGCATGACTGGGAACAATTTGGACAACTTCTTCCCCTGCACGCAGAGTTTGACCGGGGTTTCTCAAATTTAGCTTGGAAATAATCCCGTCGGCTGTAGCGGTAATAGTAGTTTGCTTCAGGTCGATTTCAGCTTGCTTGAGTTCGCTACTATCGCGCTCTAATTGTTTTTCAGTTTCAATTTTATCCTTGATAAGTGTTTGACGCTCTCTTTCTAAGGTTGCTTTAGTCACTTCTCCAGAAGCTTTTTCTTGAGCAATGCGTTCAGTTGCAATTGCTACATCTGCATTGCTTGGTTTGATGGCTGCTTGAGCGCGATATCGTCTAGCCATAGCCCCGAAAACAGCCTGTTTTAGCCGTTCATTTGTTTTTTCTTGGGCTTTATAAGTGGCTTTTTGCGCCTGTACAGCTTGTTGTTGCTGTTTCACAGCCAGCTGTACTTCTTCTAGTTGATCGCGGGATAATGCGCCTTGTTTAGCGGCACTTTCATATCGGTTCTGCTTTGATGTCGCTGCCCCTAAAGCAGCTTCAGTGGCGTATAAATTAGCTAATGCTGATTCTAACTGTGCTTGTCCTGCATACAATTCTTCTTGAGCCATTTTGATGTTGGCTTCTGCCTCTTGGAGTTCAGTGATACTGGTAATGTTTTTGTCTTGATGATCGCGATCGCGTCCTTTCAATTCAGCTTTAGCAGAGGCGATAGTTCGATTAGTGCGATCGCTTTCGGCTCGAATTTGACTATCTATTGCATTAATTTGAGCAACGGTTTGAACTAGTTGTAACCTAGCTTGTTGAATATTGGTTTGCATCTGGTTTTTTTTGGTTTGCAGTCGAGAGTCATCAATAGTGGCAATCGGGTCTCCTGTTTGCAGCGTTTGATTTTCTTTGACGTAAATCTGCATTACCTGTCCTTCTGCCGCCGCCTGCACAATTCGCAATTCACCCGCAGGACGGACAACAGCTTGCCCAATGACCGTAACTTTATATTTAACAACCGCAGCCACAGGAAGAGCTAACGACAACATAAATAGGATAAACAGTCCGCCAAATGTAGTCCAACGGCTAATTGGTGGGAGGAATTCGTTGTCTTGAACTAAGGGTAAAAAATTGGTTTGAGAGTTACTAATCATAAGTGCTGAGTATATCTAAAATGCTTAATAACGGTTAACTAATTCCGAACAATTAAAGAAGATTTAAAACCATTCTTATCAGGATAGATATTATCAATAAAGCTTAAATGCTCTCCAGCAATTTGACGTAATTCTTCTGGAGTCCCTTGAGTTTTTAAGTGTCCATTTTCAAGCAACACAATCCAATCAGCTCGTTGGATAACTTGAGGACGGTGACTAATCATAATTGTGGTTTTGCCCTGCCGATGGTACAGTAGTCTATCTAGTACTTCGGCTTCACTTACTGGATCGAGAGCGCCAGTAGATTCATCTAAAATTAATATAGGTGGTTCGGTTACTATAGCCCTAGCGATCGCTAATCTCTGCCTTTGTCCGCCAGAAAGATTTGCACCAAATTCGCCTAAAACAGTTTGATATTTATCGGGTAATTTGCTAATAAATTCATCTGCACCAGCAATATGGCAAGCTTTGACTATCTCCTCAAAACTAATGTTGGGATAACTGAAGCGAAAATTTTCAACAATTGAGCGACTCCAAAAATGCGGTTCTTGGGGGACTAATACTACCTGTTGCCGTAGGTATTCTAATGAAAGGTCTTGCTGGTTATATAAACCATAGCGGATGTTGCCAGACCGAAGCTTATATAAACCAGCCATCAGTTTAGCTAAAGTACTTTTGCCGCAACCGGATTTACCAATCAAACCAATGACTTTACCACCTGGGATGATCAAAGAAAAATCAGAGAGCAAGTCTACTCTACCCGCATGGTGAAAGTTGAGGTTAGTGCAGGTGATATCTGCATTACCTGGAATATTTGCGATCGGTTTTTTAAAGTCGTTTTCGTCTTCTGGGGTGGCGTCGATGACTTCTGTCAAGCGTTGGACAACAATTTGAGCAGTGATAAACTCATCAGCTAACCCGATTGCTGAACTTAGGAAGCCAAGAAAGTTGCCACTCATGCCAGTAAACGCAAGCAACTGCCCAATGCTTAAGGTCTGATTAATCACCAAGTTGCTGCCTAACCAGAGTAAGATAACATTCGTCAGAGTGGAAATAAAACTGGTAATTGTGCCACTATAAAGTCCCAGTTTCATCGTACTCCAGTTCAGGTTGGCGAGACGACCATAATTCGTTTGATACTCTTGCCAAGCTTGGGGAGTGGCTTGAGTAGTTTTTAGTACTTGAACACCGTGAAAGGTTTCGACAAGAAAGCCTTGGTTTTCTGTGCCTAAGACAATCTGTTTGCGAGTTTTTTGGCGTAAAGCTGGTACGAAAAGCAGGTTAATTGCTGTGACGATGATAAAAGCGGCAAGGGTAGCCACAGTCAACTCCCAGCTAATGAATAACATAAAGCCCAAGGAAACCAAGGCAATAAAAAATTGGCTGGGTAAACCGAGGACAATTTGGGAAACTAGAGTATTGATGGAATGAACATCGGCAATGCGACTGACTACTTCTCCACTACGACGTCCTTCAAAGTATTCTAAAGGCAAGTGCAAGAGTTTCCGCCCATATTCCAGAATCAACCCTAATTGCAGTCTTTGACCAAAGTGACCAATGAGGTGAGACTGTACTAACCCTATTACACTTTTAATCAGGTTCATAACAACCACCCCAATTGCCACTGTTGTTAGCAATTGAGTATCCCCCCGCACGAGTACATCGTCGGTAAGTAGTTGCATCATCAAGGGCGAGGCTAAAGAGAGCAACCCAATAACAAAGTTAATGGCGATCGCCTGGGCTATCAAGAAGCGATAAGGCCAAACACGCACCAGATAACGCCCGATTCCGCCGATTTTATCGTCTGTTTGCTCTCGAAAGCGGTTGTCGTCTGGCGTCAGTAATAACATCACGCCATTACCCCAACCTGCGGTTAAGTCCTTGAGAGTGATATAGCGGATGCCAACGGCAGGGTCAGCAATTACGTATTTACTACCTTTTCGCCCATATAAAACTACCCAATGGTAGCCTTTCCAGTGAATAATCGCTGGTAGAGGAGCTTGATGCAATTGCTTGATAAATTGAGTGCTAGCCCTGGCAATGCGTGTATTAAATCCTAAAGCCTCTGCTCCTCGACTTAAACCCAATAGGGTGGTTCCCCGCGCTCCTGTTCCAACTGCTTCTCTGATTCGATGCAGGGCAAAGGTGTGTCCGCAGTGTTTGGCAACAGTAGCAAGGCAAGCAGCACCACAGTCTTCTTCACTATGTTGCAGAACAACTTGGTATTTCATAACAGGATTTTGAAGTAAACTGAGGAAGATTGCTGATACTAAGTGGTTTTTACATCAGTCTTATAAAATCTTGTACTAAATAAGAGACAGCCAACGGCTACCTCTTTCTTTTACATTGATTATTAACATTTTTTAGCCTATAGATATAATTGTTCTGTCTTCATTTTCGTTACTCATCTTTCCCAAACACATTAGCGTTTCATACCAATCGATAATCGGTAGCTCATTAGGTTCTATTAGCTCTTGATAAACGTGTTGGCAGAGTTCTCGAAAAGCGCGGTAGCGCTCTTGACGCCAATACTTAGTAAGTTCAGCCAAAGATGCCTGATTAAGATTTCCTAGAGCATAATTGCGGTCAAAACCATGTTGCATTGGTACCACTGTCCCATCTGCTTCGATAACTAAGGGTGATATGAGTTCAGCAAAGCTATAGTCTTGCTCATTTTTTAGCAATTCGTCTGCAAAAAAGCTACCGGGATTTAAACGCAGCAAATCTTGATGAGTTAAATCAATCTGAATAAACAGCTTATCACCAAGGGTTTCTCGCAGACGCGTGGCTTTTAGGTAAGCATAAGATAAGATGCTCGGATTCGGTCTATACCCGACAAGGCTTTGGGTAGCATGTCCAACTTCTGCAAGTGGATGAATCTGCAATAATTTCGCCCCTTGCTCCAAGGCAAAATTTGCAACCCAGTCTAACTCTCGAAAATTTTGTTTTGTGAGTGTAAAGATAAACCCGAATAAGATACCCGATTGGCGAACCCCTTCTAGTCGAGCCGCCATTTTTTCAAAAGCCTGCTCTGAAGAACGCATACGGTTATGGGAGGCTGGCATTCCATCAAGACTAATGGCGAGTAGATCAACCGCTCCAGTCAGCTGCTCTAAGTGTCGCTCGTCCAATAGTATACCGTTGGAAGTAACCGTTGTCCGCATCTGGCATTGATGAGCCTGTTTTAACAGTTCGGGTAGAGGTTTGTAGACAAGGGGTTCTCCTCCGGAAAAGCTGGCAATGGTATACCCTTGTTCACTTGCATCAGTAATTGCTTGTAAAAGGAGCGGGACACTGAGTTGGTCACGCTCTTCCGGACTAGAAGAAGAATAACAATGAAGACAGTGCAGATTGCAGCGTCTAGATGGGTGGATTTGTAAAATGCGGCTAAAGTTTTCAGTAAGTGCCATATACTTATCGATCCAATTTTTCTTTGTGCTTTAAAACTCTATAAATTTTTGTAATCATAGTTTTGCAAGAGTTAAAGGGTAAGGATAAAAAGGAAAATCTTATCCTTACCCTTCTTCTTTAGACATCTCCAAAAAATAAGATAAAAGCCTTGTGCAGTCAGGGGTAATACCTCATTTCTGGAGATATCTTTTAACTATATAGACAGTTGCGTACCCAAGTTTTTTAAACTTGCGATGGAGATACTTTGCGTATCTATGGGTACTCCGATAGGAAATACAGGTGTAGTATAAAGAACTGGTAGGGCAATTGCTGTGAGTGGCTTGGGATGTACTACGTTAGGTAACATAGGTACTCCAATAGGGTGCTTCTTATACCATCCTCCTTTTAATTCCTTTAGTTCTTCTAGTTCTTCAGGGGTAAGTTCCATATACAATTCATCGTCTTGGAAATCTTGTATTTGGAGTCTATTTTCCATGTGATTCTCCTTGGTTTTGATGAAAAATCTTGTAAGGAATGCATCTCACTAAACTAATAAACTAGTCTAATAAAGATGCTGCAAGTTGACTATTTCAATTTAAATTAGCTTAAAAAGCAAGTCAATATCATGAAGTTCATAACTGAATTTTGTTAATTTTTCCTGCTTGAGAGGTCAAGTTCATAAAGTTCATAAAATTCATATTTTTAGCGAAAGCCACAGACTTATAGCAATCCTAAAGAGTAGATTCTTAATCAGCATATAAAAGAGACAAAATAGTAATTTTCAGGTTAAGAGATCACTAATACCAATTCTGTGTAAAGCTGCGCCAAACTAGGTCAAAGTATAAATGGGTGCATTTGGGGCAAAAGTATCGTTTGCAATGGTTAAGGGAAGGGTTAAAAGGTAAGGATAAAAAGGAAAATTCCATCGCTACACCTCTTCCCCGACTTCTAGAACAAGTTTTATAGCGATCGCTCGTTTGTAGAACATGATATTAGAGGGAGCGCAAACCCTAATCTGGCTGGATGAAAGGGTGTAAGGGAAAGAATTACAGCGTTTTTCAGGTAAATGAAATACACAGGTAGGGGCACAGCAGTGCTGTGCCCTTAGGTCATCTGTACGTCACCAAATTGCAATCTGCTGTCAGAACTAAATAAGACCAGTTAATAGATCAACTATTCCCCTACACCCAGTCATAGCAATACTTTCACATTATCATTCCCGGTTCGCCCATTTTTTGAGGAGTTAGGAAAATAAGTATACCGAAAGACATATTTCCAAAAATGAGTAAATCGGTATACGTTCAGAACTATGGCAACTGAACCCATAATTACAAACGAACAGATATTACAGTAGTGTAGCCGTTAGAAAACAAATGGGTATTACCCATTGGAGAAATAGTTATTGCATTGCCGACGACAAACTCTTTTACCGTTGATAATCTCACATTCTAAAATAGGGTATCCGCCGCCTGGACACTGTGAAACTAATTGTTCTGGCGTTGTCACAGATGACTTTTGAGAGATTGTGAAACCTCCACCTAGTAGTAAGGCTGTTGAAGCTAGCAAGGCGATTTTACGATTAGTTCTCATGAGAGTTCCTCTGTTTTTGTTAGTTTTTATGACAGCCTAATTAACGTGACAGCTAATTTATTAGGCTTTCATTTCCTGCTTCATGTCTACTATGGTTACTGATCAAAACTCGATCTGATAACTCCCGGTTCGCTCATTTTTTTTGGAGTTCGAGAAATTGCCGAAAAACAGAAAATCTAGGTGTAGTAATGGTTTTAGCCATTACCCTAAATTTACCTTGAACTACCACCCTGCTCTAAAAACTCTATTTTTATGCGATGCCTACGGCGGTAAACTACGTGCAAAGTCGTGACAATATTACATTTGTATTATATGCTATAACCCCTATTAAATCGTTCAGCTTTTTTCTAACTCAATTTAAAATGGGCGAACCGGGAGTTATCAAGCGTGACATTCGGCTTTGAATCTTATTCCCCAACGCTAGTAGGGAAGGGGAGCAATGCGAAAATGTGAGATCGGGGTTTAATTATCAACTACATCGCCATATTCTCAATAAACCCAGGTTTATTTCGTTGCGATACCTACGGCGGGCTGCGCCTACGCATCCCGAAATACCCTATTTCCGTTCTTGGTTTTAGCACCTCACAAAATCGCA
>NZ_CAXTNP010000223.1:0-13517 GCF_964245575.1 uncultured Nostoc sp. | reverse complement strand
GTCGGCACCTCTCAAGTCGGCACCTCTCAAGTCGGCACCTCTCAAGTCGGCACCTTTCAAGTTGACACCGCTTAGACCGGCATCGCTCAAGTCAGCACCGCTTAAATTTCGACCTTTATTTCGACCTTTAATGGACTGACTAACAATCTCTTGCACTAAACGCCATTTATTATCAAGTTCATTACTTTCGTCTTCCTCTGAACTTTCGCTTAAAACTTGAATATATTGAACAGGGAAATCGCTTATTTCTGTTATTTGTCTTGAGTTAATGATAGATATAAGCTGTTCAACATCCTTTTTAGAACCCTCTATGAATAATTTAATACTGCCTTTTTTAATATCAATAATTCTGATAGTTTTTCCTGAATATTCTCGTAAAATTGATTCAATTATTTGAACACTTGGAACTGAATTTATATCACCTTCTAATACGAGAGCAACTAGAATTGTTTGACTTAGTTCATCTATTACAGTTACTTGACGGCGAAGTGTCTGCACAGGCTCCACCCCCTTATTAGTATCTAAACTACTGCAATCTTTTATTTCTAACTGCTCTGATTGTTCTTTTTCTGGTATTCCCGCAATTTCTCTCCAATTTAATTTGAGTTCTTTACATATCTTTTTAAAGGAATCAAGCTGAATAGGCTCACATTGAAAAAATTTTGTGACTGTAGTGCGAGCCAAAAGTCGAGACTTTGCAAAGTTGCTTTTTGAATCAAATCCTAGCCTTACCAAAGCTTTTTCTGCTATTTCAACACCTTTTGGAGAGGCGATGATAGTAATTTTCCTTTTTTTTCTGCCAAGGCTTGGGTCTGTCATAGGTTGGCTAGAGTTTTTTATAAGCGATTATTTACGCAGTCACAACTAGGGCATAGGCTAATCATAGGATAATCACAAATTAGTTACAACAAAATCATTGTGTAGTCAGTATTGCAAGGGTTTTGCTCCACATTAGAAGTGTGAAGTCCACACACTCTGCAAAATCCATGAATAACAAGCCAACTCCTAACTCTCACTCAATAATAGAATTAAGCATTGCTCAGGAACGCTTGAGACAAGCGCGTTACAGCTTCAATCTTGCATTAATTACAACTGCATTGTCTGCCTGTATTAGTATTGTAGGTGCTGGGCTTTTACTATCAGGCAAAGTTCCAGAAGGAGGCGTTACTGCTGCTGGCGGAATAGCTGCAAGCGTTCGATGCGTTCAGCTTGCCAAGGACACCAACGACAGACTCGATAAGATTTTAGCTGAGTTAGATGATGAAACTTAAATAAAACTCACTTGCGATGCCTACGGCGGCAAGCTACGCCCATCATTTACAGGCGATCGCTTTAAAATTTAAACAACTCTAAAAACTCCTCAACAACCGCGTTGGAATTTCCAAAACATTCCTGTGCGCTAAATCGGCTAGTTCTAATACCCTCTCTATCAAATAACCTGTCTCGCTTGTAGTCAGCTAATGGGTTTTGATGGTACGTGATGCCATCAACTTCTAAAATCCTGACTTTACCTTGGTAAAAAACTAGAAAGTCAACTTCTCTAGTTTCATACTGTTTTGAGTGATTGTGTAGCCGACAGCCAGCATTAACAAAAAACAGCACCCCTTTTTTTTGAAAAGCCTCAGCGATCGCAGCTTCAGCCGGGGAACGTAAACGTAAACCATACCAATCTTTTGGGTAAACTTCAGCCTTAGTTTTAACTAGAGCCTCAGATTCTTGGGCCTGATTGTGTGCCTCAATTAATGCCCTAGCCCATGCCCGATCTACGGTCATTTCCCAAAGATGCTCAGTCCTGGGGCCATCAGGCTGCCCAAGGTAGGCTATAGTTCCATGCTCAAACCTGTAAACACCATTCCCCTTAACATTGACTTCGTTGGTTAACTTCTCACTAGTCCAGTTTTCATGAGGCAACATTATTCTTAGCACTTTTAACAGTCTTGTAGTTTTCATCTGTGCTGACTGTTGGGTACTAAGTGCCGCGTTGTTGGTTTGAAGTTGAGGCATAAAGGTTATTAATAAGTATCATTATTGTAATTATTCTCACAACTCGATACTTAGAGTTTTATTGGCTAGTGAAACTTGTTAACAGGTTTTAGCTTGAGCGATGTTTCTCAGTTCTGGGGGAAACTCGCACCCCATCAACCCCGCTCAAGCACCACCACCACCAACCCAACTGATACCAGCCTCTCTTGCAGCTTGGGGAGCGTAGAAAATCTTCTCGGAACCAAACACCGAACCATCCGGGCTAATCACGCGAAACTGCCAACACTTGCCAGGAGTGTAAAACACCAAGAGAATATAGCCGTTGATTGTAGAGATGGACTGGATCTGTAACTGGTTCATGGTGCTATTGTAGGTGCATCTCATTATTTAGTTTTAGTTTTTGACCTCCTAATAAACTCGATTATTTCCTCCAGCGTTGCACCTTCTCTCTGCATAGATTGAATTAATGGAATCGCACCTACTGGCACACTTCCAATACTCCGCCCCTTCCACTCTCCGTCTATCTTTTCCTCCCAGTTATAACCCCATCTCCAATGAGTAGGATTATCCTGCTCTCTGTGTCCAATCACACGGGGGTAAGAAGCGATCGCCCCACTCTTTAACTTTTTATTCTCAATGTATCTGTACAGGCAGCCTTTACGCTGTCTGCCTTTGGGCTTCTGTAAAACTTCCTGCTGCGGCTGACTTTCCTCTAAGAAATTTTCGGGTATTACCTCATACCACCCTTTTTTGAGAGTGAGATGCTTTTTCTCCCTACCCTCACCAGCTGCTACGCTAATAGTTTCGTCATTGATCCCTGTTACTGTGGCCTCATACCCTATCCACTGACTGAGGTTTTGGGTACGAGTTTTGGTGATGCGAATGCGATCGCCTATCTGCAATTCCCGTGTACACTCGATATTTGCAGAAAGCGTTTTTTCCTCTAAGAAATTTTCGGGTGCTAAACCGCACATACCACAGCCATCACTTAAATAGATGTGCTGCAATTCGCAACTAGGGCAAAGTACAAGTGGTTCTGATTGCGGCGTACACTCGTTAGATGAGGGAGTTGAGGTACAAGACGCGGCGAAGTCCGACGGTTGCGACTCTCCAATCGAGGGCGTTACCGAGGGCTGCGCGGCGATCGCGGATTGTTCCATTTCCGCTATTAACTCCGATGCCGATCTGTTTTCCTGTGGATCTGTCCAGCCAATAGGTAGATTGTAAGCACTCTCTAGAAATTCCGGGTTTACTACCTGTCCTTTGTTGATAATCGCGTTCTGTTTCAAAAAATTCTCTAATTTGCTCTGACCAGGGGGACGGCTGGACTTTGTACTTAATGCTGTTGGCGCTGGCAACCAACAATAATCTTCTTCTATCAAAGGGGGCTGCAAAGTTACCACTTGAAATGATAGCCCCGTCGAGAGAGTACCCGGATCTTTTGAATCGGCTTCCAATGTAGTCAATATACAGCTTTCTATCTCCAGGGGAGTAAGGGCAGCTGAGTAATCCGGCGACATTTTCGATGATTGCAAATCTGGGTTTGTAAATGTTGATGATTCTAAGTACTGCGGGGAAACAGTTTCTTTCATCGGTTGCTGCAAGCCTTTGTCCTTGGACTGAAAACGGTTGGCATGGCGGGGAAGCTGTAATGAGGTCGATTTGCTGCAATCCAAATGCTCCAGTGTGAGCAAGTCTTTGTACGTCGCCGTAGTTTGCGATATTTGGGAATCGTTTGGTGAGGATATCACAGCAGTAGTCGTCAATCTCTGCGAGTCCAATAAGCTTAAATCCTCCGAGTTTAGCGGCTGCAAAGGGGAATCCTGCCCCAACTCCTGAGCAGAGGTCAAGTTGCCTGAGTTTTGGCATGGTGCGATCGCCTCCTCCTGTATCTCATCCTCTAAGAATTTCACTTGATTGGGAAAAACCCTGATTTGTAAATCGTAATTATCTAATTTCACCCAAAATTCGGGGCTATCCTTTGTGTGATATCCAGATAAATAGCCCTTCTCGCCTGCGTATTTTTTATGAGTAGTAATCTCAAAGCGAACGCCTACTTTAAAAAGTCGTTCCTCTAAGAAATTGAAATTACCAAAGGGCGAAAATATTTGTCTAAATTTAGACTGATTCTTACCCCAATAAATTAGACAGTGTGATTGTCTAGCAGACATTTTAGGCTGATATTTCATGTCTAAAAACTTAATTCTGCCCTTCCAGAAACAGATTAAATTTGATGCAATTAATGGGTGAAACCATTTAGTATCTGTTGAAGCTGGTACGAGTGCGATCGCTTCTTCCACCCTCCCAGAATTAAACTCTTCTTGTAGCTTCGCAATCCACACGCCAGGGCAACTGTAAGGCGGATTCATAAACACTCGTCCAAACCAGTGATGAGAAAGCCCATCATCGTTAACAGTGAAATGTTGACAAGCTTCAATATGTTTTCCGTTGTCTGCACAAGGATCTAAAGTTATACCATTTAAGCAACTTTGAATTAAGGCAATTATTTCAGGTGGCGTATACCAACAATCAGAGGTTTTAGCTTTACTCATCTTGTTTACCTTATTTCAGCAGATTTTTGAACTGAGTAAACTGTGCATCAAACAGCAGTTTTACCACCCCTGTTGGGCCGCCCCTATTCTTGGCGATAATTACCTCTGCAAGACCTCTATCGATAGTATCGGGAAAATAATACTCGTCCCGATAAAGGAGCAAAACTAAATCAGAATCTTCCTCAATTCGCCCTGATTCGCGCAAATCTGACATCATAGGGCGCTTGCTATTACGGCTCTCTACACCACGATTTAGCTGTGACAAAATGACAATAGTTGTGTTACATTCGCGTGCTAATTGCTTTAACTGTCTGGTGATTTTTCCGATTTGAAAAGCGAGGTTGTAACTATCACCATCCGTCCCTTCCATTAGTTGTAGATAATCAATACCGACCATGCCAATGCGACCGTGTTCTGCGACAATTCGCTTAACTTTTGAACGAATTGAATTGACAGTTATCACGGGCGAATCGTCAATATAAACGGACAACTCGCTTAACCTACTGATTGATTGTGCTAAAGGTTCCCACTGGTGCTTGTTAATCTTGCCCTGTTGCAAATAGCTTGAATCAATTCTTGCATCTTGGGATAAAAATCTATCTGCCCATTCTTCTTTAGTCATTTCAAGGCTAAAAATAACAGTTGGTAACTTTTCGAGTTCGGAGATATTAAAAGCTAAGTTGCCTAAAAATGATGATTTTCCCATTGCTGGCCGTCCAGCAATTGTTATGAGCTTTCCCGGTTTAAATCCTCCTATCATTGCATCTAGGTCATAAAACCCACTTTTAACCCCAGATGGTGATATACCCATACTTTTTTCTTCAATGCTGGAGTAGGCATTTATCAAGATATCGCTGAGGTGAATTGGTTCAGATATTGATGAAATGGCACTATTATTTATCTCTAAAATTTTTGATTCAGCCGTCTCTAATTGTTTAGCTATTTCTTCTTCTTGGTCGTGTGCTAAATGGTAAATCTCACTTGCTGCCTTAGCTAATTGCCGACGGTAATATTTTTCTATCACCAACTCGGCTAACGCATCGATGTTCACAGCTGATACTGTGCGGTCTACCAAAGTTGCTAATTTATTTCTGCCACCAATACGCACAAGTATTTCGTGGTCAGTCAGCCAACTTGTAACTGAGAGCAAGTCTGTGGGTTTGCCTTGTGCGTGGAGCCTGAGTGCTGCTTGATAAATATCTTTGTGAGCGCTGATGTAAAAGGCTTCGGGAACAAGGTGATCGCTAACTCGACTAATCGCTTCTGGATCTAGCAAAATACCACCCAAAATCGCTTCTTCTGCTTCAATATTTTGGGGAGGCAGCTTGTTAGTATCACCAAAATTTAGATCAGACATAACTTACTCTCGCTTTTGCTGGGTTTTATGTGGGTATCGGGTTGGTTGCTAAAAATTCACGCACGTCTTCACGGGCAGTTTTCGCCCAATTGAGCCAGCTACTGTAAAAGTCATCTTTTAAAAACTGTTCGAGCCTTGCGCTGTCGCCCGATTGATTAGCCCCGCAAACTAAAGCTTGTAGTTGTCCGTACCACATTTGATGCTGCGGTTCGCTGTAAGCCACAAAATTATATTTTTGGTTTTGATTTTCATTCTCATCGCGGGTTTGGAACCACTGCTCAAGCAACTCATCAAAGTTCTTCTCTATCCATCGCTGTGGGAGTTGGGGAGGATTGGGTAACTGTGCAGCTTTCTTCTTACCAAAATCTAAAAAACTCTCTCTCTCTATCTCAGAGAGAGTCTTTTTAAAGTCTAAATAAGTCTGAATAGTATGAGAGACTTCGCAATCCTTACCAGCAAAGGATTTTGAGCGCTGACTTTCTCTTTTTTGAGACTCAGAGTCGCATTTTTGAGATTTTGAGTCTCGTTTTTGAGATTCAGAGTCGCATTTTTGAGACTCTGAATCTGAATTTTGAGACTCTAGTCTCATTTTTGAGACTCCAGTCAAATTTCTGCAATCAACTCTTTGCTCTTGAAAGTCAAATAGCTCAAGCTCTTGTAACCTAGCCCTAGCGCGGAAATATGAGGCTTTACTCATCTCAAGTTCTGTGGTGATTTCTAAGGTTGAGGGCATCTGCCAGTAGTGATCGCCAAAAGGATCTTTCTCAATTAGGTAAAGCCAGAGCGCCATTTCGTGCTTTGTAAGTTTAGACTTTCTAAGTTTTTGAGACATGGAAGGAGTCAGGGGGTAAAATTTTTCCATCAGGGCTGTACCTCCTCAAAAGTCACAGTAATCCTGAACTCTAAGCAGGTTGCTTGAGCCAATGCCAGTTTTGCTAGGTCAGAACGCTCAAACAGGTGAATGCGATCGTCAAGTACATCTCGTTGCGCTTGCGTCAGTTCCCAGCAAGCGTATAGCCATTCTTCATGTTGCAGTGGGTAAAACTTCCCTGGAATTTTGGAACTGTTTTGGGTCATAATGCACCTTTATTCATCAAAATATGATTAATGAAATTTTTGTTTGCCCCGGTTCGTCACAACTGAGGCAAACTTTTTTACTGCTGAGACTGGAGGGCGCACAATTGCTCCTGCCAAGTTTCAAGCGATAGCGGCATTTATGAATTTTTGCTCCTGTCGTTACAAGTAACGAGCATTTTTAAGAGCCGTTTGGTACGATTAATTTATCCATATTGATATTTCTTTCTGTATCGTTTAGGATACCTTGTATCGAATACAATACAACATAGCAAATGCAAAATTTTGTAACGCAAGAGGATTTTGAGTTGCATTGGCGGTTGTTCGACGAAATGATGAACCGCTTTAATTTAAATGCGAATGAAACAGCTAAAGCCGCTGGAGTTTCAAGGGTTCTTCTTTCGCGGTTTCGGCATGGTAAGGCGGATTTAGGATCTACAAAACTTATTACATTGCTTTTAACTCTTCCTTCCGAACCCAGAACTTGGTATATATCTCAATTGTTTGGTACTAGTCCAGACATGAACTTGCGATCAGTAATTAACCAATCCAGTTCAGCCGAACAGTTAGAAGCCTTGCGCTTAATTGCTGATGCACTAGCAAGCAAGAATCGTAAGAATACAGATCCAGTAGAAAAGGCTTTGGCTGTATAAGTTTCACGGTTACTTGTGATCGCCAGAAGCGTAGAAGTAGATACAAATAAAATCCTTGGCAACCACTGAAACTGGTATCGCTTATTGTTCAAATCTACTGACAAAAGCTAGAACCCTTACTAGTCAATCTTTATTGTTCTGTCGTATAATTTTTTATCCCTTTGCCATAGCAAGTACTTGGTAAAACTTTGCGATTAAATGATTCATAGGGTTGATGTCTACTTTCAGCAGTATAATATCAAACTTGTTAAGACTTATCAAATACTATAAGTAATAATGTCAGATTTTGCCAAGTCCCAGCGACATCAAAAGCTGTTTGATCAAATGTTAGTACGTTTTGATTTGAATGCACGCTCGATTGGTGATGCGGCGGGAATTACAGAAGTAACGATTTCGCGCTTTCGTAATGGTAAATGCGATTTAGGTAGCGCCAAGCTGGTTGCACTCTTAGAAGCTGCCCCCCAGGAAGCGAGAAACTGGTATTTATCAGAATTATTCGGCGCTAAACCCAGCTCCTCACTGCGATTACTCATCCGAGAAGCATCACCCCAAGAAAAAGCTGAAATATTAACGGAGATTGCTGACTGGCTACAAAATATCGATGATGTTGGCTCTACTTCAGTTGATTTCAGCCTTCTAACTAAGTAATACTACGGTTTGTATCTGCTTGATATTAGCTGTATGATTTGAAGTTGAAATTTTGATAAATTGAAATTCGAGTGGAAAGCAATATAGATAAGGCTTTAGAAGTTTGCCAACATCTTACGAAAGATGAGAAGTTGGTATTAATTCGCAAGCTTTTACTAAGTATTGGTTTGTCGGCGGTATGTGTCAGTTGCTTAATGAACGGTTCGGGGCACATGCATATTGCCAATAAACATCAGATGGCGAATATGCTAAGGGCGATCGCGGCAAATATTAGAAAGTTGTAAGGTTTTTTGTTTGACGGCGGCTTTTACTGTGATTAACTTGGTCGGAAGTCCACAGAAGGAACTATTGCCGCCGCAGGTGGATTCGCCAAAGAGTATTCGCTGCCTCCAACTGGCAAAAGACACCAATGACCGACTAGACAAGATAGCAGCCGAAATTTAAGCTGCATCTTCAAGGGCGATCGCTTCCCTTTTACCTTGCAGACATGGGAAGCGATCGCTATTTTTATATTGATTGTATGGCAACCTTTTTTTGATACAGTAAAATCATCTTCACGAGCAACAAAATCCTATAAAACTGGTGTATCAAATAAAGGATGCTCTAAAATGTGGCTCCAGTACGGAATTGACCAAGACAAAACTCTAGTTTCAATTGAGGATGTGCCGCGTGGCAAGACTCAGGTAAGGTGTCCCTACTGCGATGGTGAACTGACTGCTAAAAAGGGTCAGCGCAATGAGCATCACTTTGCCCACACTCATGAAACTTGCCGGGAAGTTAACCGTAGCAATCGCTTACTTCCTACCTTGCCCCTGTATGATAATTTCAACATTTGGTTAACTGGAAAGGAACTTCAGCAAATCAAAGACCTTTGGAACCGCTACGGAGAAAAGGACAGAGGCATTGATGAAAGCAAAGTGCCAAGAGTTTTAATTAGAGAAGAATTACTAGAGCGTAATACATACCGCTATGGCGGCGAATATCAGTTTACAAAACTGGGTAAGATACCAGTTGGCGCACTCTCTCTAATGTTATTTAATCAAGTTCAAGAACCAATGTTACTAGAAAAACTGCAAGAGCTTGAAGATAATTTAGAGTCTGCTTACCATGAAAAATCCCCTTTATTTAATGAATGTTTGCGAGATTTACAAATTTATCAAGCTGAATTTCGTAAAATTCTAGCCAATAGCCTTTATTATCTCCAGATTGATACCAGTGGAGGAAATACTATTTATAAAATCGGCGTGACTCGTCGTGATATCGAAACGCGAATATCTGAAATCAAAAGTGATTTAGCCCCATACTTTGACAGTGTTTCAATTAAAGTATTAGGAACCTGTCCTCATCGTGGAAACGTTGAGAAATACTTTAAGCATAGGTATTCGTTTTTCAATATCCCGATTGGAAATTTAACTGAATATTACAACTTATTCACCCCAGAACAGGCTAAGGTCGCGCTACGAGATTTGCGGCGGATGAAGGCGAAAGAATTATCAAAAGTTGAGGTTGATATTCTAGACGGTAAGCCAAGCTGGATTGAGCAATTTATTGTAGAGCAAGAACAAACTCGTCAGCAACAGATTTTAATCGAACAGAAAAAGATTAGGCGATCGCAGGCAATCAAAACGGGGATGTCCCGTGCTAAGAACTGGGGTCAACACGTTGGCCGGCCTTCAATTGGTGAATCAATAGAGGAATTTCTAGCAAAACCCTCATCACAACGAGTAATTGCAGCGCTTGATGAGGGCTTATCATTGCGAGAAGCAGCCCAAAAAGCTAATGTGGCAATCAATACAGTTCGTAAGGTGAAAGCATTACTCGTAGATGAGTAAAGTTACAATTAATTCTTAGAGGAAATTAGCGTAGGCGTAGCCCGCCGTAGGCATCGCCATCATTTTTAGGATAAAGCGATCGCCTACGTAGTGATTCTTAGAGGATAGCGAGTAATTCTTTAGCCAAATCTTTAGGTGAATTAATACCTTGTAAAGTTTTGCGCTTACCCTTCAATACAAGCTCAATTCGCTGTTGTTTTTGAATTAACAAATCATCAATCGCTTTGTCGATATTTCCAAGCTGCAACCATGTTGCGAACACAGCATTTTCTTGACCTAGCCTATGGCATCTATCCTCGGCTTGCTCACAGTCTCCCGGAGTCCAAGCACGATCAACTAGAATAACATTGCTAGCAGCTGTCAGGGTTAGACCAACACCGCCAGCTTTGATAGTTCCGACGAATACGTTGTTATCCCCTGATTGGAACTGATCAACTAATTCCTGGCGCACAGTGGGTTTAGTATCTCCGGTCAGGAGTAAACCGCCAAGTCCCTGTGCGATCGCCTTGGCTGACTCTACAAACTCGGTAAACATTACAACCTGCTGGCCTTGCTCTAACAGTTCCTCGGCAAGAGCGATCGCGCTCTGTACTTTAAACTCACTCCCCACCTTCCGTAAGAAGTTGAGAGTTACTAACGCTTCTGCATTTTCATCAACTTCACCCAGTTTTGCACGGCGGCGGTAGTCGTCCACGAGTGAGCGAATTGTCTCTTGATATGACTTGGCTGCACTTGCCTCACATTCTGCTTCCTTAAATAGTCTGGTCTTAGCTGGCAACTCAGTTAAACACTCAGCCTTGGTACGTCTGAGAATCACATCCTCAGTTTTATAAGCCAACTCATCCAGATGTGCTGCTCCGGTGTTGTCCCAAACTGCTTTTTTACCAACGTACTTATGTCCAGCATTGCAATAGTGCCGTTCATAAGCCCATTTATCAGCTGCTAGTGGGTGGTTGACTGCAAATAGTAATGGGTAAAGGTTAACTGGTCTACCGTTTTTGATTGGTGTCCCAGTTAGCAGCCATGAGGCCAAGCAGTTTTCATGGTGCGCCAGTTCCAACATTTTCTTAGTCCGTTGACTGTTGATATTCTGGGCATAATGCGCCTCATCACAAATCAGCACATATTTTTGAGTATCTAATGGTTTAGGCATCTTAGCCCAACTAAAACACTCGATTTTGACTTCAGCACGAGCAGCTTCCTTTACCCAATTTTCCATTACAGATACAGGAGCAATCACAAACACCGGACAACCCTTGTGTACTTGCATTGCTCTGGCTGCTATCAATGCCTCAAGCGATTTACCTAACCCCATGTGATCTGCAAGAATGCCCCCGGTGTAGATGCCGCCGCGACGATGAGCAAGCAACCACTCAACACCTTTTTTCTGATAATCCCGCAGATACCAGCCATTAGCCAAAGGTGCATCTAGATTTGCTCGTTTTACTAACTGTACAATTCCATCAGCCGCCGCCAGCGCTGCGGCTTCCATTGCTTGCTCCTCCTCGTGACGCTGCTTTTGAGCAAGGGCTTTCGCTCCTTCTACCTCTGGTGTAAGATGAAATTGGTTATTTGTGAGCTTTTCTATGACTTCCTCAATTTTCAACAGAGGAAAACGCCAAGATTTATCCTCACCCTCAAATTTATAACCAACAATATCTTTACAATCACGCTGAAATTTACCTGATTTATCGTAAGGAGCGTACACAGCAATCATCTCTCCTTTTATTTCAACCCTGTGTTCTGGGGTAATGGTTGTGTTTTCTTGAGTGATGATTACTGGTGCTGAATTTAGAGCGTATTGGTGAGCGATCACATCCCATAAAGGCAGTGATAGTCCGGCTAGACTCAACTGCTTACTATACTTTTGAATCATTTTATATGCAGCCTGGGCGTGTGCCTGAAGCAGTAGCCTTTGCTGCTGAATTTGATTTGCTAACCAATGGCCAAAGCCGGAATCAGCCTTGTTAAAACCTTGACCATCTATTGAGCTTGCACCATCACACCGTGACGATAGATAACAGATTGCCCTTTCTAAGCGGCGATCAGCTGTCTCTTCTTTCTTCTCATCAATGATTGCAGGTAATTCTAACTGGAGTTTGACAACATCCTCTAGTTGCCAGGATTTAACCGAATTAAGGAAGAAATTGAAGTTTAAATTATTTTGCTGTGGTTTTGGTGCTGGTTCATCATCATAGGTGAAATCTTCTCCAGTCCAGTGTTCAGATTCCATCCCGGCGTATATAGGATATCTGACTGGGCGAACGCTCAAGTCATCATCACCACACAAAGAACTTACAGCCAGTTTTAATTGACTCAATTCATCTTTGCTAAGTCTATCTAATGCAGAGATGACGGAATCAAGAGGACTAGAGCCATTATCCAGTGATCGCGCGTACTTCTCTATTTCCTCTAAGAATATCTCTGGTACTCTTGTAGGTTTCGTTGGTAGATTATTCCACGTTGTTTTTTGTTTAGGTAACTGCTCAGTTTTAGGATGTGGATTAGGCATAGATTTTGGTCGTATACTTTTATTAAATAGTATTATGTATGCTGTGTACGCTGCATATACATTAATTAAAGTATATTTTTTGGGAGGTGCGATCGCTAACATAATCGCTTACGCGAAATAAGAAGTTGATGCTACGCAGTTTATTTCTTGACTCCCTCCTTCGTCGGTCGATGTCCCCCCCCGCCCCAAGGGGAGCGCTCATTGCCGCAGGGCTACCCCGGCTGTTTTAGGATGGCTACGCGCATCAAGGGCTTGTCTTCGACACGCTACGCGAACGCAAGTGGCGGAATATTGTTACTACGTTTTTATATCTGGGGGTTTCCCCCAGACCCCCACCGCCACCCTTGACACGCTACGCAAAGAAAGAAAGAGCCGGGGGTTTCCCTGTCGTCCTTTCGCGTTGAGGTCTGCTATGTCCACTCTCGTTCGTCGGTCGTTCGTTGGCTGTCCCGCTCCTCTGGCGGCTGAAGTTGTTGAGTTGGCCCGTTGCTTCCCTGGTCTTGGTCTTGCTGTGGTGCGGCCGTCGTCTCGTGCGTTCTCTAGTTGGGTGTGTGTGTGTTCGTTCGCGTCTGAGTTGGCGGCGGTGCGTTTTGCTGCGGCTGCGGCGGGTCAGTTCTTCGGGCCTGGTTCGTTCTGTGTCGTTCGCTTCACTGGGCGGCGTTGGCGGGTGTCGGTTCCGTGTCTGTCTCCAGCTGTGGTTGTGCGGGTGTGTTTGGGGCGGCCTCGGTTGGCGCGTCGATTTGGCGGTCGGTTGGTTCTGGCTGGTTAGTTTGTTTGGGGGCTTCGGCCCTCTTTCTTAGAAAGTTGCAACAAGAGTGGCTCGCCGCCCAACGCACTTTCCGCTTTTTTTGGGATTTAATCATTGGCTTTCCATTGGATCTTCACGCCCAATACCGAGCGATCGCA
>NZ_CAXTNP010000222.1:0-13587 GCF_964245575.1 uncultured Nostoc sp. | reverse complement strand
CTTCGACTTCTCTACGAGACGCACTCGCGTTCGCTCAGTACAAGTGCCCAATGCCCCATTCCCAATTCTTTCAAGTTGGTAAATGGAAAACGTTTAAAGCTAGAGAAATTAGACTGAGGAACGTTAAAAACCCAATTGTATCTAGCATTGTAGTCACTAACGGGCCACTAACCAAAGCAGGGTCAAGCTTCAGCCGTGTCAAACCCATTGGCAGTAAAGTGCCGAGTGTAACAGCCACAATTGTATTAGTTGCCATTACCATTCCGGCAATTAAAGCCACCCATCGTTCTTGGGGTCGCGCCCAAATTAAGGAAAGCAGAATCATCGTTGTGGCTAAAGCTACGGCTGTACCTAAACCAGCTAGAAGTTCCTTGCGAAGAATTTTCAAGGTATCTTTGGGTGTTACCTCTCCCACTCCTAAGCCGCGAATTGTCACCGTTAATGATTGAATCCCAACAGTACCACCAGTGTTAGAAAAAATCGGCATGATTACTGCTAGAACCGGCACTGCGGCTATTACAGATTGAAAAGGCGCGATCGCACTGGCGGCACCAATATATAGTGCCATGATGCCCAATAGCCAAGGTAAGCGGTTGCGGATGGTGAGGAGGGGAGAGGATAAAGCTGCTTCATCACCACTGACACCCGCCAGTTTTTGGATATCTTCTGTGGCTTCCTCTTCCAAAATATCCATGACATCATCAATGGTGACAATGCCCACCAATCGGTCTTCTCGGTCAACTACGGGGATAGCGATTAAGTCGTAGCGCTGCATAATTCGCGCCACTTCTTCTTGGGGGGTTTCAGTTCTAACTTTGATGACGCGATCGCTAGAAATATCCTTGATGAAAACATCGGGAAAGGTAAACAGCAACTGGCGCAGTGAAACTACTCTCACCAGCGTGCGGTTGTCATCTGTGACGTAGGCGTAGTAAATCGACTCCTTGTCTTCGTCCTGACGGCGGATTTTACTTAAGGCTTCACCTACAGTCAATCCTTGCCGCAACCGCACATATTCAGTTGTCATTACCCGCCCAGCAGTGCCTTCTGGATAGCCGAGAATCGTTGCTGTTGCTTGCCTTTGTTCTGGACTCAGTTCTTGCAACAGCCGTTTGATTACGCCAGCAGGTAGTTCGTCAAACAATTCTGCCCGTTCATCAGGACTCATCGCTTCTACAAGGTGCACTACCTGGACATCATGCAGAGAATTAATTAGTTCCTGCTGCACCTCTGTTGGCAAATATTCAAATACATCAATTGCCTGACCTTTGTTGAGTAAACGGAATGCGATCGCACGTTCTTTTTCTGGCAATTGTGTAATGTATTCTCCTACATCCACAGGTTGTAAGCGATTTAAATCCCATTTCAGCTGGTTTAAATCGGTAGTATCAGTCAGCAAATCACGAATATCTTGTGTAAGCATGTAGATATATCTCCTAAGTCTCCCCCGCGCTGGGAGACTTCCTCGCCAGCTCAGAGGAGGTTGATACTGCCATCTGGTGGACTATGGCCCATAAAATTTCAACAACTCAATATCGATATCTAAATTAAGGCATCGCTAGTCATCATCCTAACCCGGAATAGCAATCTCCGGTAGATACTGAATATTACTATTCAGAAATTGTGACATTTTTAACTAGTGAGTAATTTAATTATCCTCTTTTTAAGTAAGTATTAAAAATTTTAAGTATATTATATTATTAATAAAATCTATGTTAAGCCAATCAACGAATTTACTTGCAAACTTTATAGAGTTAAAATATTTACAACCTCAATAAGTAATCTTTGGTATCAAACAACTTTATGTGTAGTCACCTAAACGACGGAGAATTAGAAATGGGTTGGCAGGTTTCACTTCATTGTTGCGGTGAGGTTTTTGAGCTTTAGCGATCGCTCTTGGGTATGCCTAGTTTACTCTATACTTAGATATAGAAACAAAAATTGATACTTTGTTATAAGCGAGATCGCTCTTCTCCTAAAAGTTACTCTTAGTTCGGAATCGCTAAAATTCAGTACCCAGAGGCATATTAACAGGAGATAATAATAAACTCACACCACCCTTAGCTGTTGTCCCATCAACCATTACAGAACTTATTCTGACTTGGTTTAGGTAATTCACTTCACAGTCACAGGGTCAAATTTTGCAAGTTGTTCTAAACCAAACCATGAAAACATCTACCAAATTGCTAACTCGCCTGGACTATTACTACCAGCAAATCAAAACGATCATCCTAACTCGCCAGAATCCGATTACTGGTTTACTACCTGCGAGTACAGCGATTACAGCCCACGGCGATTATACTGATGCCTGGGTGCGAGACAATGTTTACAGCATTTTGGCAGTTTGGGGTTTAGGACTTGCATACCGCAAGATTGACGACGACAAAGGACGCACCTATGAATTAGAACATAGTGTCATTAAACTGATGCGCGGGTTGTTGTTTGCGATGATGCGACAGGCTCGTAAAGTAGAGACATTTAAACATACTCAGTCGCTACTAGATGGACTACACGCCAAATATAATACTGCGACTGGTGATATTGTTGTTGGTGATGATGAATGGGGACATTTGCAACTTGATGCCACATCTATATTTTTGCTGATATTGGCGCAAATGACCGCAGCAGGAGTACAAATAATTTATACGATTGATGAAGTGAATTTCGTCCAAAATTTAGTTTACTACATTGGACGAGCTTACCGCACACCAGATTACGGCATTTGGGAACGTGGTAATAAAATTAATCGGGGTAATGCTGAGTTAAATGCCAGTTCCGTAGGTATGGCAAAAGCTGCTTTAGAAGCTATCAATGGACTGGATTTGTTTGGTGTGCATGGTAGTCAAGCATCGGTAGTTCATGTGCTACCAGATGAAATCGCCCGCGCCCGGATTACCTTAGAATCCTTATTACCGAGGGAATCTGGTTCTAAAGAAATTGATGCGGCGCTGTTAAGTATTATTAGTTATCCTGCCTTTGCAGTGGAAGACTTTAAATTACGCGATCGCACCTTAAACGATATTATCAATAAACTCGCAGGTAAATACGGCTGCAAACGCTTTCTGCGTGATGGACACCAAACCGTTTTAGAAGATAATCATCGCTTGCACTACGAACCGTGGGAACTCAAGCAATTTGAGCATATTGAATGCGAATGGCCGTTATTTTTCACTTATTTAGTTCTAGATGGATTATTTCGCGGCGATCAAGAACAAGTTAAAAAATACCAAACTCTTTTAGAATCATTACTTATAGAACAAAATGGTTTGCGTTTATTGCCAGAACTTTATTATGTTCCAGCAGAAAACATAGAGGCAGAAAAGTTAGCACCTCAAACGCAGCTACGCTTGCCCAATGAAAATATTCCCTTAGTATGGGCGCAGAGTTTATATTTTCTCGGTGAAATGTTGAGTGAAGGGTTACTAGCGGTTGGTGATATCGACCCTTTGGGAAGACATTTGTGTGTGGGCAAACAGCGCGAGGCATTGGTACAAATTGCCTTATTAGCAGAAGATGAAGATTTACAAACGAAACTAGAAGTTCACGGAATTGAAGCACAAACGCCTACTCAAGTAGAACCAATTCAAGTGAGAAAAGCTGGAGAATTTTCAGCTATTTATACCCAAATTGGACGTAACGATAAACTTGGTTTAACTGGGCGGCCAGTGCGGCGGCTGCGGAGTTTGACAACATCTAGAATCTTTCGGATTAGCGGTGAAACAATTGTATTTTTGCCTTCATTTTCAGATTCTCAACAGTTTTACTTAACCCTTGATTACCATTTTCTATTAGATCAAATTAGAAGCGAACTAGCTTACATTCAAAAATATTGGAGCGATTTAGGTCGTCCTACCTTAACTTTAATGTTGACGCACACCATGTTAGAAGCCGGTTCGGAAGCATTACTAGAACTGATGCAAGAACTGAAAGATGGTGTTTGTAACGGTGTACGGGTGAAATTAGGGCGGCTAAATCAGCTAATGCTAACAGCTGGAATCCAAAGAATTGATTTTCTTCCCAATGCAGAATTTTCGCGATCGCCAGTGAAAAATGCTAGTCCACGTTGCTATTACCTGGCATATCATCCTGAGAAAAACTGGCGCTTAGGACATACCCAAGAATTTCAAATGGAGTATGAAACTAACTTCGGATTATTACTTTCTTATTTGCGCTCATCAGAGAATATCTACGAGCAAATTGAGTTATTGCAAACTTTAACTCGATTGCAGGGAATGAAATTTGATACAGGGTATGGTGGCCCAGGATATCCTGTCACCGTAGGCGATTTACTAGATGAAGTTTACACCAAAGCTGGAGATTTAGGCATTTGGGCAGTAGTGCGTCGGGCTGCGGGGTTACGGCAAATGGTTGATATCAGCCTATCAGATGCAGTCACGAGTATTTTGGTGCGAGGTAAGCAAATTGCTGTTGGTAAAGCTTACAGTGAAGCGTCCTTAATTACTGTACCCATGTCCCACGATGAAATTGCCGATAAAATTAATCATTTTTGTCGTGAGGATATACGCGATCGCGTTCTCACCCAAGAGATTTTAATCTATCTTGGTATCTTAATTCGCTCAGAACCCGGACTATTTCAAGGACTATTGACCCTGAGAGTCGGCTATCTAATCTTATTGATCACCAGCGAACTAGCGCGGAAATTGCATGTCACTCAAGATGAAGCTTATGATCACTTAATGCAACTTTCACCCTTTGAAGTTAAAATGCGTTTGCGTCAGGTATTAACTGGATATACTGGCATGAGTAACCTATTGCGCCAGCAAGAATCACTGCACGTCAAACAAAAAGAAAGTGATATTGCTTGGGTGGTGCTACCAGGAATTGCTGAAGGGATAGAAGTTCCGCCAGGCGGTTGGCGACGATTTCGCCAAGCCGAGGGTGCGACGGGGCGCGTACCAAAAGAATTTTTTAAACAAGTTTGGCTATTAATGCAACATTGCAAGGGTCTAGTAATTGGCGATAAATTAGAACGCCGCAATCGTTTAGATAGTGAGATAATGCTGTCGGAAATGACAGCCGGGGAAAGAAATTTTGCTCTGTTAGTTGAGCATTTGCTGAATAAAATCGAAGCTTCAGAATACCGCCAAGTTAATATTGAAGCATTAATTGAATTAGCTGCGATCGCTGCTAATAATCCTAAGCTGCAAATTGAAGAATATATTGTGTTGGATGTGTTAATTGGCCATGCAGTGCGATTGGCGTGGCTGGAAAACCATACTCATCGTAGCGATCGCTATGATGAGGATAAAGCTAGTGCGTGGCGATCGTTTTACAATACTTCTCCTAGAGATTGTGCTAGCTATATTTTGAAAGCATTCAGGTTCTTGACGGAATTTGTGGAAGATTTTTAAACGCAAAGGGGCGCAGAGGGAAACGCAGAGGAGCGCAGAGGATGAGAGAGAATGAGTTGAGTGGGGTGATTATTGGTTGTGCGATGAGGGTGCATACTGCTTTAGGGCCTGGTTTATTGGAGTCGGCTTATCAGGAGTGCTTGGATTATGACTTGAAAAAAGCCGGATTGAATGTTGGTAAGCAAATTCCATTGCCTTTGGTTTACCAAGATGTGCAATTGGAATGCGTTTATCGATTAGATTTGATAGTCGAAAACAAAGTAATTGTAGAGATTAAATCTGTAGAATCCTTCCACCCGATTCACTCCGTTCAACTCCTAACCTATCTCAAACTAGCAAACTGCAAACTAGGTCTTCTGATCAACTTTAACGTTCTCCACCTCAAAGAAGGTATTAAACGCGTAGCCAACAACCTCTAACTCACCCTCTGCGTTCCTCTGCGCTTCCCTTTACGTTCCTCTGCGTTTAAAAAAAATATCCCCCACCTCAGATTCCATCAGATTCCAAAAGCAGGGGTTTTATTAAAACTACTTAACCGAGACAGCATCAACATCAATGGTGCTTGCAGTAGAGGTAGAACCCTCAGTAGTATTAGATACTTCAGTACCCACATCACCCTTACGAGCTTTCCAGCCCTCAATTACTAGCCCAGACACCTCAGAAACTAGCAGAGTCAAAAGGAAAACATCATCAATCTGTCCCACAATGGGTAAAACATCTGGGAGAAGATCAATTGGGCTGACCAAATAGACTAGCGTTCCTAAAATTACCCACCAACGGTACTTAGGGTTACGAAGCAAATCGCCATACCAAGTGTAAAGTGATTGGATTGAAAATTTCATATTTTGAACCTCCAGTTATCTTTAATTTTGACAAATTATGCTAAAAATTCCTGGTGGGAATAACCGCCCTAGTTAGTCTGGAAGACGCTACTCGTAATCTTTCGCCAAATACCTATTTTGTAATTCTGCACAAGAGTTTAATACTGCAAGGGTTTGACAAATTAGAACTCCAGTGATTGTAGTAATTGGGGATTATGGCAACCTAGCAGCAAGTTTGTCGAGCAGTCTAAGTCAAATACGCCATGCTTGCACTGTCTTTTTAGGTTTTCGAGAAATTTATATTTTGGAAGTCCCTCATTTTGCATTAATCTCTAGAATTAAAATGCCTTAGCACATTTGCTTTAATCATGGAGGGAGGAAACTTAAACAGTGGATATTTTAGATTTATTTTATAAAGGCGGGCCAGCAATGTGGCCAATGCTTGTTCTCTCGATTCTGTCTTTAAGTGTGATTTTTGAGCGTTTGTGGTTTTGGTTGCGAATTTTGACTCAGGAAAAGCAAATAGTCGATCGCATCCTGGATGCTGCCCAGGATAATTGGCAAGTAGCTGCTGATATTGCAAGACAAGCAAGCCATCAGCCTGTCGGGCGTTTTCTCTACGCCCCCTTACGTTTTCCAAAAACTGATGTAGAAACCTTTCGACTAGCACTTGAGGCTACAGCAGAAGATGAATTGGCTGGAATGCGGCGGGGCGAAAAACTTTTAGAAGCTGTAATTGCCCTCGCGCCCCTGCTGGGATTGTTGGGCACGGTTTTGGGTCTAATCCGTTCTCTGCGCTCAATTCGGATTGGCGATTTGGGAACTGAATCTACCGCCGGGGTGACTACTGGTATTGGTGAATCCTTAATTAGTACGGCAACTGGGCTAATAGTTGCCATTATTAGTTTGGTATTTTATCGCCTATTTCAAAGTTTTGTAGTCAACCAAGTCAAAGTTTTTCGGAAGGCAGGCAATGAGATGGAATTACTCTACCGCCAGTCCCCCCCTGATTTTAGTAATAGTACATCAGCAATTGTGCAGGAAAATTTCACTCCACCCCGCAAGCTAGGAAAAACTAGGTTGCCTGAACCTCCTGAACCCCCAAATTCACCTAATTAGTCAAGAATTCAACCCCCAAACTAGGCGTTTAAATTGAGAAAATGAAAGTTAATCTACATACCCCAATTGAAGAAGTCCAAATTCAAATCATCCCTTTAATAGATGTTGTTTTTTGTATTCTGACGTTTTTTTTATTAGCGGCATTACAATTTACGCGCCAACAGGCAATAAATGTTGATTTGCCCAAAGCCAGCGCCAGTTCAGTATCTGGAATAAGATCACAGAGTGGAAGTCTGATTGTAACTATCGATGCCGTTGGCAATACTTATATAGAAAAACAGCCTGTACAACGGGATGATTTGGGAGCGAGGTTAAAACAGTATCTCCAGGCAAACCCTAGTGCCGTTGTGGTGCTGAATGCTTCGCGGACAGCAACTTATAATGATGTGATTGAGACATTGGATTTGCTACGGCAAGTAGGAGGCGATCGCGTTTCTTTGGGAATTATTCCTGGCCCATCTCAACCACCCATAAACTCACTCAACCAGCCTAATATCCCCTCTTTCCCAATCGCTCCTGGTGCAGCACCAATACCCACAACCGCACCAGTCCCAGGCATCAATCCTGAAGGGAATCTTACCCCTAAATTTCCCTCAGCACCTAATTCTGTACCCTTTCCTGGCATAAGTCAGCCTCCAACTGGACAAGGCTTCAGTCCTATCAATCCTGGTATTTTCAACAAGAAGGCATCTCAAGCGCCTGTAGCACCCAAACAAACCCAACCTAGTCTTAAAAGATGAGATAGGGGCAGGGGGAAGAGGCAGAGGGGCAGTTCTTGCTGGGAGCAGAGGGGAAAGAGGTAATTTTTTATTCTCCTCCTTGCCCCCTGCTTTCCCTGCTTCCTGATCCCCTAGTCCCCCTCGTCTTTAAACTTTGTTCCCAAACCTAAAGATATCTAAAACAAAATTCGGTTAGCGACAAAATTTCTGCTAATTTACAAATAATTGGTTGAGCTTTAAAGATTTTTACACCGATCAAGTGAAGTAATTTATCACCAATTGCCATTCACGTTTCAGGGGTTGTGGCATGAATATTGTAACGCTTTTAATTGTTTGGTTAATAACAGCTATTAGCCTGTTGATAATTAGTAAATTACCTTTAGGAGTTGAAATTGACACTCCAGGTAAAGCCTTCCTTTCTGCCGCAGTGCTTGGTATCGTGACGGCAATAGTCAGACCGATTTTAAGCCTCATTTTTGCAGTACCAAATTTACTCACATTGGACTTGCTATCCAGCATTTTCACATTTATGATTGCCGTGGTTTGTTTTAGTATTGCTGCTTGGTTAGTTGAGGGCTTTCGCTTGCGTTACGGCATTTGGAGTGCCGTTATTGGGGCATTTGCGCTGACTATAATTAACAGCTTAATCTACAAATTATTGGGCGTCTAAAATCAAAAGTTAGAAGACGCGATTAATCGCCTCTGTGCAGGAGTTATGAGTTAGGAGTTATTAACAACTCTTAACTCATAATTCATCACTCCTGACTTCCATCTCCTAACTATTCGTTGGAACTTGGGGGAGCAACGGGAGTAGTTGATTGTTGTTTACGTTGTTCACGTTTTTTGCGATCGGCTGAGAGCATATCTGCCATCACCACCAGCGCTTGCGCCATCTTCTCTAGGTTAGAACGGTATAGCTCCAAATCCTTGTTGAGTTTGTCATCGGACAAGTGCAAGCCAGCAGCGATCGCTTTTAGAGCCTCTGTGAGTTGCTTTTCATCTTTGACTAATTCAGGATCTGACTGTTCTAATAACGAAAATACACCAATTGCGAACAAACGGTTGTATTTAAAGTTAGGATTGTTGGCGATCGCTTGCAGTTGTGCTTGCAAGTCAGCATCTCGATCTAAAAAAGTAGTTTGGCCTAGCCACCCAATTAAATCTTTAACTGGCAAACCTTTAGCTACACCTTGCAATCTTTCGGCATCCTGTCGATAGTGTTGCGGATCTTGTTCTATACCCCGACATAGGGCGTTAAAAATTGATTCTTGATCCCGTTCTGGTTGATAGCCTTGCATGAAGCGGTCGAAAGTAGTGACGACGCCCAAGGCATAAATTGGATTGTAGCTAAAATCGATATTTACTGACAGCAGATGCATTTCCACCATCAATTCTTCTACTACCCGACGATAAATAGTGTTGATCGGACGGGTATGAAGATTGTAAAAAGTTCGTTTTGTATCAGAGACAGTACGGACGTTGTTCACAAAGAAAATGTTAAGGGCGACGTATCTTTATTTTCTCGCTTAAAGGCTACTTTGCCAAGTTGAGCTTTTAACTGGTGACGGTTTCATTTACAATGTAGACAAATCAGAAGTATTTTATAAGCTAGTAGCCATAGAGGATTAAGACCTTTTGCTCTAAAAAACTAGCCAAAAATATTTATCTTTAATGATTTGTTGATCGCATTTATGAACTTTTCGCCACAGTTAATTGCTTTAGGTGAGTATCTAGCTGGTGAATTTGATAATAAGGAACAAGCCATAGGAGAACCAATTTGGTATGTCCACCTCCGGCTGTGGCAAAGACCAATTAATCTGTTCACAGAAGATAGCCTCACCCTGTTTGCCGAACAGGCTAACGTTCTTAACCTAGATAAACCTTACCGGCAGCGAATTATGCGGTTGCGTCAGGGCAGCAATGACACATCTTTGGAAGTACAATACTACATGCCTCAAGATCCAGGTGCATTAATAGGCGCAGGCAATAACCCTGCTCTACTTAACACACTGACATCCGAACAATTATATTTACTACCAGGTTGTATCCTAACAGTAACTCAGGAAACACTAGCTGCCGATCGCTATAAGTTTACCGCTACCCCACTACCAGAAACTCGTTGCAGCTTTACTTATCTTGGCAATAGTATCAATGTTTCCTTGGGTTTTGAAGCTACTGCTGCAGAATTTCACAGCTACGACAAAGGAATTGATCCAGCAACTGGAAAAGCAACTTGGGGAGCGATTATGGGGCCTTATCGCTACACCAAGCGAAACCAGTATTCAATAAGATAAAGTTATAAGTCATGAGTTATGATCTTGAATCAACTCCTAACTCTTTTTTAGCTAGCGATGCTACGAGGTACACCTTCTAAAGCTTCGTCTTCTGTTTCAAAGATTTCAAAGACAGTATCCATCATCGTCACTTCAAACACGAGTTTGGCTTCTGGATGTACATTGCAGATGCGGAAACTGCCCTTAACTTTATCAGCATCACGCATCCCAGCAACCAAAGACGTAAGACCAGAACTATCAATAAAATTTACCTGAGCCAGATTTACAACTACATGGCGGCTGAGTTTGGAAATACACTCCTGTAACTTCAGCCGGAATTGCCAAGCAGTGGTAATATCTAGGCGACCGGCTGGGGTCAGGACAATAACGGTGTTTCCGTCTTGGGTTGTATAAGTTTTTTGGTCTATATGAATCACTAAAGCCCTCCCCGTAACATTTTTTTAAAGATTAACTAGTTACAGAATTTTCTAATACTGCCACTTGAGATTAACAAGCTATAGCTAAAATTGTCACCTTTTTTTGCTAAGTGCTTAACTTTAGTAGTTTATACTCAGCAAAATAGTGGGGAGTGGGGAGTGGGAGAGATGAGGGAGATGAAGGAGTCGGGGAAGATCAGGGTAATTATTATAACTCCTGACTCCTGACTCCTAACTTAGCATGGGCTAAACGCCCCGCTATTCATGTACAGCACTCAGCACTATTTGGGTGTCCAGTTGATCCAATCTTGAGGCTTAAGGAAAGTTTCATACAACTCGGCTTCGGGTGTATTGGGTTCCGGTTGATAGCCGTATTCCCAACGCACTAAGGGTGGTAGGGACATGAGAATTGATTCGGTGCGTCCGTTGGTTTGTAGACCAAAAATGGTGCCTCGGTCATAAACCAAGTTAAATTCTACATACCGTCCCCGGCGGTAGAGTTGAAAATTCCGTTGGCGATCGCCATATTCTATCCCATTGCGCCGTTCTACAATTGGTACGTAGGCTGGTAAAAATGCTCTGCCACAGTCTTGCACAAAGGCAAACAAATCTTCCCAATAGCGGGTTGCTGGTGTTCCCACCTGATTGCTATGAATAGCTGCTTCCCCATTGGGATTTGGCCCACGATATAAAGCACCTTGACCATCTTGGTAATCAAAAAACAGACCACCTACGCCCCGTGTCTCATCACGATGCTTGAGGTAGAAATATTCATCACACCAGCGCTTAAACACTGGGTAATAGTCTGGGTGGTGTTTGTCACAAGCCTGTTTTAACGTTTTATGTAAATGTGCCGCATCTTCAGCAAAGGGGTAATAAGGTGTCAAGTCCAGACCACCACCAAACCACCACACTGGCCCCGCTTCAAAGTAGCGATAATTTAGATGAACTGTGGGTACGTAAGGATTGTAAGGATGTAATACCATTGAAGTGCCCGTGGCATAAAAGCCATGCCCTGCGGCTTCAGGACGTTGGGTTAAAATTGAGGCTGGCAAATGGGAACCCCAAACTTCAGAAAAATTTACACCTGCTTGTTCAAATATTGCACCTTCTCGCAGCACGCGCGATCGCCCTCCACCCCCTTCTGGGCGTTCCCAACTATCTTCAAGAAACTTGCCCACACCATCTAGGTTTTCCAGCCTTTGACTAATTTCGTCTTGCAACTGTTGCATAAACTGGCGGACTCTAGTCTGAGCGTCAGGTGCTGGCAAAGACTTGGATGATTCTGCTGCTACAGTTGGTGTTTGCGAGTTGGTCAACATAGATTCTTGAACCTAAATTAATTACAATTTCCAGAAAGCCACAAATTTCTTATCTTAAAATTTGGGGGAAACACGCGCCAACAATCAAGCTCTATTTGCCCAACCCGCTTTTTCTTACTGGTTAAGCATTTATACGATTGATCGGCATCACTAGAGTTATTTTCCCTCAAATGCGTATAGGCTTGTATATTGACTGAGTTTTTTTTGAAATTCTTAATTGGAACATTCTGGTATAAATACTAGACTTTAGTCGTAACCTGGAATTATCAAGGGTTAAACGGGCCTGCTCAAAACTTCTTTACCATATTGCTTATGTTATCTGTTATGGTCTGTACCGAATACAGGCTTGCTATGTTTAGAGCATTTCTGAGAAAGTTTTAATTTAGGCAGGACTTAGGCAAACAATAGTTGAAACTCTGATTTTCAGGTAGGGGCAATACCCTGCCTTAAGCCCTGACGCTCGCGGACTCGCTCATAGCGTTGCTATGCCGTTGGCGCAGCCTCTCCAATAGTTGGCTTTACGCTGCGCTATCGGGTTCGGGGGTGACGCTCGCGGACTCGCTACCGCTAGCGCTAACGCAAGACGCTCGTTGCGCGGCATCGTCTCCCCTTGGAAGAAGACTCGCTCATAGCGTTGCCATGCCGCAGGCTTTACGCAACGCTTTCGACGGGAACTGCCAGATGCTCGCGGACTCGCTAACGCTGCGCTATCGCTTTTAACGTCTCCCCGAATCCCTTTGGGAGAGGCTAGCGCCTGCCGTAGGATGCCCGAACGCGAACAGCGTCTCCTTTAGGAGAAGGGCTGTAGGGAGAAGACTGCGACCCCCTCACCGCTTTGCGTCTACATGAGTTGCCCCTGAGCGCGTATAGTTTTACATAAGTCCTATTAGGGTTTGAGTGTAGTTGCACACCATACCAGAGTTACCAGAAAGTATCTAGGGAGGAGGATTAGGAAAATGCAAGGTTGGTTATCCAAATTCATCCGCCGCAAACGTCGTCGGTTTTGTGCTTCTCTGGTGTGGACATATCGAGAGATTAGTTCTGCTTCTGTAGATGAACTGTGGCAAAAAGTGGTTGATTTAACAGATGTTTCCTGGCATCCACAACTTAAGAGTACTAATGTCCCCCGCGGATTAGTACCCAAACCAGGATTGATTTTTCAAGCTGTAACACGCTTTTCGCCAATTCCCATCAGAATTTTTGTGGAACGTGTCAATCCCAGAGAGATGCTGAGTATCCGAGTGATGGCGATTCCTGGAATAGAAGAACGGGTAACTTACCAAGTAGAGTCAACGGTTTGTGGTACTTGTTTATCTTATTCTGTAACACTACGGGGTTGGTTATCGCCCTTGATTTGGTCTTTATCCCGTCCTTATGCAGACAGAGTTGCACGATCTTTAGTCGAGGCAGTAGAAAAGACGGCATTACCAGGGGTATCTGGTAAGAAAAAATCTCTTAATGACAGTTGTTTTGATTTTTAGGTACTGGATGATTGGGGACTGGGGACTGGGGACTGGGGACTGG
>NZ_CAXTNP010000221.1:0-13661 GCF_964245575.1 uncultured Nostoc sp. | reverse complement strand
TAAACCCAGGTTAGTGTGAGCGATTATAGAGTTCGGGTCAAGACGGAGGGCTGCTTTGTACTTGACGGCTGCTTCCTCGAACTTTTTAGCTTCGCGCAAACGATCTGCTTCGTTTATCAGGCTTGTGACTTTATCTTCGCGCTTTTCTTGCTCTAATCGGCGACGCTGGCGCTCAGTTAAACCCCCACTCGTTGCAGCAGGGCTGGAAGTCGCTGGTGTAGTAGTTTCAGAAGCAGTTGAGGAAGAGGGTTTAGATTTAGCCATTTCCTCAACTACTCTGCGAATCCCTTGAGCGACATTTAAAAAAGCCTCATCTTGGTCTTGCCAGGTTGTAACAGGTTTAGCATTTTTAGGGAGTGCTTGCAGTTTACCAAAAGGCGCACCATTCCAATCTGACGGCTTCAGAATAATCGGAATTACACGAGCTTCTCGCGTTTGGTGTCGCTCCATTGCTCGTGTCATTTCTTTGTCATAGCAGTAATCTGAAGCCAGAAAGTTAGCACTTACGAGCAGCAGTATGATATCTGCAACTTCAAGATTGTCATCGATCGCATTTGCCCATTCACTACCAGCACTGATTTCGCGATCGTGCCAAGCTTCAATAACTCCTTGACGTTTCATCATGCTAAGATGAGTTGCCAGTTCGTCTCGCAACACTTCATCTTTGTGGGAGTAGGAAAAAAATACTTTAACCGCATTAGACATATTCTTAAATCTACTTGACTGAATAGCTGTATAGGAGTATATCAAGTTAATTTTCCCAGAATAAAAGCCCAAACGGAGAATATTTATTTAATTAGGACTTACGCAAAATAGATCCCCCAACCCCCTTAAAAAGGGGGCTTTTCAGATCCCCCCCTTTTTAAGGGGGGTTAGGGGGGATCGAGGTTTCAGGTTTTCACTGCGTAAGTCCTATTAATGTGAGTTCGACGGGTTATATAGTGTCAGTCTAATCAGCCTAATAAAAAAGATTTTACTACGCAAAATCTGTCCCTCTTTGCATCGGAGAAGGACAGACTTTAATAAAAGTTCAAGGTAGGGACAGGTTTGATAACTAATTACTTAATTTGCGGATGAGCATTTTGTCCATCACAACAAACTAAGGTTAGGTGTAGCTGTGGTTTTAATTTGGTAAGCATTTTTGACACCAACCCAATTACTAGCAATTGGCATTCGCCAACCGGTTCCAAAAGCGCGATCGGTGATTTTTAAGCCGGGGGGTGCTTGTCGCCGTTTAAATTCAGCCCGCGCTACCATTTGGATTACTCTGTCTACAATTACTGGATCGTGACCGGCTGCAACAATTTGCGCTGCTGATTGGTGGTTGTGAATCAGGCGTTGCAAAATATCGTCCAAAATTTCGTAAGGCGGTAGAGAGTCTTGATCAACTTGGCCTGGTTTGAGTTCAGCGCTGGGTGGTTTAGTCAAGACGTTTTGGGGGATGATTTCATTATTGCGATTTAACCATTGGCAAAGTGAATACACACGGGTTTTAGGAACATCTGCAATCACAGCTAACCCGCCATTCATGTCACCGTAAAGAGTACAGTAACCCACAGCCATTTCTGATTTGTTACCGGTAGATAGGAGAAGATAGCCAAATTTGTTAGCGATCGCCATTAATAAATTACCGCGAATCCGAGATTGGATATTCTCTTCTGCTAGCCCAAATTCCGTACCCGCAAACAAATCACTTAAAGTTTGATCAAAGCCTTGCATTAACTCGCCAATTGGTAAAAGATTAGTCTTAATCCCCAAATTTTCGGCTAATGCCACAGCATCACTAATAGAATGCTCCGAACTGTAAGGGGAAGGCATGAGAACACCGAGGACATTTTCTTTACCAAGTGCAGCAGCTGCGATCGCTGCTACTATTGCAGAGTCAATCCCGCCGCTTAAACCTAAAACTACTTTAGAAAAGCGACACTTACGAGCATAATCTCGCACTCCCAAAACCAAAGCTTGCCAAATTTCTTCATCTTCCGATTCATAGACAGGTGCTACAGAACCTAATTGAAAATCCCGTTGCGCTTCGTCAAATTCAACTACTACTAAATCGGTGTCAAAACCACGGGCGCGAGACATAATTTCACCTTGACGATTCAAGGCAAAACTATGTCCATCAAAAATTAGGTCATCATTTCCGCCAACCTGATTAGCATAAATCATCGGTTGTTGAAAACGTATTGCACTATGCCTGAGCATTGTTTCACGAAACTGCTGCTTGCCGACAGTGTAGGGGGAAGCAGACAAATTTACAATTAAATCTACACCCAAAATTGCTAAGTCAGCAATCGGATTTACTGCGTAACTACGTTTGCCCCAAAATTCTTCATCGTTCCATAAATCTTCACAAATAGTTACGCCAATATGGATATTATCTAGAGTGAAATAATTGGCTTCCAAGCCTTCTTCAAAATAGCGGCGTTCATCAAAGACATCGTAAGTAGGTAAAAGTCGCTTGTGAAAAACTTGCTTAACCTTGCCATTTTCTAACAAAGCCATGCTGTTAAATAAGGTTTTACCACCACTAATATGTGCTTTGATATTCGGTTCAACAGTTCCTACCAACACAGCTAAATTTGGTGGTAAATCCTGAGCCAAGTTTTGTAAAGTGATGCCCATCGCTTCTACAAAACTAGGATTTAGTAATAAATCTCTTGGTGGATAGCCGCACAAAGAAAGTTCTGGTGTTAATAACAAACGCGCACCGCTAGATGCTGCTTGTTGTGCTGCCTCTAGGATTTTTTGGGCATTTAAAAGCAAATCACCAATTGTCGGATTAATTTGAGCGATCGCAATTTTCATTGTATTTAGTCATTAGTCATTGGTCATTGGTCATTAGTCAAGAGTCAAAATAAGTTACTCAGGACTTTTGACTCTGCAAAGTGATTGGTTAAATAAACACCAAAGGTTTATCTTTTAAGGGAGCAAAAGCTTCGGCGTCAAACTTATACAAACTAGCCGGACGGCCAGCACCCCGTGATACCTTAATTCCGGTATCGCATAAAAAACCTAACTTGAGTAGACGTGCTCGAAAATTAGAATAATCGGAAAAATTGTCACCTAAAACTGTGGCGTATAACTGATATAAATCATTCAAGGTGAACATTTCTGGCAAGACTTCAAAAGCCACTGGGCTATACTCTAATTTATTTCGTAACCGCCTATGGCCATAAGCTAGAATTTCGTTATGGTCAAAAGCTAATTGTGGCACTTGTTTTACCGGATACCAAGCTATGCCAGTCATGCGATCGGCAATTAATTCGGCTTCCTCAAATCGCACTAGCGCAAAGTAACTAACTGATAAATAACGCACACCATAACTATCAGTTGCTTCCCGGGGATCGCGATTCGGCCCGCCAAATGTATACAGTTGTTCTAAGTAGAGATTATTGACCTTAATTTTCTCCGCCATAATGCGATAGGCGGCATCTTCTAAAGACTCTCCTGGACGCACCAAAGTACCGGGAAGACTCCAATGATTTAAAAATGGTTCTTGCTGTCGCATTACTAGTAGAACTAACAGCCGATTTTGTGCAGTATCTACAGAAAAAATTACATTATCAACCCCAACCTTGAAATCGGCCAAAGGTTGTTGGTTTAACGGAGTTGGTATCTTTTTTTGGGAACGTCCTGGCATTCGTACAAATGCTCTCGATTAATATAGGCAACTACAGGGGCTGTGAGGGCTTGGGTATCTCCATGTTCGCGGTACGCTGTTGAGGAAACATCTAGACCGGTCAGACTAGCGATCGCAATCTTCCCTCCCAGCTTTTGCACTACCTCTGAACTAGATTCATCTATTGCATATCCCGGTCGCGGTACAATCAGTAGTTGCACTTCCTGTAACAAATCTTCAATGCGATACCAACGTGGTAGCTGAGTCAGTAAATCTGAACCAACGATCAACGTCAATTCAGCATTCTCACCCCAAGTAAACTTCGCTTTTTCCACTGTTTCCAGTGTTCTGAAGCTACTCAATTCTTGTTCCAAAGCAATATTGTGCCGTGGCGCGTCTATATCAGCAATCAACAGTCGTAACATTGCCGCCCGATGCTCTAAGGGTGTTTGATGGGACTTAAATGGATTATCCGCGGCCCAAACCGCTACCCAATCATAACGCTCAGACAACCACCTCAGAATTTCTTGATGTCCAGCAGTTGGTGGATCGGCACTAGTACCAAACAAAGCAATTCTCATCATCTTACTTTGCGTCCTTTGCGTCCTTGGCGGTTCGTTTCTTAGTTTCTTCAGTCAACACCCGTAACCCTTCAGAAATCTCCACTTGCACCGAGACAGGATGATCCAAACGCCGTGTCTGTTGTGGCAAATTAGCAACTGAGAGGGCGGTACGCTGACGAATTGTTGCCAAAGACTCCAGTGGTTGCACCAGTTCACCCTCCTGCACTACTAACTGCAACAAAGGTTCTTCATCCAGAGGACTTTCACCTAAGAGTGCCAGCCTGTCTGCTTTTACCTTACCTCCCGAAAATGAGCGAAAAATCTGCTTGCGCCCTGGATAAGTAACCTTACCACTCGATTGCTTCATCACTGGGATGCCATCAATGTCTACAAGTTTATAAACTCCATTTACAGGCGAACCTGTAACTAGTCGCGTTCCCAGTCCGTAACCATCAATCTCGGCCCCAGCAGTTTTTAATCTGGCAATTTCCCACTCATCCATGTCACCACTGGCAAAAATTGGTACACCAGGAAGTAGCGATCGCACCTGTTTTGATAAGGTAACTAAATCTCCTGAGTCCAATCTCACTCCTGTTAATTGCATTTCCCCAGAATTTACTTTTTCCGCCAAGCGCCCAGCAGCAGCAACGGTATCGTAAGTATCAATCAGCAACGGCGCACCCGGAAAATATCGATGAAATGCACTAAAAGCTTGTTCTTCAGTGCCTTCTATTGCTGACAACGCCATCACCAGGGCGTGTGCCATCGTACCACTTGGTTTTTGTCCCAGTTGTAGCGCTGCTAACACATTAGAAGTGGAATCTAAACCACCTGCCAACGCCGCCCGCGCTGCCCACAAAGACCCTTGCGGACTAAATGCTCGTCTGGTGCCAAATTCTAAAAGTGTTGCTTGTTCTCCCGCGACATCCCGCAACCGTGCTGCTTTTGTGGCAATTAAAGTCTGGTAATTAATCGTATTTAGGAGGTAAGTTTCCACTAGTTGCGCTTGCCAAAGGGGTGCTTCCACTCGCAATAGTGGTTGATTGGCAAACACAGCCGTCCCTTCCGGTACTGCCCAAACATCACCTGTAAACTTTCCCTCAGCTAAAAGTGACCAAAAGCGATCGCCTGCGTGAGCAAAAATTCCCGTTGCCTGTAATGCCGCAATTTGCGCGGAACTAAAGCGGAATTTGGCTAAATATTCCAATGCCTGTGTCAGCCCCATTGCAATTAAATAACCAAAACCCTCTGGCAATCGCCTAACAGACAATTCAAAGCTTGCCCGTCGTTGTTCTATACCTTCGCCTGTGTAACAAGCTGCCATTGTTAACTGGTAAAGGTCGGTCAGTAAGCTGTAATCATCCGCAGAAAAGTTCAGTTCCTGGTTCTGCTGGCTTTGCTGTTTACGTACATAGTCCAAATCTGGCAAAGTTGTCATGCAAGAGCTTCCTTACAAGATGCTTCTTTTTATTTATGGTAATATCTACCATAAATAATGTCAACTATCGGCAAGTATATTTTCTGAGATTGCTGTATAACAGTAGATTCATAGGCAAATTAATACTAAATTCATAAAATAATTAATATTTTTTAATAGTAATAGCTTGCAATAATGTTAATCAAATAAGGCGACTCCTGAAGGGAAACAAAGGATATTGTTTCCCTTCGCTCTTTTCCCAACTAGGGTGTAGAGAAACAACTATGTTACAATTAGAATCAAAGGGAAAAGTTTGTTTTCTGACAAGCTAAAGTATTACGAAGTTATCTGAATAAACATTGCATATATTCTCAATATATTGAGAATATGAGCCAGCCTTGAATATCAGTATTAGAGTATAGGTAGCACAATTAAAGCGACTCAAAAATAAGGAGTCCAATATTATGGCTATTTCCAAGATTATTGCGAATATAACCCAGTATATTTCTGAAGCTGCAATGCGGATTTTTGGCCCTACGGATGATGCTTATCCTTCTATTGGCGTACAACCTTTTACAGGTGAGCCTTACGATAAACGGACAGATGATACTTAGTAGGTGCTGAATATAAAAATCCAACTTGAATAATGATTTGTGAAAATCGCAAGACTCAGATCCCCGACTTCTTAGAAAAGTCGGGGATCTTGTTGTTCACTAATAAAGCTTTTGCAGAAGTCAAAAAATCATGAATGTTATTCTGAGTGGAACGCAGTGGAAAGAAGAATCTCACTACTCTGTTTCGCTTTGATCAACATGACAATTTTAAGATAAAGGCGTGAGGAAAACCTCACGCCTTTTTTATTTAAACTTTTTTCCCACCTGCTGCTAAGAGTTCCAGAATGACTCCATTTGTCCAGCCGAAGCCAACTTCGTTAGAACTATATCCAAAGCAGATTTCGTCGGAAACGTTGGCAGAACAGCGTTCAACATCATATTTCTCAACTAGAGTGTTGTGACGCCCGAATTCTTTAATTACCATAGCCAGGAATTTGTTGGCAATGCGATCGCCTTCTGTATGAAACCCATAACGGTGAAGTCCCTGGACAGCAATTAATGTCAATGGTGCCCAACCGAAAGGAGCATCCCACTGGTTTCCGGTGACACGAGTACTGGTAAAAATTCCGCCTGGGGCTTCAAATAAAGAGAGGTTTTTTACGACGCGTTGGGCTTGGGCTGGAGAAGAAATTCCCAGCCACAGGGGATAGAACGTGGTAGCAAATTCGTAACCACGGCGTTTTCCACTCTGGAAGTGATAGTCCAGATAAAGTCCCTGTTCTTCATCCCAGAGACGCAGATCGATGCGATCGCGGCGGATATCTGCGCGATTGCTCCATTTTTGTTCCAGTTGTTCGTTCCCCAGAATATCGTTAATTTGCGCCATGTCAAGTTCAACCTGATACAGCAAACTGTTGAGGCACACAGGAGCGTAATGGAGGATATCAGCACTGAAAGGGCCAAATCGGTTGGTGATATCAAAACCAGACTCGCGCATGGTGCGATCGCTCTTATAAAATAGTCTGGTCAGTTCGTCAGTTTCCTGGTTGTAATAAAGACTAACGTCATAATCCTCAACTTCAAAAGTTTTATAGTACTCCTTGACGCGATCGTAGTGGCTTTTTCCTTCGTCATCCCGCTCGGAGAACAAAACTTCTGGCGCGGGGCCTTCCCCAAGAGCATAGAATCTAGATAAGCCTGTTGCAGAATTCAGGTGCGGCGGTACTACCCAGTAATAGTAAAATTGCTCTAGTAGCGGTACGGTTGACCTTAACCACTCTTCATCTTGGGTGTGCTGGAATAATGCCAAAACCATCATGCTGAGGACAGGAGGCTGCGATCGCGACAGCATATAAGTCCGGTTAGAATTGAGGATGATGCCGTAATTCTGCACCTGGTACAGCATTTGGTCTACTTGGCTTTGTGCTAGCTCTAATTCCCCATCGTGCAAAAGTCCCAGTAATATAAAGTAGCTGTCCCAGCCATACATTTCATTAAAACGCCCACCTGGTACCACATAAGGCCCTGGTAAGTATAGTAATCCGTGCTCCTTAATCGCCTCCACTTCCGGTGGCAAAATGCGAATTTCAATTCTTTGCATATCCTTGGCAGATAGCGATCGCTCCAACACTCTCTGAATATTGGGACAATCTTCTAAGGGTGAAATGTAGACAACCCAAGGAGTGTCTGTTTTGTGGTCTAGTTTAGTATCCTTTGCAGATTGCAATAAATGTTCGTGCGATCGCGTTAAGGTTTTCCAGGTTTTTTTGATATGCGATCGCACAGCGTCAATTTGCGCGGTGGTAAGTGCTGGTGAAGTCTCAGTGTAAGCTGGAGTGGTCATAATTCATCTCAAAATTCAAAATGGGGGCTGGGGAATAGAGACTAAGGACTAAAAACAGGGAGTAGCGCTATCAAGGTGAATTTGGATGAGACTGCAACTTCTATTTCATTACTAGCTCAGAATTCGGAACTTCGAGATCAGTACTTGGAACTTCAACAGCAGTACTCGGAATTTTCAGAATTCTAAAGAAACAAGTGAAGATTTGAGTTGAACAAATATGAAATTCAATCTACATGTCACCATGATTAAGGCTAGATCGCGCAGCAAGAGAGCAAGGCAGAAGAGTTTTCCCCTCTGCCCTCTACACTTTTCCCTCTGCCTCTTTTGCCCAATACCCCTTAATCACTGACTAACAGCGCAACTGGAAAATGGGCGAGGGCTGCTGCGATAGATAATGTTTCTTTAGCCTGTAAGGGTTGCTGAGTCAGGACATTTTTTCCAGAGAAGGAAGTTCCATCGGGTAATTGCAGGTGTGTATCTTGCCAAACTGATTCGCCCAAGGGATTTTCTCCTGGCTGGATGAGGCTTGTTAAAAAGCGAGGCGCGATCGCGATCGCTGTTTGATTCCCCTCCCGCCGCGCAAAGGCGATTATGTGATTGGCGTAGGTTCCCTGAACTTCTAACGGCAGATAGTCGCCGTCCTGGAATAATGAGACATAGTTTGTTCTGGCATGGAGTAATTGAGCCGTTAAAAACAGTTTTATTCTGCCGTCGGTTTTATCACTCAGCAACTCTTGAATCAAACCCAGAATGTCGGTTTTTACCTGTTCGCGGATAGCGCTTAAGTAGATGCGTCGCTGTTCAAAATCCACGGTACGGCGGTTGTCTGGATCAACTAGGCTTAGTTCCCAAAGTTCTGTTCCTTGGTATAAATCCGGTACCCCTGGCACAGTAATCTTCAGTAGAGTTTGGGAAAGGGAATTAAAGATACCATACTCTGCAATTCGCCCTTGAAAGGGACGAAAGGCTTCTAGAAATTCCCCAGAGAGGGAAGGGTCGAGTACCTTTTCAATAAAGGAGGTACAAGCTTCTTCATACTCGCTATCAGGTCGTAACCAAGCTGTATGGACTTTCGCTTCTCTAATTGCCTTTATTATATAGTCTTTTACCCGTTCCACGAAGGATGCATATTCATGTTCCGCAAAGGGAAATGCTCCTACTAAGGTTTGATAGATAAAATACTCATCGTTGCGATCGGGCATAGCGAACCCTTGGCGATGGCTCCGGTGTCCTCGATTAATGGCACTCCAAGTATTTACCTGCTGATCCCATTCATCAGGGATTTCTGACAACACATTCAACCTAGCCCGCACATCTTCGCCGCGTTTGGTGTCGTGGGTGGCTGTGGTGTTCATTGTGTGCGGCCAAGTTGCTTGGTGCTGTTTGTTAAAAGCATGAAATTTGCTGACTGAAATCCCAAAATGACCGGGATTACCTCCCACTTCATTCAGCGACAGCAAGCGATTGTAAACATATAATGTGGTGTCTTCAACACCTTTGGCCATTAGCGGCCCGCTATATTGCTGCATCCGCAAGACAAAATATATCCACTGTTCGCGTTCTGTTTGAGTCAGAGAATTATCAAACTCTAGCAGCATTAACTTTTCAATAAAGGTCAGTTCGTGCTGCAACAGGGGCGTTTGTTCTTTGGCTTGGCTAATTACTTCTTGAATGGTAGCGCGATCGCTATCCCCAATTCCATCTGGTGTAATGTAGGTACGGTAAATCGGGAACAGCGTCAAAACTTCCGCGATCGCTCTTTTTAATCCATTTAAGGTAAAATCATTACCATAGCGATATTTGCTAGAAACATTCTTTAACAAACTAGCCAGATTGTCAATATCACCTGCTAAATTCTTTTCCAGTATTAGGTGCTTTTTATCCTTTACCACCGAAGCATAATCTACTCGCGAACCAATAAAGTTTTGGTAGATTTTATCGAACTGTGATTGATTTTCAGTTTGACAAAATACGCCATTTACATAGTTCAAAAAGTCATATCCAGATGTACCTTCAATTTCCCAATTTTCCGGCAAATCTTCGGTGAGTTCTAAAATCTTTTCAACCGTAATATAAACATCACCCATCTTTTCCCGTAGCCTTTCAAGATACTGGATTGGGTTATAAAGTCCATCAATATGATCGATGCGTAAACCTGTAAATTTGCCCTCCTCAACCAGCTTTTGAATAAAGCTGTGGGTATTATTAAAAACTCGCAGTTCTTCAACTTTAACGGAAATCAATTCATTGACAGTAAAGAAACGGCGGTAGTTCATTTCCTCCGCTCCAACTTTCCAGAAGGCGAGACGGAAAAATTGGTCATTGAGTAAATCATCTAGGAGGTTAAAGCTTTCTGAATTGCCCGGTTCTCCGTTGAATGTTTGGATATTTTCGTCAAGGAACTCGCGGATAGTATCGTTTGTGGTGTAGAGTTCCCAAACCAATCCTTTAATAAATGCGATTTGGTCTTGTCGCTGTTTTCCCGCAACCTCTGAGGGCACACTTTTCAGAATGTAGAGAATCCCCAATAGTTTAATAAAATCGGGGTGATTACGTCCGAGTGTGCGCGTGAGTTTACCCAGATTATGAATGATAACTTTTGTGTAAGACTCTAAGCGCAACGGCAGTTTCAGGCTGTAATAGTTTACAGTTAAACCGTTTTGTTCATATTGCAGTTGAATATTTCCGTTTTCTAAGGATACACCGTAGAAGTCTCCCAGTAGCGGCGCTAGAATTCGCTCTTGGCGATCGCCAAAGGGAGCATTCCATGAAAGGTCGAAGTAGTCGGTATAACTGGAATCTGGCCCGTGTTCTAATATGTCCATCAAATAAGGGTTTTCGCTGGTATAGGCCATGTGGTTTGGCACAATATCTTGTAACCAGCCCATACCAAGGGATTGAACTTCGCCAACTAATGCATCAAAGGACTCATTAGTTCCCAGTTCTGGGTTAAGTTGATTGGCATCTACTATATCGTAGCCGTGCGTACTCCCGGATCGGGCTTTGAAAATGGGAGAAGCATACAAATCGGAAATACCTAAATCTGCTAGATAAGCTGCGATCGCTTTAGCGTTGTCAAAACCAAACTGAGGTGTGAACTGAATTCGATAGGTAGCGGTAGGAATTCGCATATTTTTTTGTTTCTAGTGGGAGGTGGGACAATACGGTTCGGATAAGGTTTTTTGATAACACGCCCTAGATCGCAAAGACGCGATAAATCGCCGTCTTTACAATAATCAGTCCTTTGTAGAGACGGCGATTTATCGCGTCTCTTGCCTTAACCGAACCGTAGTGCGAGGTGGAGAAGTAGGGAGTGGGGAGCTTGAGCCTTTTTGCTCGAACGTTGAGCCTTTTAGCTCGAACGTCGAGCTTTTTAACTCGAACGTTGAGCCTTTTAGCTCGAACGTTGAGCCTTTTAGCTCGAACGTTGAGCCTTTTTACTCGAACGTCGAGCCTTTTTGCTCGAACGTTGAGCCTTTTTGCTCGAACGTTGAGCCTTTTAACTCGAACGTTGAACCTTTTTGCTCGAACGTTGAACCTTTTTGCTCGAACGTTGAGCCTTTTTGCTTGAAACTTGAGGTTATGAGGCTGAAACTTTAAGTTCTAATCCCGCTCATCCTTTTTCATAGAGTACTAAACTAGTAGGTTGCAATTTCACTTCTTCACCCACAGACAGATGTTCAGCAGCTTTAGAACCAGGCCCAGACCATGAGGTATCAGCAGAGTCCAACAATTTATGAGCATTTTGCTCAAACGGCAGACTCATTGTCACTGAAGACGAATTGAAATTCATCACAAATATTAGTTCACTCGATTCGCACCAACGACGCACGATAACCAACTCCTTTTCTTTATCGTTAGTCGCTTGGATAGAGTTGCGCTCTTGATTCAAAAGTGCTGGATGCGTCTTGCGGAAATTAATTAACTGGCGATACCAATCCCAGAGAACTTTGTGCTTACCGTCATTACGTAATTCCCAGTTGAGTTTAGACTTTAGAAAAGTTTCTGCCGATTCCGGATCTGGGGGATCATCTGCGTAGTGAAATGCTTCAAATTCTTGTTTGCGTCCGGCTCGAACCATTTGAATTAAATCAGGATCGGAGTGACTGACAAAGTAAATGAAAGGTGCTGTTTCCCCGTATTCTTCTCCCATGAACAACAAGGGTAAGTTGGGCGACAGCAGCACAGCGCCAGCAGCTAACTTTAATCCCTCAAAAGAGACTCGCTGGCTGAGGCGTTCTCCTTTCATTTGATTGCCGATTTGATCGTGATTCTGAATGCAGACAGAAAACTGTGATAAAGGGCGATCGCGGCAAGATACGCCATGAAATCGCTTGCGGTGTGGTGCGTATTTCCAATCGTAGATAAAAGTATCTTCATAAGCTTTCGCCAACTGGGCAGTTTCCCCAAAGTCTTGATAATATCCTTGGCGATCGCCTGTTAAAAGTGCGTGTAATGCATGGTGAAAATCATCACTCCACTGGGCATCAAGTCCATATCCACCCAATTCTACCGGACGAATCATTTGGGGATTATTCAGGTCACTTTCAGCAATTAGATGGCGTTTCCATTTTTGCCCTTGTTGGGAAAAATGATGAACTGCTTCCGCCAGTTCCCACAAAAAATGCTTGGCTCCCAAATCGTAAATTGCTTGAGTGGCATCCAGCCGCAATGCATCAATATGGAACTCGCCCAACCAATACAGCGCATTTTGGATGAAATAGTTTCGCACGCCCTGACTATAGGCATCGTCGAAATTCATCGCATCGCCCCACGGCGTTTTATAGGTTTTAGTAAAGTAGGGTGCGAACTGACTCATATAGTTGCCTTCTGGCCCAAAGTGGTTATACACCACATCAAGCACTACAGCAATCTCATTTTGGTGACAAGCATTTACCAGTTGCTTAAGTTCGGCTGGGCTACCGTAGGAATTTTGGACAGCAAAAGGATAAACGCCATCATAACCCCAGTTGCGATATGTCAAAGAAGCCTCAACATGGCTGTCTCCCGGAAACTGAGCGATCGGCATGATTTCAATGGCGTTAATTCCCAGTTCTCGCAGTTCCGGTAAGCGGGGAATAATGGCGGTGAAATTTCCTTCAGGCGTGAATGTGCCAACGTGGAGTTCATAGAAAATCATCGACTCCACAGGAACGCCAGTCCACCCTTCATCCGTCCACTCAAATTGTTGATCGACAATTTGAGACGGCCCATGTACCCCTTCAGGTTGATACTGCGAGGCGGGATCGGCAAAGGTGTCTTGCCCATTTAAGACATACTGATAAAGCGTACCCGGATACACATCGTTGACTTTCGTCTGCCAGTATCCCTCAGACTGAGGCTTGAGGGGAATTAACTGCTGTTCTGGCGTCATAATTTTTACAGTGACGCTATCTAATAGCGGAGACCAAACTGTAAATTCACACTCTCCGTTACCCAAGTAGTTAGCACCAATTCTCACGCAGTATCCTCCCATCAGTTCCAGTTTGTTGTGCCGAATCGTGGCATGAGGGTAAATGTCATTGATTGCACAATGTTTACAAACACGCCAGATAGCATAATGGTTGGTCTACTAGAGTTTTTGCTAGCACCTGGAGGCGGATTTTTTACCAAAACCAATTCTCTCTAATGACCAAAGAGGCAGGGGAGCTGGGGGCTGGGG
>NZ_CAXTNP010000220.1:0-13690 GCF_964245575.1 uncultured Nostoc sp. | reverse complement strand
TTAGTCATTAGTCACTTGTACTGAGCGTATCGCTAAAGCGAAAGCTCCGCTAACGCGTAGCGTCTCCAAGAGTTGCCGAAGTATTAGTCATTAGTCATTTGTTAAATGATCAGTCCTAACTAATCGCCAATTCCCAATTCCCAATGCCCAATTCCCATTTTCAAAACTGAGTTTAAAATTCTTAATCTTCATAAAGTTATAAATACTATTATTAATTTTTTAATAATACTTGTCTCAACTTCTACATTAATGTCGTCAAGTGCGATTGTAATTGTGTAATCTGAAGACTAGCGAAGCTAATTATTCAATTGAGGTCTGATGACTCCTACAATCATGCGTCAGCTTTGGTCAGTGGTTGAAACTGCCCAAGTCAAGCTCCTCTTACAACTGGATGATGCTAGCTTGGTGCAGTGGTTAGTGAAACAAACCGAAACGCAAGTGTTGTTAGATTCTAACGAAACTGACTTTCTGTGCCACTACATTCAATCTCGGCTAGCCCTTATACGTGATATTGCCCATGATCGTCAGTGTTCATAAGCAATATTACGATGAATTGATTGATAGTCAAGTGTTATTACTATTGACTATTGGCTTTTCGGGAAAATAACCTTCCACTAAGCAGTCAGAGCCTACTACACGCCAACGTACACGTTCTAGAGACAACGCCTCAGTCATGGTAGTAAAACCTAAATCGCCCACAGGTGTGGGAGCAATGTTACCACCAATGATTTTCGGGGCAATAAATGCTAAAACTTTTTGCACTGCTCCTTGAGCGATCGCACTAGCAGCTAAGGTTCCGCCACATTCCCACAAGACGCTACAAAAACCCCGCTCATACAAGTACGCCATTGCCTGATCTGGTGTAAGTGATGTTAATTCCACCACCTCCACCCCCTGCTTGAGCAACAGTTCTTGGAAGTTGGGATTAGCACCCTTCTCTGTCAACACCAAAGTAGGAGCATCCGCAGTTTGCCACAGATGGGCATTTTCCGGTAAGTTGAGATGGCGACTCATCACTACCCGTAGAGGATTATGTGCTTCCACCTGACGAGTGGTTAAGTAAGGATTATCTTGTCGAACTGTATTACCGCCGACAATTATTGCATCGCAAGCCGCCCGCAACTGATGTACTTCACTGCGGGCTTCTTGGCTTGTTACCCAGGCGCTGTGACCAGAGGTAGTAGCAATTTTGCCATCTAAAGTCATGGCATATTTTAAAATTCCTAAAGGTCGTTTGTAGAGAATGCGATGCACAAAAGCTTCATTTAGCTGATGACAAGCTGATTCTTCTACTCCTACCAACACCTCGATCCCCGCCGCACGTAAACGGGCAATACCACCTCCAGCTACCAGGGGATTAGGATCAACCATACCCACCACCACTTTTGCCACCCCTGCTTGGATCAATCCTTCTGAACACGGGGGAGTACGTCCGTAGTGATTGCAAGGTTCTAGGCTGACGTAGATTGTTGCACCACGAGCGCGATCGCCTGCTGCCCTTAAGGCAAACACTTCTGCATGAGGCTCACCTGCACGAGGATGAAATCCAACGCCTACAATCTCGCCATCCTTGACAATCACCGCTCCCACTAACGGATTTGGCGAAGTCCGTCCTAAAGCGCGGCGAGCAAGTGACAAACACCGCAGCATCATGCGAGAGTCAAAGTCACTTCCGATCTTTTCCTTTGGTGGTGAATTCAATCCAACTGCTGACTCCACTAAATGTATATTTTCCTGAGTGTAATTTGCTAAGGATGCATCTGCTTGAGTGACTACTGGGGAATTATCCATAATTTTAGGCAACACTGTAAATATTCTGCACGCGATCGCACAGCCTTTTCACAGGAGAATCGCGCTTTCCTCGTGATAATTAAACAGAGTCAAATTCAGGCGCAATTATTTAGCTGTCTTAACTTGTATAGCAATCCGATTTGATTCCTGAATTACTCGTAGGGACTGGGGACACTTCGACAAGCGGTAGTTGAGGCAGTCGAAACTCAGTGCATCGCTCAATACTTGGGACTGAGAAGAAGGAATAAAGGTGTACTGAGTTTTTTCACGCAATCAAATATGAGTCCTATATCAGCCTGTAATATTCATAATTATTCTTACAGCCTTTTTCATATATTTGAACCACAATCTCCTGTAGGGTAGCACAGCTAGCTGTGCTACCCTACCATTTACAGCGTCGCTACAAGTTCCTTTAAGCGATCGCTTCCATCGCGGAAGACGGGCCAACCATCCCCCACCAGCACTGCTTCTATGCGACTCAGTTGAGCCAGCCTGCGAACAGAAGCAACAGCCTTCTCTCGATTCAGCAGCTTGTCATCTGGCAATATAGTTAAGCTACCTGCTTTGCGTGCCCTGACTAAATCTCCTGTAATCAAAGTCGTCTCCTCCAGTAACAGAGCCAATTCACCGGGAGTTTTCGAGCCTTGGAGTTCAATCACCTTAAGTCCTGGTACAAATTCTTCTCCATCTGACAGCCAGCGATCGCAAGGTATAGGGAAAATATCTTTTTCTGCCACAGGGCCAGCTATCTTAGCATAAGTTTGATCGGCAATTTCTTTACTTGCCCTGACATGCTCAGAATTCGTCAGCACAATCCAAACCACACCACCGAGGGATTTGAGATGATTCCAATCATGGTTTGATAGCGCTACTGGGTCAATCAAGATGTTGCCATCTGGGCGAATCCAGGCAATCCCATTGAAATCAATATTTCTTGCCGGATTGAAATTAGACCAGCTATAGAGATCGGGACGGTGCAAAGATTTCATGATGATTCTGGATCAGTACTTCAATAATTGACTATTAATCTCAATAATTAAGTATATAGATTATAAGGTTGCATTCTCTCTGCATCTGGAATTTGAGTATACTACGATAAATCTATCGATATTATGAATTTTATTTGGTTTACAGAAATTCCTGGATAACTGCAATAGAGATCAACGGAGGTATAGGGGTGAATGAGATGCAGCGCCAAAAAATATCAGCGAAGGCAGACCAGTTTAGAGAGTCAGTGATTCGAGAAATGACGCGGGTAGCACTGCAACACGATGCAGTGAATCTGGCTCAGGGGTTCCCTGATTTTCCTTGTCCTTTGGAGTTGAAACAGGCAGCTTATGAGGCAATAGAGGCAGATGTCAACCAGTATGCCATTACTTGGGGCGATCGCCCATTTCGTCATGCGATCGCCAACAAAGTTCGTTGGTATCTCGGCTTAGATATCGATCCCGAAACCCAAATCACCGTCACCTGCGGTTCCACAGAAGCAATGGCAGCTGTGATGCTGGCGACAGTCGATCCTGGGGATGAAGTGATTGTATTTGAGCCGTATTACGAAAACTACGGCCCCGATGCGATTTTAGCTGGTGCTAAACCCCGGTACGTGACACTGCATCCCCCCGATTGGACCTTTGATGAAGCACAGTTGCGTCAAGCTTTCAATGCCAATACCAAAGCTATTATTATCAACACACCCCACAACCCCACAGGTAAAGTCTTCACCCGTGAAGAACTCACCCTAATTGCTGAACTTTGTCAAAAGTGGGATGTGTTAGCGTTCACAGACGAAATTTACGAACATATTCTCTATGATGGCACTCAACATATTGCCCTAGCGACCCTTCCCGGTATGGAAGAACGCACAATTACCATTAACGGTTTATCCAAAACTTACAGCGTCACTGGATGGCGAGTCGGCTACATTTTGGCAAACCCCGAATTAACGGGAGCCATTCGCAAAGTCCATGACTTTTTGACCGTTGGCGCTCCCGCACCATTGCAACGAGCCGGAGTTGCCGCCATGCAACTGCCACCATCCTATTATCAAGAACTAGCCAAACTTTATCACCAGAAGCGAGACAGTATTTTACAAATTCTAGATCAAGTTGGCATTCCTTATTTCGTTCCCAAAGGAGCTTATTACGTTCTTGCAGATATTTCCAAATTTGGCTACAAAACAGATATTGAATTCACTTACCATCTAATTAAAAATATTGGTGTTGCCGTAGTTCCTGGTTCCAGCTTTTTCAGCCAACCAGAAAAAGGACATTCATTGATCAGATTTTGCTTCAGCAAAAGACCTGAGACATTACAAACAGCGAGCGATCGCTTACTCAAACTCTAAGCAATGCTACAATCCAGATCCTAAGACTAATTTATTCTCTCTGCACACTCTGCGGTTCGTTATGATGAGCGGTTCTGAGTTCATGGGACGCACTTGTATGCTATCTGCAAAAATGTGCGATCGCACTAAAGGTAGTCTTATCCAGTACAATCTTGTCACCTTGGGATCTGTTGATACTGTTACAGAATGTGTTCAAAGCTGACTCCTGAACTTGATATTTCTGAATGTGTACAAGAGTAGTAGACTTTGTTTGACTCCGTTTGCAATTGTTATGTTGTTGGATTATATGTGTCGCGTTCTTAATACTCACTTGAAAGATTTTTATTAGCGTTCACAATTCCATGTTCAAAGTATGCTTGACTTTTCAAATTTATAGTTGAGTTAAATTCAGGACTATTAAAAGTCAGTTAAATTGAGCTACTGGTGTAAAAGCGATCGCCCCCTTATTTCCCAACTCTACATAACTACCATCGGCTTTCTTTGTCTTAAGCTCAAACAAAAAGTGATCGCTGCCTCCATAATAACAATTATCATTCTTATTCAGTTCATCTCGCATTAGTTATGCTTTTTCTTCTTGTAAAAGCATAACTAATGTAAGTGCGACTTCGATTTGTGTGATCGCTTCCCCAAAACTGCCCCCCTGTTCCCATGTCTAACTGATACTGGCTTTTATACCTTGTTTGGTAGTCACGCCTGATTTTGTATCAGAAGTCATGTTTCATGCTTACGTCTTCATGAATACCTGAATTAAGCTGAATTTTAAAAGTCCTGAGTTTAACTCAACTATGAATTTGAAAAACCAAGCATCATGGGATTCATCTAACAAGCGTTAGAAATTTAAAAACTTATGTGCAGTCAGTAGATCGAAAACTTTGAAGAGTTTGCAAATTGTAAACAAATAAAGAGGAAGTATGATGCTGTACACAAAGCGTACATCAGTACCTCTTTATTCGACTCTCAGACCACATTTCATACTTGAAGCCTAGCACATAAGGAATTGAAGGCATTAATTTTGCACCAACTGGATACACTACCAGGTCAAAAGTCATGTCAAATTATCAATCAGTAGTTGCATCGGTTACGTCCTGCCTGCGGAATAACTCTGAAGATTCAGGGAAAAGGTTTTGGCAACAATGGCACCAATATCGAGATTATCTCTATCGTTGTTGTCTCAAGTGGATAGGTGGGAACCTGACAGATGCAGAAGATGCGCTGAGTCGGGCGATGCTCAAGGCTTGGGAAAAGGTGCAAAAATATGCGGAGGAAATTGCTAATTTTAAGGCGTGGCTGACAAGATTAACTCATAATCTCTGCGTGGATATTCATTGAGAACGCGATCGCGGTGCGAATAGAGTTGAGGATATAGAAGTATACGCCTCTAATGAGGAGCAAGGACTGGTTTCATTTGAGGATACGCCAGAAAGTGCAATGGAGACTGGCGAGAAAAAGATTGTGATTCGTCGTGCGATCGCTAATTTACCGACAAGGCTGCGTGAGACGTTTATCCTGCACTTTTATCAGGAATTGTCTTATCCAGAGATTGCCCAACAGCAAGATATTTCCTACCAGAATGTCTGCAAGCGCATCTCGCAGGCGCGGGCAATTCTGCGTGAGGAGTTGAGGGGATATTTTATCGGGGAGGATGGGACTGATACGGATAAATCTGTTACGCCAACAAAAGCTACAACGGAGTCTGCAATTGGGGAAATATCCAAGGGTAATGCGCCAGTTGAACCGATTGTGGACGAGACGGTGACGTTATCCGTTGCAGTGGAGGAACTGGAGAGTGTTGTGGGTGAGGAATCGATTGAGGTAGCGCGATCGGTGCGGCACTCTGACTCGGCTTCTGTTGCGGAGACTAAAGAAGGGAAGTTAGAGGTAAAGAGTCATGGTTGTCGGTGCGTTGAGGCGGTACTCTATGAAAGGCAGCCTGTACTGATTTTGGGTTTGGCACAATTTGATGAAGAAACTGGACGTTGGGGGAATTCCTGTCTGGCAGTGCAGAGGAGGCAACAACAGCCTCTTGTGGGGAAAGGATGGGGAGAATTTCTGCTACCGTCCCGTTCTCCTCCTTTGTATCGTGTTCCCTATTTTCAAGCTTTTGTCAAGAATCTGTCGGGGATGAAGATGATGGGAAGGTTTCTTTTGAGTCAAACTTCCTCAAATCAGCTTTATCCCAAGGGTAACTTTTGGCGATGCCTGATGGCATGGCAGGGGCGATCGCTGTGGAATATTTGCAATCTGTTGGGAAACTGTAATTATAGCAACCGCCAAGGCGATTGCTATAGATAATCGTTACTGGATGAGAGATGAACGCCCATTGAGTTAGAGAAAAAACTTCTAACTCGAAAAATTCAGAAATTGACTTTTGGAATCGTCTTAAGAGTGTAGATTTAGAAACAAGCTAATAAAAATGAAATACAAATCATTGATTACGACAATACTTTCCACAATCATGGGACTTGCTATCATGCTGGGAACACTTATCTCGCCTGTTTCTGCCGCGTCTATTCATCAGATTCCTGAAGTGGATTTTGAACGAGAAGAAATTTTCAGTCAAGATTTGAGCAATACCAATCAAATTGAATGTAGTGAACTTTCTCAAATTGAATCAGCAATTCAAATCGCACCCAACCTATTGTTGTCACAAGCTATCGACCCTGGGACTTGTCAGGCTACGCCCAATGGTTCAAGTGGGCGTTGTCAAATCATAAACTCACAATGTAATGCTGGTTTTCTTGCAGTAGCCGCCCCTCCAGATTGTAACTGCGTGTGCCGTACACAGCCTAATCTATGACTTGACTTGACCTAAAAGGGGGCTGATTTACAGCTCTAGAATCGAAGAATTCAGTGGATAGATTCAGCCCATTATTGCATGACCGATTTTTGGAGCTTATTTAATCCTCATTCCTTAGAATTCACAATTTGGCTTGGAAAGCGTCATTAGTTTACATCGAAAGACATTAAATGAATCATGCCATCAACAATACTTCCTTTGGATCGCAGCAACAGTGACTGGACTATGAAAGAGAAAACCGGCATCGACGAAAAGGGCAAAAAAAAAAGCCCTGGATAAATCTAACCAATCATGATGGTAGATACGGGTGACTGCGGTTAGTCGAGTTTAACAGTGGGTGAGAGATCGCTTCTCTGATTTGTAGACAGATGATCGCTCCTCTTTATTATTGATGGAAGAAAGTGCGATCGCTTTTTGGTTGAGTTTGAGACGAAGGGGTGCGATCGCGGTTAGTAGAGTTTGGGGATGATGGGCGATCGCTTCTCTTATTTTTGGGAGGCGATCACGGTTGGTATAGCTTGGGGATGAGAGTGCGATCGCTTTTCTTATTTGTGAAAGGCGATCGCTTTTTGGTTGAGTTTGAGACGAAGGGGTGCGATCACGGTTAGTAGAGTTTGGGGATGAGAGGGCGATCGCTTCGTTTATTTGTGGAAGGCGATCGCTTTTCTTCCGCGGTTGGTAGAGTTTGAGTCTGGGAGGATGCGAAAAGCTAAAGAGTGCTTGAGGCGGGTTTCATGGGATGCATCAAGTTAGGAAAAAACTGCTTCTAACTCGAAAAATTCACAAATTACTTCTTGGAATCGTCTTAAAGACAACACACATCAAATTAGGAGAAAATGACAGTGAGTTCACTTTCATTAGAAGAAATTAAATACGCTCAAGGATTCGTTACTGAATTAGCACTGCCAGAAGAACACGAATATAAACTGCCAATGCTTGAAACAATGCGAAGTTTTGGAGAGCGAGCAATAAAAGACGATGCGCCAGCCGCTGCTGCTAATGCTGGCAGCCTTGTTTCCTTCGTAGGAGGTCTTTCACAACAAAACAAGGAGGATGTGCTTAATTCTACACTACTTGCACAATTAGCGGCTACTAAAAAGTATGATCGCTATAAACAGACAAAAGAGTGGTATGACTTCTACATCGATGTGCTTGCAAACGTTGGTTGGGTAGTACCTGCATTTGCATTTAGGGGATTTACTCCCACAGGCAGCTCTTTCAAGATGAATGATGCTGTGCTTCAAATTCTGAGTGCTATAGCCACTAGCAATGAGATAGCAATACTAACCGCCACCATGAATGCTTTGGAGGAGAACAAAGATAATGAAAATGCTGTGAATTTATTTGATTCTCAAAGCTTTCCTGAAACTTCTGGCAACTTCCAAATTCTTCCAGTATCACAAGATCGTGGAGACATGGTGATGGCCCTAAGTGCTATGCAGTTTAATGCGAATAAACATGTTACTAACTTCTTATGGTGGAGTTGGACTACAACAGAGGTAAAAATCTTTCAAAGTGCTCAAAAAGCTGTACTGAATAACATAATTTACAGCAAAGTCAGACAAGAAATAATTGACAAACTAGGCGATAAAGCCCAGAAATTCATCAAAGATATCGAGATCTAGCTACTCTGCCTTCATCACAGAGTAACACTCTAGGCTGTAGGAGCTAGTATTTGCGTCTGAGCTTGGTGATGTAACCACTGTCAGTAGATCGCAAAGTTTTCCAGAACCATTAGCCGTTGATTTGAGCAAGCGTAAACAAGCTGCTGAAATCCCGTCGGCATCACCTTTTCAAGCAGTAGGGTTGTAGATGGGATCAGGTGCGATCGCTCTCTTCAGTCCCAGAAACGTCGGCTGAAACCCTCATTATTGCGTTAACTGACAAAAGTTTTCGATCTACTGACTGTACATCATCAAGCTTTCTATGGATTATTCTTGGTGTTGGTGGAATTAGTAAATCTTGTTTATGTAAAGGTAAAATCATTATGAACAACAATGTGGCATTTGTTGATGCTGGTGTTTTATTTTCTTTTATTACTTCTGCACCACAACCAAAGCAGACAGTACAGAATCAAAATGATATATTGGATTCAACTTTGCTAGCACAGCTAGCAGCTGATAAGAAGTATTCACGATTCCAGAAATCCCAGGATTGGTATAGATACTATACTGATACCTTGGGCGAATTAGGATGGGACAATCCCTTCTTTAACTTTGATGATTATTTTCCTAAGAATAAAACATTTACATTAAAGGATGTTGTCATCCATATTTTCCAAAAACTTGCCAATGATCAGAAGATCAGCAATGCAGAACTGGTTTTAGTGGAAGACACTATCAATATTTTCAATAAATTAGCAAATGATGATAAAAGAGTTAATATTTACAATAGTTTCACAAACTTTGTGGCGGTTGATAACTCAAATGCTAGCTCCAGTGATGTGAATAATCCTGGCGAAATTATACCACTTAAAGATTTACGTACAATTAATCTACAAGTAGATGTAGTAGATCAATCCTTAAACTTAGCAAGTGTGGGGATAATATTAACAACAAAACAAAAAATAGAAAAAAAATTGTTTACACAAGGCTTTCTCACTTCCCTGGTTCAGGGCAAAATTACCAGCGTATCCTATCTTGCTAGCCTGAATGAAGGTATTTACAGTCAGGTTAGAAAACAGGTCATCGAGAAACTTGGTGACAAGCGCGAACAGTTCATCTTAAAGCTGATATAGAGCCATCGCTCTTAAATTAGTCTTGACTTTACGACCCTTGCCATCACTTGCCATCATTCCTAAAGCGCGATCAATATCTTTAGCAGGCATAGTAGCTCGCTCGCAGCTGTTTCCCCAATTGTGCGATCGCCGCCAAATCCATCGCACCTCAAGGGTAGCCTTTAGGCGCTTCCTTCGGCGATTGCATTCCCAAGCATTAATTAAAGTTGGCATTGCCAGCCTTCAACCCCGCACGCAATCGCTATACAAACATTAAAATCGGGCATCTCTTGCAAAACAATGGCAGAATATGAAGACATCGCCATTCTCACTCTTGTTAGCCTGTTGCACGAGGAGAAAAGCGATGCCTAGCGGCAAAGCTGACGCTAACGCACCTCCCAAAACCCAGACCAAATAGTCTATTCTTTTTTAGAAGATGGGAAGCTAGAATCTCAAAAAGCTCAACTATGCTATATCTAATCCATCAGCTTCTAGAAACCAGCGCCAAGCAATACCCAGATCGAGAAGCAGTCATTTATAGAAACAACGCTATCACGTATCGGCAGCTAGACAAACTTTCCGATCAACTAGCCTGGGTTTTCAGAGACGCTGGTATTGAAAAAGGCGATGCCTGCGGCGGGCTACGCCTACGCGTCGGTATCAGGGATTCGGTTACAATAATTAAAGAGCAAAAAGCAGGTGTAATTATCGTGCAGGCTATTTTTTGGAGTGTAGAAGAAGTCGCCCACAGAGCCAAACAATTTTACGAAAATGGCATTCGCCAACAAGTTGAGTATGGTGATAATCTTGGCAAGATGATTGTGATTGATTCTGAAACTGGCGAATACGGAATTGATAAAACTGGCGTAGAAACAGCATTAAAATTAAAGCAGAAGAAACCAAATGCCAGATTGTTTACTATACGGATTGGTTATGATGTTGCTGTCAGCTTTGGTGGTGCAATTGAGCGTACTGTCGAATGATTTACGGGAGATTGATAGACGGTAAAGCAATAGTACCAGTAATTTTTCGTTTACCTACACAACCAGATTTTTCTCTAGATTTTGTTATCGATACTGGATTCAACGACCATCATACTCTACCACCACAAGCAGTCAGTGCGATGAATCTTCTGTTATATTCCAGCACACTTGCAAGATTAGCTGACGGTAGCGAAGCCTTATTATCTATACATTTAGCAACAATTGTTTGGGACAATATAGAAAAAGTAGTCCCTATTTTAGCTTCGGGTTATAAACCTTTACTTGGAAATACTTTGATGGGAGGATATCATTTAGAGATAGATTTTGACGACAATGGTTTGGTTTCGTTATAAAAAATCCCACCCTCGATTTCATAGATTCTCAACTATAAACTTCATCCATTAAAAAACCTGGAGTTTTGAATTATTCCGGTGCATCATTGCGACGCCAGGAAGCGATCGCAATACCCTAAGTTCTCGTTTGTTGTTGCAAACAAACGGATTGCAATTTGCCTGATGATGACGAACAGGAGTAGATAAATCAGTCCATGAGCGATTCTCGTTCCGAGACGCTACGCGAACGCGGTTTACTTACAATCTCAACTCTCAATTGGCGAAAGAGTCTTGCTGGTATATCCCCAAGGGTTAGAGTCTATCGCCGCCTTTTTTAGTTGCCTTGACGCTGGAGTTGTTGCCATTCCCGCACCCACACTCCTTAGCGACGCGGCACAAACGCATTTTGCTAATACTCGAAGCGATCGCATCCAACCCCGACGACATCCAACTTTATCATCAAGCACTAGGTCTGTTTTACCGTCGCGCTTTGCAGCTTCAACCGAGAATTTTCTGGAGATTAAGGATGCACGCGAGCGCTATACCAACATTAAAATCAGCTATCTCTTGCAAAAAATGGCAGAATATGAAGACATCGCCATTCTCACTTTTGTTAACCTGTTGCACGAGGAGAAAAGCGATCGCCCAAGGCAGTGTTTCTTGAGCGCGTATCTTTAGAGCAAAGAAGTCGGATTGACTGGGGAAACCTCTGGAAGAAACTGACACTCCCCTGGTAGATTGCAGATGTCATGTAGAAAATATGTAATTTTCAATCCCACACCCGACGTAAATTCAACATAAAATCCGGTAACACCGCTTCACCGGACAACTCAGTTGGATTCTCTAACACTTCTACTGCTAATCCCGGTCGATAAATTTCCACCCGTCGCTGCTGCGGATCGATTAACCAGCCCAGCAGAGCGCCATTGTCAATGTACTCCCTCATCTTAGCTTGCAAAGACCCAAGCCGATCTGAGCTAGAGCGTAACTCTACAAGAAAATCCGGGCAGATATTAGGAAACGTTCCTTTTTGTTCTGGAGTAAGTGCCTGCCAACGTTCTCGGCTCACCCAAGAGGCATCGGGGGAGCGAGTCGCACCATTGGGTAAAATGAAGCCAGTCGAAGAGTCAAAGGCTTTACCCGGTTCGCCCGAATTACGCCACCACAAATACAACTCTCCAGAAATACTCCAATTGCGTTCTCCAGTTTCCCAGCCCGTTGGTGGGTTCACAATTAACTCTCCCTGTGCGGTTCTTTCCAGTCTCAAGTTTCGGTTGGCTGCTGCTAGGGCTGCAAACTGTTCCTGGGTAACGTACAACCCAATCGTCTTAGGCAACTCAATCAATAGGGTTTCGGTTTCTGGACTGGCGGGTATCTGTACCATCTTGACCTCTTACACAATAGGGATTTAAGTGAAAGATGCCTACCCTATTAACTAACACATTTTACACGCTTGTCTTCGCGATCGCGCTCTTAAATTAGAATAGTAAGTTGGGTTGAGCATATCAAACTCTGGAAGCATGACAGTACATCATATTGGTTATGTTTGTGGAATTGGGATTGCAATGTGTATCTCTGCGTTCATTCCATCAAAATCAAGCGCAGAGGATCTAAACGCACATACCAAGGAAAAGCTTGGTCTTTCATAGTCGCCCATTTTTCTTTGAAGACTTCAGCTTGCAAATGATAGTCTTGAGAATTCTTGCCAGCAGAATGTAGTTTGAGAAATAACGTCATGCGGTGGGGCGTTTCACTTGTTCCTACTACCCAACAGGGAAAAGTATTTTCCTGTGATGAGTCGTTGGTAAAAATGAACTGATGGGCACGAATGCCGATGTGGGACAATTCGCTTTTGACTGGTTCAATTACTTGGAGAGTACAACCCCAATCAGTCGCTTCTACCTGTTGTGATGACTGGAGAACAGCACGGGAAAAGTTTTTGCATCCAGTGAGTTGGGCAACACTCACAGTAGCTGGATGCTGAAAAATATCATATTTGCTACCATAATGAACGGCTCTACCATGCTCCAATACCAACAGATTCGGGCAAATCCGATAAGCTTCTTCCATATTATGGGTGACAAATAGAGTTACACCTTGGTAGCCAGCAAGAGTTTCTGTCATTTGCTGCTCTAATTGACTACGTAGATGGGTATCGAGTGCCGAAAACGGCTCATCCAAAAGCAATGCTTCCGGTTGACTTGCTAATGCTCTTGCTAAGGCTACCCGTTGTTGTTGGCCCCCAGAAAGTTGGTGCGGATAGCGATCACCTAATCCCTGCAACTGCATCGCTATTAGTTGCTCCTCTACCTGCACTCTAATACTCCCAGGCGATAGTCCTTTAGGCAAGCCAAAAGCGATGTTTTGCGCCACACTCATGTGCGGAAACAGAGCGTAATTCTGCACTAAAAAACCAATGCGGCGATCGCGGCTGGGTAAATTAATTCCTTGTTCTGAGTCAAACAGAACTCTGCCATTTAAAACTATCCGCCCGATTGTGGGCGTTTCTATCCCCGCAAGGCAGCGCAAAATCATGCTCTTACCTGCACCAGAACCCCCCAATAATCCCAAGGGTTGCTCATCGGTACTGAAAGCAACTTTTAAATCAAAGCTAGGAAGGATTTTTTCAATGTTGACAAACAAGCCACGCGACTCAGAAGTAGAGTCCAACGTATAAAGAATTTCTCCCCCTGCTCCCCGCTCCCTGCTCCCTGCTCCCTGCTCCCC
>NZ_CAXTNP010000219.1:0-13815 GCF_964245575.1 uncultured Nostoc sp. | reverse complement strand
CCCCAATCCCCAATCCCCAGTCCTATGGCAAAAATTTTCTCAGTTCATCCGGATAATCCTCAAGTTCGCCGAATAGAGGAAATAAAGTCGGCGCTTTCTAGTGGCGCAGTCATGCTTTACCCTACTGATACAGTCTATGCGATCGGTTGTGATTTGAATGCCAAGTCGGCGGTAGAACGAGTGCGGCAAATTAAACAGCTAGCAAATGATAAACCACTGACATTTTTATGTCCCTCGCTTTCAAATGTGGCAACTTATGCCTTCGTAAGTGACACAGCCTATCGAATTATGAAACGCCTGATTCCAGGGCCATACACGTTTTTGCTCCCAGCGACTAAATTAGTACCGCGATTGGTGCAAAGCCCCAAGCGAAAAAGTACTGGAATTAGAGTACCAAACCATACTGTGTGTTTGGAGTTGCTGGCAGCCTTGGGCAATCCGATTATTTCAACTTCAGCACATCTGCCACCAGATGAAGCAGATAATGGCATGATTCGGATAGATCCAGAAACTGTTCAGTCACGGGTAGAACTATTTGATCGTTTGGACAAGTTGGTAGACATAATTGTAGACACTGGCGAAGAACCTACTTATGAAGTATCTACTATTTTGGATATGACCGGAGATGAAGCAGCAATTATACGGAGGGGTTTAGGTTGGGAAGCAGCAGCAGCATGGGTATAAAAATTACACTTCACAGGCGCACCTCTCCGTTTCGGAAATTGTGATAAAAGCGACTCCAGTTTTTAAATTGTCATATTTTAATGCGATGTCTACGACGGGCACAGATGCAATAACAGGATGGTGGCAACAGTTGGTACAAAAAGGGATTTGGCAACTTTGAGAAAATGGCGGGTACTTATGTCCCAGCGTCAATGTGGTGGCTTGTGAAAAAACCGACACATTGCCATAACTGTAACTCTCTCGTATTTCCTACAGTTTTATATATGAGCTTTAGATGTGAGCATTACATGCGGCAAGCCTTAATGGATGAATGCCTAAAGATTCGTAAGCCAAGGCCGGCCTTGATTGTTGTCTCTGCGTTGTAATTACGGTGCAATACTACTCCCTGGAAAAGTCATGAAAGCTAACGTCGTTAATCTACCAAACTCTACACCCATTTTTGATAACCACCTTTCGACCGAAGAATTTTCAGACAACAGCAGCGAAACCTTGATTGAATTGCTGTGTCAGGAAATGCAAGCACAAGTGAAAGCAGCACCCAGGTGCGTAGAAGCTTTAGCAAAGCGCATAACTATAGAAGTAGAACGCATTTGCGATAAAAGCTCCCGTATCCAAACATCTGGGGAAATCAAATCCTGGCAGATTACCTTGGGAAGGCATCGGATGCACAAGTGCTTACGTTACTACCAACTAGGCTCAAAACAAGGACGCGTGGAATTACATAGCAATTTGGGTGCTATGGTTTACCGTCATGTAACTATATCCGGCTCTGAGTTGGGTTTTGAGGCTCGTTACAGCCTGATTGAAGATTTTTTACAAGCATTTTATATCGAAGCTATCAAAGCTTTCCGCAGAGAAAACGAACTACCTAATGATCACACGCCGCGTACTCAGCTGCAATTAGCTGAATATATGGCGTTTACAGAGCAGTATGCCAAACGCCGGATTAATTTACCTGGTGGTGCAAATCAGCAATTGATTATCTTGCGGGCCCAAGGCTTTGCTCGTCGTCAGCCGCAAGAAACTACCGTAGATATTGAAATGGCGGTAGAGTCTGCTAAGGGTGAAGAAGCAGAATCTTACCAGCGTAACTCGGCGGTGCAACAGCTGCGATCGCAGATGATCACCCAAACTAATTTCGATCCATCCGAAGAGTCAGAACGTGATCGCGTCATCACTGAATTGATGAAATACCTGGATTCTCAAGGACAATCTGACTGTATGAACTACCTCAGCTTGAAACTTCAAGACCTTTCAGCCCCAGAAATTGACCAAATTCTCGGTTTAACCAGCCGTCAGCGCGATTATCTCCAACAACGGTTTAAATACCACGTAGAAAAGTTTGCCAAACAACACCATTGGCAATTGGTACATCAATGGTTAGGTGCGGGTTTAGAGCAAAAATTGGGTTTATCTTCCCAGCAGTGGGAAATCTTTTTAAATCAACTAACAGAACAGCAACAGCAAATATTACAGTTAAAAACTGCACGACAAAACGATCAGGCGATCGCTAAAGCCATCAAATGCACCCCCAAACAGCTACAAAAGCGCTGGACTCAACTTTTAGAACTAGCATGGTCTATCCGCAACGGTCATACTGAGGCACAAACAGGTTGAAGTCAAAACGAAATAACTAAAATTTATCCAAGCTCAATTCTAGTTATTTGAAATGTTGTTATAGATATGGCGGTTTCAGGGTGTAAGAATGAAGGTGAATAAAATCAGAGAAAACCATGAACCCAGTATTTACCGAACTCTCTAGTCTTTCGAGAGCGGAAAAAGTTCAACTGGTAAAAGATTTATGGAATGAGATTGCCGCTACACCAGCAGCACTCCCAGATGCCTGCCTGAATTTAATTTAGCGTCACCCCAGCACATACCAGATTATTCATGAAACTTATCGCCGCGCTACAATTAGGCGTTTTCCCTACGTCGTTTTTTACGAGTTTAATGAACAGGAGATTATTCTCTACGCTGTTTTCCACTGTTCCCAAGACCCAGAAAAATGGCGGAGTCGCTTGCAATAGTTGGTCTTTGAGACTAAAGAAAAATCCATTATATTTTAACTATTATCTGAATTAGTAACTCGTTCCTTATCCAAATTATTAATACATTTGTATTTGGTTAGTACAAAAATACCAAACTTTTCCTTCTTTATACCTAATGAATTTAGCTTTGTGTATCCAAAATCAAAAATTTATATAACCTAGCATTTACTGTTGCTTCCAGGGAATCCTAAAATTAGGAAACCTTTTGAAGATAATCAGGATAAAGATGACTCAAGGTGCAAGAGCAGTTACTTCTGGCAATGTTTTGGAAAAAGCTGTAGAAGGGACTTTACTGGGTCATGGATATGTCCAAGTGGGCTTTGATTTACCAAAAAAACAGCGCCTTGGATGTCTTTTAAGCTCGAATACTATACCAAAACGATATGCAAGGCAGGTTTATATCGGAGCAGGAATTTATGGGAGCTATATATATGTAGACTTTTACATTATTGGTGCTGCATCCATTTCATCCGGGCTGATTATTGAATGTAAATGGCAGCAAACTAGCGGGTCAGTTGATGAAAAACTTCCTTATCTTAACTTGAATATTCAAAATTGCTATCCTGCACAAGCAGTTGTATTAATTGACGGTGGAGGTATGAAACCGCAAGCTGTATCGTGGTTAGGTAAACAAGTTGGTTTCAATCAAAATCTCCTCTCTGTTCATAATTTAAGTTCATTCATTGCCTGGTCTAACAATAATCTTTAATATGAAGTTACTAGTAATTCTGTAATTTTTCCGCGCTTTTGAGCGTTGGAATTAATTGCTCTAGATGCTGATATAGTATGGATATTGAAACTGCTGTAAAGGTTGCGAATAAATTCACAATCTGAATTAGATAGCATAACTTTAACTCCCCGTTCAGCTAATTTTTCAAAGACATCTTTGAGTTGAACTTGCTGATCTTCAGCAAAGGGATAGCTACTGTAAGCTGTAAAATAGCTAGTCTCACTTACAGGATAGTATGGTGGGTCAAAAAATACAAAGTCATCACTGCTCGTGGCATAATTTAGTACATTAGCAAAATCTGTTTGTTTAATTTTAGATGTAGAAAGTGCTTCTGAGGCTGCTTTTAATAAAACCTCAGAACAAATATTGGGATTGTCATATCTGCCTAATGGCACATTGAATTTACCCTGTGAATTAACTCGATAAAGACCATTAAAACAAGTCTTATTAAGATAAATTAGACGAGCAGCCTTTTGTATATCAGTACCAGCAGAGTTATTTCTGACACTATAGTAATAATCTTTACCATGTCGAATTTTATGCTCTTTCAATATAGAAATTAATTCCTCGACATGATCTCTAACACAACAATAAGTGTTAATTAATTCGGCATTAATATCAGTTAAAAATGCTGCACTAGGTTGGAGATAGAAAAAAACTGCACCACCACCCAAGAATGGCTCATAGTAATTTTTATAACTTTTGGGAAAATAAGGAATATATTGCTGTATCAACCTACTTTTACCCCCTGCCCACTTCAAAAATGGACGCGGGCTAGTTTCCTTGGGGATTTGAATTACCATTAACTTCCAATTTAACTGAAAATAATCGTGACTAAATAAAGCCAATATAACCGACGGAGCATATTTTATATTAACTGCTAATTTTCCAGCCGCATAGATTACAATTGAGTAGATAAAGCATATCAAAACAAACGTAAGTATATAACAAGGCAGTTTACATTCAGATGTTTGACGGATTTTGGGATAACGTCTTTCGCTACCCCCGGTACTTAATTACTATCGTCTTAGGCTTGTTTCTGAACACCTTTGCGCCGTTAGTGCCATTGTTGAAGCGCCCAGTCACCTTGATTGCTATCTTGGGTTTGTTTGTGAGCAGCCTAGTCTTCCTTACTCTCACCCTACGGGCAATGCTGGGCTTGAGTACAATCTAGACTAGCCCTATATCGGGGCTGTGCCCCACAGACGCTTGTTCTTAGCGTTGCTCCTGCTAAGTACTGTCTAGCCAACTTGGATCTATTTTTGTTGTACAACCTCTGTGAGGAGGCGAAATTATTATGGCTACAAATCGCCGGGTTTCCCGCGTTGCTGAATTGATCAAACGGGAAGTTAGCCAAATGCTGCTCAACGGCATCAAGGATGACCGTGTGGGTACAGGAATGGTAAGTGTTACTGATGTTGATGTTTCCGGCGATCTCCAACACGCCAAAATCTATGTCAGTATCTATGGTACAGATGAAGCTAAAGCAGAAACAATGGCAGGCTTAAAGTCGGCCACAGGTTACGTCCGCAGTGAACTTGGGGCGCGGGTACGGCTACGACGTACACCAGAGGTGCTGTTTCTCGAAGATCGCTCCATAGAACGCGGCAATAAGGTACTGGCACTACTAAACCAACTTAACTATCAGCGTCCCCCAGAAAATCTGGTAGCAGAAGAAGACAGCACTGATCAAGATGATGAATCATCTGATGAATAAGTAACTGAAATAACAATGTAACTTCAGAACAATTAATCTCAGCAAATCCGCCAAACAATTTACAGACGTGACTAAATCGCGTCTGTTTTAATATGACCATAATCTATTTCAGGGATCGGTAGTTGCATATATACGTTTTTTGCTTGCCTTGGCTTCCGTCCCTACTCTACTATTCCTCTTTGCCTCTACCCCCAATACCGTTCGGTTAAGGAATTTCTTGGTTGAGGCAGGTTCTTGAAGCAAGGAAAGAGGAGAAGCTGTTCTTGAGAGAAGAATTACTGAACAATAACTCCCTTGCCTCCCCTGCGCCCTGCCTCCTTCAATTGGAAGTCCTCTACTCCACCCTTCTTAAAGATGTTTATCCAAAGAAAACTGTGTAACACTAGTGTTCAAATTAACCAAAATATTACGGTTATATTTAAGAAATTGTTAACAGATGCTGGGGTAAAAGCCTTCGTAGTGTACTTTAGCCGTTATGTTTTGCAACACTTTATACCATAGTATCTGACAAATATTCTTGTGTTGTTTACCCTTAGATAAATACCAGCAGTTCTAAATCCGGCTTTAAGGTGATTATTTGATATGTAAGTGATGCCTGCGGCGTCGCGCCCTGAACCTCTGGACAACCGCCAAATCTTGCCTAAATACAGTAATGGCAAGACTTTCAGACTTGTTGCATAAAAACTATCCAGCCGACATAGCAGGTTAAGTTAACTACTCAGAATTTTTTTTGTAAAGCGGATTTTCCAGAAATGTCAGGATTTGTTGACTTTCTTAACATATCTTGAGATAATTTCCGGAGATGTAGCGTCAAAATAAAAATAGTTCCGTATAGCAAACTACAAAATCCTAGCCACAAGTCTAATTTCTGTAATGTTTGTTCCTAATTTTTAACAGGAACACTATCGTAAGTGTTAATTTGTGAGTAAAAAACATGAGTGTGAATACGGTGCGTTCTATCAATTACTACTCTCTCGATCTGATTCAAGACGAAGCACGCCGACTGGTGCAAAAGGGAATGATTAGCCGACAACAGCCAATATATACCCTCTGCCAATACATTCCAGCGAGAGAATGGGTTTGCGTTGAATGTGAATTAGAGAAATGTGACTTTTTGTTACGCGATCGCATTGGTGACCTAATTGGTCGTGAACAGTGGGACAACGACTAATCAATGTTTGATTTCAAATTTTGGATTGGGGGTTCATTTTCGATGTGTGGATGTCACCATCAACGATTCGACGCCCAATCTAAGGGATAATCTCTGGTTTTTGATGAGCATTGCCCCATATAGAATCTTGCATTTTTCACTAACCTAGAAGCATTGGAGTCTGAATTTATACAACTTTTCAAGTTAAAAGTTGGCATCAGAACAATTTCTTGTGTATATCTGGTGCTACAGCTTGAGTCTAGTAGGTAAATTCTGTGAGGTTCCTAGATTTATTTAATAGGTAAATCTAGGAATTTCAGTTTTGACTCGCAATTTATTGCATCGCTTCCCTAAAGTAAGCGATAGTCTACTTGCTGTTCAAAGCCAAAAATAGTATTGAAAAGTTTGCTAAGTTGGGCTAACCTACACCAATTACGACAACAGAGAGAACCTCCGCAAGCAACTGGCTGAATTTTTGCTAAATCCAAAATTTGTATGGTATTTTTTTTAAATCTCGAAAAGCACAGAAAAATTACAGAACTATTATCCTACTTGCTCTAAGTAATTATTAATGTCTTCAATTATACGGGTAAGTTCAGCTTCAGTAGTCAAGCGGATGTTGACGTTGCGGACAGTCAGCAAAACTTTGGCTGCGAAGGGTGTTGGCCAGATATTAGGATTACAGAAAATTTCTAAAAATACTTCACCCGTGTAACGATATTCCAGGGGAGGCTGGGGAGTTACTTTACCACCGCCAGGAGTGGGTTTAGCGGCCACAGCTTTCAGGCGCTCCATCAATTGATCTGTTGCTGCTTTTAATTCTCCTGCTGCTTGGGGTGAAAAACTGAAGGTGACAGAACCTTCAATTAGGTTCAATGTTAGAGGAATTGAAGACATATCTTTTTTATTAAAACTTCTTGATAAGTACTAATATTACCGGAAGAAGAGACTAAGCCGCCGAGATCGACGGCGGCGAAGCCCAATTTTTCGAGGATGCGCCCCAACCTTGGCACTGGCATCGTCGTCAGACAGATTTGCATAATCGGACTTTTGTTGGTTTTGCTGTGGTTGCGGAATCAGGCTGCGAAGCCGCCATCAATTTTCAGGTTCGCACCAGTGACGAAACCCGCTTCTGCACTGGCGAGATAGGAAACCATGTCGGCGACTTCTTCGCTTCGTCCGTAACGCTGGAGGGCGGTGATGCTTTTCATCCTGTCGGCAAAAGTAGCGTCCGCCGGGTTCATGTCGGTGTCAATAGGGCCGGGTTGGATATTGTTCACCGTGATGCCACGAGGGCCGAGATCGCGGGCAAGACCGCGCGTGAAGCTAGCGATCGGATCGCACCCTTGGTCAAAGCGTAGACGGAGCCGCCAGCAATAGGCATAATGTCGCTGTTACCAATGCCACCTTATCTGTAAGTTTTTTGGTACTCATAGTATTCGTGATTGAAACTTGTCGTCTGAAGAAAATTGACCATTGGAATTATATTGCTCAAGTTCTTACTCAAACTCGTAAGAGTATCAAATGTTCACCCATCCTTCTGGCTTGTTAATTGCTTTTTAGCGAAGGGCAGGAATGCTGAGTGACTCTTGAGAGAAACGGGGGGATTGAACAAGAGGCAAGGGAGCAGGGAGCAGGGGATATAGAAAAGAATTGGGATTCGACACTTCTTCGCTGTTGGTTAAAGGTAGTAAATTAAACTCATTAGACTCATCAATTTTCCTGAGTGAGTACAGCTTACTGATGGCCGTCATCATCTCTTTGAATGCAATTTGGTCTGACCTTACTGGATGTATGAATAACAAAATTAATTAAAATATTTTTGGAATTAATGCTAAAAATCTGCTGTTATCTGTAGAGGTATTATTAATACATATAAAGCTTGTAGCTGTTATTACTTATAAATAATATCAACAAAATAGTATAAAACATAGAGCCTATAGAGAGACTTAATTTTTACTGCGTAAGACTTTGATACATTTGATTAGTGTCTATTTATGTTTTAAGTTTTACATTAGAAGTCATAGAAATTGATGTGATAAATTATCTATGATTTACGATAACCGCGCCGAAGTGCGAAAGGTTTTAATTATTACCCTACTGCTCAACCTGTTTGTAATGGGATTGAAAGCACTTGTGGGCTACTGGACAGGTTCTTTGAGTTTGCTAGCTGATGCCTTGCATAGTGTGACAGATAGCGCCAACAACGTTTTAGGATTAATTGCAAGTAAATTTTCTTCTCCACAACCCGATCGCGAGCATCCCTACGGACACAGCAAGTTTGAAGCTGTGGGAGCTTTAGGAATTGCCTCATTTTTAGGAATAGCCTGTTTTGAAATTCTGCAAGGAGCAATCGAGCGAATTCTCAAAGGTGGTGGTGAACCTGTGAGAATATCGCCACCTGAGTTGTGGTTATTACTAATTGTGCTGGGTGTGAATATTTTTGTGGCGTTTTATGAACGTAGTGTGGGTAGGCGGGTAGGTAGCTCAATTCTCATAGCTGACGCGACACATACCATGAGCGATATTTGGGTGACAATCTCTGTAATTGGCGGCTTGATCGGAGTTTGGCTAGGTTATCAATGGATGGATTTGGTGTTAGCTTTTCCTGTCGCCTTGTTGGTATTTTGGAGTGGCTGGTCAGTTTTAAAAGAGAATTTGCCTTGGCTAGTGGATCAAATGGCGATCGCACCAGAAGCAATTCATGCGATCACTACTTCTGTTCCAGGTGTAATTAACTGTCATGATATTGCTTCTCGCGGTGTTCTTGGTCGTCAAGTCTTCATCGAAATGCATTTAATAGTAGATGCACCAGACGTAGAAACTGCTCACCACATCACCGAAGAAGTAGAAAGCCGATTAGAAGAACGGTTCCGTCCAGTCAGGATTTTAATTCACATTGAGCCACCAGCCTATAAGTCTGAGCAAATTAGCTTTGAAACTGGAGCGAAGTAATCTAAGCAATTTAAAATCAGGCCTTTTTTCAGACTATAAGGAAGCCTTAACTCAGACTTTTTTGCAGCTAACTGAAACGTCTCCGGCTTTGCTCAAAATGAACAAATGCAATGGTGCTAAATTCCTGGCTATTGACCTTTTTTGAATTAAAAATTTAGAAAAAGAATAATTTTTAATTAATTAATTTTGGGTACAGCAGCCCACAATGAATCAAAGATTTCAGTGGTCTACAATCAGTGGTGGATACAGCAGCCCACAATGATAGCGAACGCGAGTGCGTCTCCAAGAGTTGCGTTAGCTCATCCTGGAGCGTCTTGCAATTTTTAATTAATAATTTTTAATTTTTAATCTAGAGAAGCGACTTGACTTTTCCAGTTTAATCGAGAGCGATCGCATAGTGTCAAACAACCAGTTTACTTTTAGATGAAGAATATGAGGGGAGATGAGGGAGATTAAAGAAATAACAAATGACACCGACAAATCACTGCATCTTTTCATTAACTCTTATAAGAAGCAACTAAATTAGCGACGATCGCAACTAGTTCTCCTGGATCAACCGGTTTCGGCACATGAGTCTGAAAGCCCGCTTCCAAGGCACGGCTACGATACTCGCTATCGCCATAGGCAGTTAAAGCTATAGCGGGGAGTTTTTCCCAAATATCAGACTTCAGCGCCCGGATCTTGCGGATGAGAGTGTAGCCATCTTCACCAGGCATAGCAATATCACAAATCAAAATTTCTGGTTGCAACTCAGGTAATACTTTCAATGCTACCTCTGCCGATGCAACTGCCATGACGGTGGCTCCATCAGCTTCCAACACGGTAGTAATGTAAAAGCGGCTATCGTCATCATCATCAACTACGAGGATGTTTAAGCCAGCAAGGGGCAGAGCAGGTTCCATAACATCTCCATTAACGTTGATCAAATGATAGTTATTTCTAATGAGATGTTTGTTTTTTTCTTAGTGACCACATCATTGGTAATTTTACTGCGATCACGTCTATTTTCCTAGACAATAACTCAATTCGTCCAGCCACCATCGAATTGATGGTTAATTATTCGCTGACATTTATAATTATTGACGGGATAAAATTATGTTGGTGTTTAAAATTAACTCAGAAAGGCATTCAGCAGAAGGGATAAATCCCTTCTGCTGAATGCACGAACCGTCTGCGTTAGCGACGCAGGATCGTCTCCAAGGGTTGCGGAGGCAGCGCACCCTTGGAGTCCGCTTACCCCCACTCAAAAGCCAGCTAAACGCAGCGTCTAGAGTTTCTGGGGTAACCCTTAAGTGAAGCAACTGGCGTTCGCCTCCGGTCAGAAGTAAACCTTTGCTTGCTCTTGGTGCAGACGCTGCGCGAACAGACTTTTTTAAATTTGGAATTTTGAATCTTTCAATTCCATTATCCAAAATTTAAAATCTCAAATTCGGTGATGAGCTTCTGAGCTAAATCAACTCAAAACTTGGTTACTCCCATTCAATGGTTCCAGGCGGCTTAGAGGTGATGTCATAAACCACCCGATTCACCCCTTTCACCTCATTCACAATCCGAGTGGAAATCACTTCTAGTACATCGTAAGGGACTCTTGCCCAATCAGCAGTCATGCCATCTTCACTGGTCACAATCCGCAAAACAATCGGGTAAGCGTAAGTACGTTGATCCCCCATAACGCCAACACTACGAATTGGAAGCAATACAGCAAATGCTTGCCAGAAATCATGATACATACCGCGTTGGTTAATTTCTTGCCGGACAATCAAATCTGCATCGCGCAAAATATTTAACCGCTCAGATGTGACTTCCCCCAAAATGCGAATTGCCAAACCAGGCCCAGGAAAAGGTTGCCGTTGGACAATTTCTTCTGGTAAACCAATGGAACGCCCAACTTTGCGGACTTCATCTTTAAATAGTTTCCGCAGTGGTTCCACCAATTTAAATCTTAGGTCTTTGGGTAAACCGCCAACATTGTGATGACTCTTAATTTTCACTGCTACCCGTTCACCAGTTTGGGGATCAACGTTGGTATCAGCAGATTCGATCACATCTGGATAAAGAGTCCCTTGAGCCAGATAGTCAAAGTGACCAAGGCGCTTGGATGTTTCCTCAAATACATTGATAAATTCGTGTCCGATGCGGCGGCGTTTTTCTTCAGGATCTGTGATCCCAGCAACTTTAGCTAAAAAGCGATCGCGAGCATTTACATACTCTACAGGAATGTGAAACTGCTCTTGGAACAGCTTTACCAATCGTTCTGGCTCATACTTTCGCATAAAGCCTTGATCGATAAATACGCAAGTCAGTTGGTCACTAATGGCTTTATACAGCAAAAAGGCCAGAGTAGAAGAATCCACCCCACCAGACAACGCCAACAGCACCCGCTTGTCACCAACTCTGGCGCGAATTTCCCGAATTGCCTCTTCAACAAAAGCTGCTGTTGTCCAAGTGGGTTCGCAATCGCAGATGTGATAGACAAAATTACGGATTAATGCTATACCGCCAACTGAATGCACCACCTCTGGATGGAACTGAACGCCGTAAAGTTTCTTTTCGTGGTCAGCGATCGCAGCACAGGGAGTATTTTCTGTATGTGCCAGCAATTCAAACCCTGATGGCATTTGGGTAACTGAGTCTCCATGACTCATCCACATCGTAGTGCCATCTTCAACATTAGTGAGCAAATCTGTGGGATCATCAATATATAATGAGGCTTTGCCGTACTCACCTCGGTCAGCCTTTGCCACTTCCCCACCGAGTTGGTTCACCATTAGCTGCATCCCATAGCAAACACCCAAGACGGGTATTCCCAAATTCCAGATTTCTGGGTCACAATGGGGAGCGTTATCACCATAAACCGAACTCGGGCCACCGGAGAGGATGATTCCTTTAGGATTGAGTTGGCGCAAATGTGCAGAAGTAGTGCGATAAGACAAAACTTCAGAGTATACTTGAGTCTCGCGGATGCGACGGGCAATCAACTCAGAATATTGAGAGCCGAAGTCCAGAATTACAATTAATTGGCGATCAAGTCTCCCAAAATTTTCTAATGTTTGGGGCGCTTGTTCTGTTGGTATCACCGCTGTGTTCATGACGGGAGTGTTATGTCTGTTAAGGATAGATGCTTTGTGGTCTATGGTGATGCTATTATTCAGCCTGGGTAGGCTGATAATGGTATAGAGAGCCTTTACAAACGCGAGGTTATGTGCGTTTGTCTAGTCCGTGAGTCGGAGAGGGTATTAAAACGATAAACTTACCCTAGAGTGGTAACTTAGAAGATTATTTATTTGAATTGTTTACGATTATTCATAATAAATTAACATAATTTTCCCATCAACAGACCAGCAGTTTTACTCTTCACGATAATTTTGCGATCGCGATCAAAGAGGATAGAGCCACAGATTGTACTTCCTGTGCCGTTTTCGCTATGGCTTTGGATGTATTCTTGAGAACGAACATCGATAGTTTTGGCGATCGCACTGTAAACTTGATTTACCCAGTCACTACCAGTTGCAGCATCTAGGGATTTTAGATATGTTAATGCGGCTTCGGCGGTTGCACTGTTAAACACAGCTTGGATATCTGGTGATTTTAAACCTGCGATCGCACAGTGGGCTGCCAAAATTTCCCGCCGTCCATCAGCCAAGTAGTGATGGGTGTGAAAAATCCCGCCAGCCAGTTTCATCAGCTTACCGTGATAGCCAAATAATAAGATTTCTTTCACGCCTAGCACATCAGCTTCTACTAACATTGGGCCAAGCCAGTTAGCAGTTTTGACCAATTGCTCAGGATTAATCCCTAGTTTACGCGCCAAATCTAGGCCATTTTCACCGATACAGAATACTAAACTTTCAAAACGACTGGCTTTATTTTGTAATTCTGCCCGAAAAACTGCAAGCTGATCGGGTGTACTTAAGGGTTGAGAAATGCCTGTTGTGCCTAAAAGGGAAAGTCCTTCAACCACACCAAAAGCAGAATTTGAAGTCCGAACAGCAAGCGATCGCCCTTCGGGTAGAATAATCGTCACCGTGATTTTTTCTCCCGGTGCTAGCATCCGTTGCAAATTCTCTTGCAACAGCTTTTGAGCATAAGCATAAATAGCCGGCTTGTCATCAGCATTTAATTGCCTACCAATCCCTTCCCCACCTTTAATAATTACAGCATCATCACCCTGTTCTCGCCATTCCACCAATGCCCAAATCGGTGTATCTTTAGTCAAATCGAGATTATCACCAGGATCACTGCGGGTGATTGCTAAAGCTGTATTATCAGATAATCCTGCCACCTGTTCAATTGGTATTTCTGCAATTTGAGCGGGTTCAATCAAATCTATAGATGCTAAAGTTAGGGGTTGGCGATCGCGTAACCAATGTATTGCTGCAACAGCAGCAGCGCACGCAAAGACGGGAAGTGTGTATCCAGAACGGGACATTTTGTAAATTTAAAAGTCAAAATAATTCTTCAAAATTGTACCCTTACAGGGAAGCAAGCGGGAGCAAAGCGTCTTGTGGAGATTGGGGACTGGGGACTGGGG
>NZ_CAXTNP010000218.1:0-13835 GCF_964245575.1 uncultured Nostoc sp. | reverse complement strand
GCATTTGTTATTTCGGCGTTCGCATTTGTTATTTCGGCGAACTCATTTGTTATTTTGGCGTTCGCATTTGTTATTTCGGCGTACGCATTTGTTATTTCGGCGTCTCCATAACGCACCCTACGAAACAACTAGAATTGAAACCTATGCTGGTCATATTTGTGTGTACACCGTAGCCTAAAAGGAGAGAGACTTTGAATTTTTCCCCCTCCGGGGTAGATTGGCTTGAGGAACGTAACCCAACATTTCAGGACTTTGTTGAGTTTCATGACCTTCAACACGGAGTAGAGGTAAAAAGAAGAATATTTGATAATCTCTCTACAGAGGCATTGACTAAAGAGAATTGGCTAAATGATTTTCAATGTCCTGGTAGATATTTTCTGATTGACTATTTAGATGAGCTTTAGAATTGAAATATTAGTAGCTGGGAGAAAAAAATTAAGATGAGCAAATTATTTGAAATATTGCAAAAAATTAAGTCTAAGCCAGGAATGTATATCGGGCGTGCTTCTGTTAGCGATCTGTTTCATTTTTTAGTTGGTTTTAAAACTGCTTTAAGGGAATTAGAAGTTAAAGCAACTGAGGAAGAAATGGATTTTTATCAAGAGTTTCAACCTTGGGTGCAGAAAAAATATCATGTCTCAACTTCTAACTCTTGGGCAAAGATTATTATGCTCCACTGTGGGAGTGAACAAGAGGGTTTTAATAGTTTCTATCGGTTGTTAGATGAGTTTCAAAATCGAGATAAAAGTTTAGAACCTCAACGGAAGGTAATTGCTAGTTATAAGGTTACTAATAAAAGTTGATATCTAGAGATTTTTTACGCGCACTTTGCCAGTTAATAAGTCTTGCATCAGTCCTTGTTTTTGGAGTTTGAGCTTGTTAAGGTAAGCTTCTTCTGCGCGGATGCGAGTTTCGTTAAGTTTAAACACGCTCAGAATTCTTTGCTGTTCTAATATTGTTGGGCATGGAATTGGAAATGATTTTAACTGAGTAGAGTTGATTGATGCTAAATTAGTTGATTGTTTTGAACTTAGAATAAAAAATCTTTTTCCGTAAGTAGAGCCAGATATTAAAGCTAAAAATTCTGAAATTAAATAATCTCCGTTTGGGCGAACTCTAAAAACATGATTTTGATGAAGGCATGGTACAATTTGCCCATTCCAAACAGTTCCACGACCAAGCTTGTCGTAGTCTCCGCCTTCATTCATCAATACATCTCCTGGTTGTAATAAAAATCTAGTAACTTCTTCTTTATAAACACGGATTGTTTTTATATCGGTAAGTTCTAAGTATCCATCTTGTACATTTGCAACTCGAAGATAAGGTAATTCAATAGTTCCAACACCGCTAATATTTCTACCTAAAGTTACACCAGAGTTAACTTCTGCAACTGTTGAGAGTAATCTAATTTCCCAATCCTTCGGAATTCGTCCCAGTAGCGAATCTTTGAACTGTTCAGGATGCGCCTGTGGATCTCTCAATTTGCCATCGTCATCTAACCCGCGTGTGAGCAAGTCTTGCAGTAGTCCGGCTTTAGTTTGTTTAAGTTTTATAATAAGGGAAGATGTGCGTGCGATCGCATCATCCACCGTATCCAAAATTTTTACAATTTTTCTTCTTTCTTCAGTTGGTGGAACAGGCACTTCCATCTTCGCTATTTTGGTGATGTAGAGGTGCTTAATTGTTGACCCTCCAGCATCCGCCAGCATTTGGTCTTGTCCTTGACCAGAACTTAAGTAATGAACTAGAAATTTGATATCTGTATCAGGTAATGGTCGTAAGCAGGCAACTGATTGATTTATACATATATCTGTTCGGTCAACAACAGCAATCCTGCCTAGCGTCCCATCCTTGGTTATTAAAATGTCGCCTATTTGGGGTTTACTCTTCTGCGTAAGGCCATTTTTGTAAGCTTTTTCTGATGTATGCCGAGCCTGTTGATAGTGAATAATCCCATTAGCTATATCTAAAGCTGTTATCATCCAGGGGCCATCTTTAGTAGTTGGCATTGGATTGGTAAATCCATAGGTTATATATTGAGTGATACCTGCAAGTGAAGAAACTTCCCAATCCTTCGGAATCCTCCCAACAGGCGAATCCTTAAACTCCTCCGTTTTTTCGAAAACCTCACGCATACCCCAAACCCTGCAAAAACTCATTCAACTTCTTCGCTGCTGCATCCCGTTCCGTCTCAATATCCTGCAACGTCACCCGATACTTATCCCACCAATTCTCTACCGCCGCAATCACCTGCTGACGATGCGCGGTAACATATCGCTCCAATTCAGCAATTAACCCATCTTTGAAAATCGCTAAGACTAACTCCTGACAATCTTCATCAGTCAACGCAGCCCGCGCGGCTGACAAACGCTTCACCAATTCATTCTTTAATGTCTTTAATTGTGCCTTTCCTTCCTTCAACTGCTTAACAATTTCCTTATAGGGTTCTAGTTGGGCTTCTATTTTGGCAATTTCCGCTTCATTCTCTTCAATAAAAGCCTCATGTTCAGCAATTTTATCCTTATTAAATAAAGGTGTCTTCTTTAAAATCTTGAATTCCTTCTTCGGCTCTTTAATCAAATTTCTTAAATACTTCAGCTTTGTCTCTAAATCCTTAACAATATTAACTGCTTCTGATTCTTCACCTTCTTCAATATCCGCCTCAGCTTCTTCTCCCTGCTCAAAAGCTGACTTTTGCTGTTCTAATTCTGCAATCTTCGCCTCAGCTTCAGCAATGTCTTGTAAATAATCCGGCATCAACCGCCCAACCAATTTATGATTTAGAGGGTCAAATTTTGCCTGCTTTTTCTTCTCGTCATCATCTTGTTCTAAAGCATCTTTAATCGTATCTACCCAACTATCAACTAAACCACCAAAATCTGACTCTGATAAAGTTCTCAGTTCATACCTCTGTTCATTCCACCAACTAGCAACCACACCCGCCACTTTAAAGCGGTCAAGTAATCCCACAGGTTCCAAGCTATCCACAAAAGAACTAAAAAACTCAGCGCGGAGTTCCATCACCTTTTTAGTTTTAGGCAAGTCACCCAAACTAGTAGAGTGTATTTGCCACCAAGCAGCAAACACATTATAAAGTTTGCCTTCTTGATGCTGCACACCAGCATCAGCTTCGATAAAACTTTTAATTTGAGAACGTTCAGTGATTGGAGAAATAAAATCAAAATAATCAGTCATCTATGCAAAAATCTGCTGTAAATTTAAAACAAAACCAGGGAGAACATCTTCACCCGATAAACTTGTGGGAGATTGTAAAACTTCCGGTGCAAGATTTGGGCGATAAATGATTACTTGTTGAACTTTAGGATTAATTAACCAACCCAGTTGTAAGCCATTTGCTAAGTATTCCGCCATTTTGGCTTTAGTATCTTCCACATCATCAGTTTCAGAAACTAATTCCACTGCAAAATCAGGACACAAAGGGATAAATTTCTTTCTTTGTTCTGGAGTAAGAGCATCCCATCTTTCTATCCTTACCCAAGAAGCATCAGGTGAACGAGTTGCACCATTTGGCAGTTTAAACCCAGTAGAAGAATCAAAAGCTTTTCCGAGCTTATTTTGTCTGTTCCAAACTCCTAAATCAAGATACAGTTCAAAATTACGGTTTCCTGTTTCTCCCCCAGTAGGTGACATGATAATTAATTCCCCTTCAGCAGTTAACTCTAGTCGTAATTCTTTATTCACGGCTACAATTTGTGCAAATTCCTCATCAGTAAATTGCAGATTAGGAGGTAATTGTAAGGTTACAGTCATAATTAATTGCGCTCCACAAAAATCCTAGTTGCATCAAACCCATGCGCTGCTAATAGCGAAGATTTAGCCTCTACCTCTACTTTAGGAATTCCCCCCAACAAATGCGCCCGTACATCGTGCGGTTCTGGCGGTGGCGCGTTGTCAGCATAGCGACGGATATTGCAGTTGTAATCGTTATCTCTTAATTCTTCTTTAGTTACTACTGTGGAATATCCAGGTAAAGACAGAAAATTTTCAAACACCCAGGAAATCTTTTCAATATGTTCAGGACGCAAATAATTTTGAGCGCGACCTGCATAATATTCAGCATCAGCATTAATAAACAAAACTTTTCCCTGGCGTTCAAGAGGTTTCGCCCCTTGTGGACACATCACCAAAATACAGGCGGGGATACCTGTGCCATAAAACAAATTGGGTGGTAAGCCAATCACCGCTTCTAATTGATCGTGTTTAATAAAACTCTCCCGAATTTTCTTTTCTTCTCCACCGCGAAACAGCACCCCATGCGGCATTACCGTCGCCATCATCCCATCAGTTTTGAGAACAGCCAACATGTGCTGGGCAAACATCAAATCTGCTTTTTTACCCGTCTCAGGACAATAACCATGCGTAAAGCGTCCAGAAAATTGCATTCCCTCTCGGCTATAGTTTTGAGAAAAAGGCGGATTACTGATTACTCTGTCAAAGCGGATTAGTTCACCGTCAGCAATATGCAAGGGATTAAACAGAGTATCGTCATTATGTATATCTGCATCTCGAATGCCGTGCAGCAGCATATTAATTTTGCAAATTGCCCATACCCCGCCGTTATTATCTTGACCGTATAGTGCTAAATTTCTAGCATCACGACCGCATTCTTCTACATATTGCTTGGACTGAATTAACATTCCCCCAGAACCACAACAGGGATCATAAACTGACATTCCGGTTTGGGGTTTTAGCAGTCGCACCATCAGTTGCACGACTTCACGCGGCGTATAAAACTCGCCCCCTTTTTTCCCGGCTGAATCTGCAAACTCTTTAATCAGGTACTCGTAAGCAGCACCCAGCAAATCAGGAAATACAAAATCCTCATTTCGCAAACGATATTTATTGAAGTGTTTAATCAGTTCGCGCAACTTGACATCAGGAATCCGATTTTTACCAGCTTGACGATTAAAATCAATATGTTTTAATACACCTGTCAGCGCTTCGTTACTTTCCTCAAATGCCGTTAAAGCATCATTTAGCCCTTGTCCGACGTTTTTATGTAGCTGATCACGAATATATGCCCACCGCGCTTTTTCTGGTACAAAAAAAGTTTCTTGGTAACTGATGGGGCTTTCTGCCCTCATGTTTGCTTCTTCTTGTGTCCGTCCCCTTTGCAAATTCTGCTGCAAAATCTGCTCATACTGCGGCTCAAATACATCCGAGGCGCGTTTTAAAAAAAGCATCCCGAAGATGTATTCTTTGAAGTCCGAAGCGTCCATCTTTCCCCGCAGAATATCAGCAGCAGAAAAAAGATGACGTTCTAGTTGCGGCAGCGTGAGTTTGCCCATAGTAAATGCTGAGATTGCGACACTAATGCTTTGCCAGTATATCTCTATGTTGAGAGACACTCCAATACACTTCCAAATTGCTGAAGTCTAATCTTTCAACTTGCTGGCTATAGGCTCGTGTATGGTATCCAACCATACTGGAATTACAGGTTGGCCTGCTTTGATTTGGGCGTAGACGCAAAGCGGCTTGCCGTTAAGCATCGCTTGTTCTAATTCAAACTCTACAAGTTCGAGCGATCGCTTGTGATTGTCTTGTTGGAGCATCCACCGCGTACCTTTCCCAGATTCAAATAATTCTGGTTCCTTGTCTTTCAATGTTTTAAGCGTAGTATTAGCAACATCAAAATTTAGCCCCATAGACAAAAAAAAAACAAAAGCTGCCAGTTCCATCAAATTCGGCTTTGAGTAATAAATACTACGCCCTATTCCAGTTTCACCGATAACAGGCATAACTACACCCTTTTCTCGCCAGTATTGGAGCTGGCAAAGAGTGCAGCCTGTGATTTCAGCAGCTTGTTTACTCGTAATGTAGACAGATTGATAGCTAAAGAAATTCTAGCGATCGCACAAACATATAAAGCTGGTAGTATCGTCCTCCCTAAGTTGGGCGATAGATGATATAGACAGTATCAAGCTCAGTTTGAACACCCTTCCCAGCTGGAGGTGGGTTGAAAGTAGATTTTTACTTGCCAACGAGAAGGAGCAACGGGATGTTTCAACACCCCTCCCAGCTTGAGGTGGGTTGAAAGAATCTCCACAAGCTATCGAAAGGTATTTGATTTGGTTTCAACACCCCTCCCAGCTTGAGGTGGGTTGAAAAATATCTACTATCTTGTTCGTAGATTAGTTCTTTCTCAGTATTAGCATTACTTTAAAAGCATTGACTTTTTGGGACTGTTTCTCAATTTCGATGCCAAGCTGACAGCTTTTAGGTGGGTTGAAAGGATAGAGCAACAGATTCTTTGTTCGGAGGGACTGACCTCTAACTCTATTCGTGAATAATTAATCCAGTTATCAGTTATATCCACAAGGATAATGCTGCCATACTTATCAAAGATATAGCAGGATATAAATGTGACACTAATGTGTTAACAGTGACATCAATTAGTTAAATATGACACTAATGTCTTAACAGTGACAAATAATTAGTTAATATACAAGTAACGAGCGCGGAGGGATTTGAACCCCCGACCCACAGAACCGGAATCTGTTGCTCTATCCACTGAGCTACGCGCCCTTAATCTTCCATATTATAGCACGTCTTTGATCAAATTTGCAGCCTAGAGAAACTTGTCTGGGTTAAAGATAATTAGCTGGGTCAACGGGTGTACCATTCAGGCGGACTTCAAAGTGGAGGTGGGGCCCAGTTGAAAAACCTGTGGAACCGACAGCAGCGATCGCTTGTCCGCGTTCAACTGTTTGTCCTTCAGAAACATACAACTCGCTGGTATGTCCATATAGTGTAGTCATGCCATTGCCGTGGTCGATAATTACAGCTCTGCCATAACCACCATACCACCCAGCAAAAATCACTCTGCCCGAATCGGCTGCCCGAATTTTACTACCATAGCTAGCGGCAAAATCTAACCCGGCATGAAAGCGACGATAGCCAAGGATTGGGTGTATCCGCCAGCCGAAGGGACTGCTAGTAGCAGCATCGCTAGGATATGCCATTACACCCGTTCCCCGAATGATCACACTTGTACGGCTGTTGGTTTTTGCTTGGGCTTCTTCTGTTGCTCTAGCTTCTGCTACCTTTTGTTGAATCAAGACTTCCAGATTTTTGGATTCCCTCTCTAGCTGGTTTTGCGCTGCTTCCAAGGCCAGGCGATCGCTATTGAGGCGTTGAATCAATTCTGATTGTGACTGCGCCTGAGTTTGATAATCGGATTTTTGTGCTAACAATTGCTCACGAATCAAGGCAATTTCGTTTTTTTGCTGTTCTACTTCCGTTTTTTGTTTATTGATCAGGTTTGCTTGTTGGTTGAGTTTTACCAAAATTTGTTCGTCTGCCTGATACACTAACTTCAACTGATGACGGCGGTTGAGAAAGTCGCTGATATTTTGACTTTGGAGCAAAACTGCCCATCCAACAGATGCAGGCGATCGCTGGAGATAACGCAATCGTGCTACTGTTGCTATTTGACGCTCCTCATAGTCACGTTCCGCCACAGCTAAATCAGTTTCTAACTGCTGAAGGCGTTGGGTGGCCAGTTGTAATCGTGATTCGCTCTCTTGAATATAGTTATCTGTAGTTTGCAGATTTTGCTCTAAACCAGTCAGGTGTTTTTGGGCTTCTTGTTGGAGATTTGTTAAGCGATCGCGATCGTTAACCACACTCTGACGCTGCTGGTTCATTTGTTGCTGCTGTTGTCGCAAAGTATCAATAGACTCTGTAAACGTTGCGTAGGCTGGAATTAATGCCAAACAAATCCACAAAATGCAGCAAAATGCAATACATAAACAACCAAAAATCTGCTTTTTTTCTAGAAATCGCGCTCTCATAGTGTGCAGCCCAACCAAAATGATGCTTTCAAACACTATGAGGATTATTCCCAAAATCTGATTCACCCACTCCAACGCATTATTAAATTGGTCTGCCAAGTTGTAACACAAGGATTCCAGCCACGTCAGCATTAAGCAGGTATATCAGTAGTCTTGTTCAAAAATAAAATAAGAGTCCTATATGAACAGCAAATCGAAATACGGCTTGCATTGTTAATGCGTCCCCTTGCAATGCCAATGCATCCCAATACAATGTTAATGCATCAGCTTGCATCGTTAATGCGTCAGCTTGCATCGTTAATGCGTCAGCTTGCATCGTTAATGCATCAGCTTGCATTGTTAATGCGTCGGCCGCATTAAAAACGCTATGCTTTTACGCAAGACTGTATTAAGAAATTGATCGACTATCGCGATTCACTCAAAGCTAACCTCAGTGAGCAAGGTGAGAAGTTGCGAGGTGGTAAGCACATCCTCATTTTAAGCTAATGAATAAAGTAGTAAACCTCTTGTTTGGTGGAATTGTGTAAAATAATTCCATTATCCTGATGTTATTAACCTTTTATTTGTATGAAGGGTTTTGAAATCTGCTAAAGTTTCAGGGTAACTGAAACTCATAACTCAGCACTGGCTCAACCATAGCCATCCGCTAACAGGACTCACGACTGATGCACAACAGGCAAGAAAAAATTTCGCAAGTGGTAGTCACTGCTGGGCAGATGCGCGATATTGAAGAGCGGATTTTTGCAGAGGGAATGCCTGTAGTAGCTTTGATGGAAAAGGTGGCGGGATTAATTGCCCATCGCATTCAACAAATATATCCACACTTTCGACAAGGAGATAAGTCTGAGCGTCGGCTGACGGCAAACAGAACTTCTCCTGACAGAGACGCGCAAGGGACGCAGGGACAAGGTAAAATTTTCTCCCTCATCTCCCCTTCCCTAAATCCTCGTGTTGGAATTCTTGTCGGCCCCGGTCATAATGGCGGAGATGCTTTAGTAGTAGCTCGGGAATTACACTTTCGCGGGTATGAGGTTTGGATTTATTCTCCTTTTTCTAAGCTTAAGGAATTAACTTCGCAACACTTGCAGTATGCTCAGAGTTTGGGCATTCCAATTTATCAAACAATTGAGCAACTGCCAGATTCTGATTTGTTGATTGATGGCTTGTTTGGGTATGGTTTAGAAAAAAATCTCACTGATCCCATTGCCTCTGCAATTAATCAGCTAAATGAATTGCCTGTGCCGATTTATAGCATCGATTTACCTTCAGGTTTACACACCGACACAGGCGAAGTATTAGGAACTGCGATTCGCGCCACTCACACTTTTTGCTTGGGTTTATGGAAACTAGCTTTCTTCCAAGATCAGGCGCTGGAATATCTCGGCAAAGCTGAGTTAATCGATTTCGATATTCCTTTAGCTGATGTAGAAGCTGTTCTAAAAGATACACCCAGGATTAAACGTATTACATCAGCAACGGCACTTGCTACTTTACCCCTACCTCGTCCAGCAGTCACCCACAAATATAAGGAAGGACATTTACTGTTGATTTGCGGTTCGCGGCGCTATGCAGGTGGAGCAATTTTAACTGGTTTGGGTGCTAGGGCTAGTGGTGTGGGGATGCTTTCGATTGCCGTACCGGAATCGCTAAAATCTCTTTTGGTGTCACACTTGCCAGAAGCGCTAATTATCGGTTGTCCAGAGACGGAAACTGGAGCGATCGCTCAATTACAATTACCCGAAAAAACCGATCTGAGTTCCTTTAATGCGATCGCTTGTGGCCCCGGTTTAACACGAGATGCTACTCCGATTGTGGAAGAAGTCATAGAAAGCGATCGCCCTTTGCTTCTCGATGCCGATGGTTTAAATATCTTGGCACAAATGGGAGCGATCGCCACGCTAAAAAAACGTCTTGCCGTAACCGTACTCACACCCCATACTGGCGAATTTGAGCGATTATTTCCTGATGTCCCCGATGCCAAACATGACAGGGTGAAAGCAGTACAGGAAGCAGCAACGCAAAGTGGGGCAGTAGTGTTGTTGAAAGGGGCGAGAACTGCGATCGCAAACCCTGAAGGTGCTGTTTGGATCGTTTCTGAAAGCACACCCGCCTTAGCGCGTGGCGGTAGCGGTGACGTGTTAACTGGGCTACTGGGTGGATTGTTGGCGCAAGCAGCAACTAAACAGATTCCCGTAGAAGATATTGTGACAACTGCTGCATGGTGGCATTCGCAAGCGGGTATTTTAGCATCCCAAGAGCGTAGCGAACTGGGTGTAGATGCGTTTACATTGACACAATATTTAATAAAAATTCTAAGTAATTAAACTGATTATAACTATGACTCAAAAACTCCAGATCCAAAAAGAAAAATTACAGGCAACCATTAGTAGTCTACCAAGGTAACAATGCTTGGTCATATAGTCGGATATAAGCGCTCCCTTTTTCTTTGTCCATCTGTGCTTTGAAATGGCATTTTTTGCCTCCGCAATCATATAACTAGGACTTACGCACTGTACAAATTAGCCATAATATGTTTTACGGTATTTGTTCGTTTCGGGCGCTTTGCATAACCCTTATTTATTCGCTTATTTGCGTAGGCGTAGCCCGTCGTAGACATCGCTAGATGCTAAACATAGCTGAAACACTTAAATTGCGTGTAGTACTTATGTACGATGCGTAAGTCCTATTAATACGGCCTGCTGGGTGAAAAGGGTAACACTTTCATCTCGCTACCGTCTTCAGTAATGACTTTTAATGGAAGTGAATCCTGATCCTCTCGTCTAGATAATTGAATTTTTTGAAAACCTTTTTTTGTAGGCTTAACTACCATAAGATAGTGATTGCCTACCCACTTAATACTTATTACTCTGTACAGCAAAACCCAAACTTCAGCTATCTCTCCAGTGTTAATTTTAGTCCTTGAGAATTTTTTATCACATTGCCATACAGGATTACCTGTGGGTGTCCATAAACCCGCAAGATAATGATAATCAAAAAACGAACTACCGCCAAAAGTTGTAAACGAAAAAATGTTATACCTCAACCATCTTTCATAATACTCAGGTTCCTTAGTCAGATCATCATATCTTTTCGTAGACAGCAGAAACTTCATTTGTTCTGCTTTAGTAGGACGCACCCATGTTTCGGATGAGCTACAAATTTTAAATGGTACTTCAATCGTTTTACTGCGATTAGTGGACTGTGAGACAGCAGGGTGTGAAAAAGTTATGCTGATAATAGTCTGAGCGCTTACAAATGCTCCTGTTAACAGGAACATGCTTACTAATTTAAGAAGTTTCATGATTTTGCTTGTTTATTGCTATGAACAGTATTTGTAAGGAAACCCCGTTCAAGGATAGCGGGGTATATGCGTGCCATCATTGTTTAGTTAGGAATGAGTGAAGTTAGCTTATGCATTAGACTCAGCCGCAACCCAGAAGCAAGAATAAACCAATTCCACAGCAATCAGCCGCCATCTGACCTTGAAATAGTTCACACTATCGAAGTTGAGGAAATAACCCTAGATTTTTTTATCAAGTTGAATTTCGTTTTCTAGTTGGCCCAGAGGCACTAATGTTAGCTGTGACACAGCGCGTTGCTGAGTTATATTTTGGTGGCGGCGATCAAGAAAGTGTAGCGTGGTATATCCGTAGCGCTTACCTCGGTAAAAACTGGGTCTGAGCGTGTTATCGTTTCTGTGATATATCAGGGTGGAAGAAGCAAAATCTTGAGCGATCGCAGAATCGTACACTTGTTGAATCAGATTAATTCCGGCGGAATTGTTTGGATCGAAATTGAAAGACGTATCACTAGATTGATAATCGATCATTTCTCGGATCACCAAGCCATTAGGTGCCCAAACGGCAAAACTTAACTCCTTGCCAAGGCACTTAGATGTAGAGTAAAAATCGGGTTCTGCCGTTTGTAATTTGATGCTAGGCATGAGGAGAGCAATCAACTGATGATCATCTGACCATCGTATTACTGTCTGGGCGTCTTGCCCTGGTAAAGCTGCTGCTGGTAGATTAACACAAGCGCTAAGGGCGCTGATTAAGCCTACTAAAAAACTAAACTGAAGCTTAGACACGTTGGTGTAGATCAGTTGAATAGGGGGCATTATTGACTTATGCTTAGAAATTTCAACGCTATAACGTTGCTTACAATTAGCAATATATAAAATTTAGTAAGATATGGATAAAGACATTGTGTCAGTACCTGAATATAACTATTAAATAGTGGGTAGTGCATAGCTTATCAGTTTTATTTAAAAGTAATCTAAAGCGTTGTTGTACATAAACTTATTCTTTAAGACGTAAGTATCGAGTTTGATCATTTTGAGTATGACAATTCTCCAATTGGACTAGTTAGTGCGAATTATTTGAACAACATCATTACTTAAACTAGAAAAATTCATATCTCTAAAAATGTCGGAAAATGGAAGTTTTCCATCGCCCAAAATATAACAATCGAATGGCACGCTTGTAAAAGCGAAACACGGTAGAGTTTATTGATGTGTGAGCAGAGGCAGAACCTTTAGGATGGCATTCCCAGTACGAGACTGGGAACGAGGAACGAGGAATTTATATCAGCCATTGACTAAATACCAACGCTGTAGTGCCAACCGTTGAATTTCGCGCCAAGGAATATTATGTTTTCGGGCTAAGTCTGCACAATCTTCATATTCTGGCTGCACATTTGCAATAACTTTTTCTGGTGATTGCCCTTTCCATGCTATCTTGACGCGCACTTGACCATATTCAATTTCCACTTGTTGAATTTCCCGTTGTAAAATGGCGCGTTGCTGAGTTGTTCGCCGAATACCCAAAGTTGTAGTTTCGCGGAATATAACTGCTTCACAACTGAGTAAATTTTCTGGATGACAAATCACAGTCAGCAAAATCCCTGGACGGGACTTTTTCATAGCGATCGCTTGGGTAAAAACATCCACCGCACCAGCAGCAAACAATGCCTCAAACACATAGCCGATCGCTTGCGGATTTAAATCATCAATTTGAGTTTCTAGTACTGATATCGTTTCTAAATTTTGGCTAGTATCTTCAGAATCGCTGAAATTTTCTAAATTTGCGATAGTATCTTCAGAATCGCTAAAATTGGACAGTAAACTTACGCTTTCACCCAACCAGAGGCGTAGAATATTGGGAATGGGTAAATTTATGGTTCCTGCTCCCAGTCCTATCTGCTTGATAGCGATCGCGGGTGGTGAACCAAAATCTCTAGCCAAAGTAGTAGCGATCGCAGCTCCTGTTGGTGTCACCAGTTCTCTATCAATCCCATTGCTATAAACTGGACAACCCCGCATTTCCCACAGCTTTAATACTGCTGGTACTGGTACTGCCATCTGACCATGTGCAGCCCGAACAGTGCCGCCACCAGTCGGGAACGCCGAGCAGTAAAGTAAGGGCAATCCTGACTCATTGCTCTCAATGCCCAACCAATCTAACCCCAGGCAAGTACCCACAATATCTACGATCGCATCTACAGCACCCACCTCATGAAAATGAACTTTTTCAGGAGAAATGCCATGCACCGCCCCTTCTGCTACTGCTAGCTGTCGGAATACCGCCAAACTCCAAGCTTCTGCCCGTGATGGCAACCCAGCTTTGAGAATCATCTGCTCTATTTCAGGCAGGTGGCGTGTGCGATCGTGACTGTGTTCGTGGTCGTGATGGTGGTGATGGTGGCGATCGTGTACTAAATCCACATGGACTTTAGTCGCCTGCTGACCATTGCGTTGGACAAATTCTGCCCTTAACTGATATTCCTGTTCAACACCCAACCCATTGAGTTTTTCAATTAAATACTCCACAGGAACACCCAAACTCACCAAAGCACCCAGGCACATATCACCAGAAATTCCTGTCGGACATTGAAGATAAGCAATTTTATTCATAATAAATTAGTCATTAGTCATTAGTCATTATTCATTAGTCATTAGTCATTAGTCATTATTCATTAGTCATTAGTCATTAGTCATTTGTTATTCTCCCCAGTCCCCAATCC
>NZ_CAXTNP010000217.1:0-13985 GCF_964245575.1 uncultured Nostoc sp. | reverse complement strand
TTTACCCATGAAAGTAGATACCCGAAATATTGGTAAAGCAAATTCACGCTAATCAAGGGTATGAGTAGCATTCGCGCAGAAAACTGGGTTAATAGATATTACATTAGTACCAATACTTCTGCCAATTTACGAGGGTTCAACGCCTATAGAAACGGGATGAATACGACCATTACCAGTAAGCTTGGCAAAAATCTGGGTTAATAAAATAGGCTCAGGGATTTCAGTATCGCATTTTTAAGATTTCACGGACATATAGAAAGCCATGTTTGCGATGGCGCAAGCGCCCACCGTAGGTGATCGCACCCAAGCTTGGAAATTTATGCGAAGACAATAACTCTATTACATCGGTATTCTCTCTTCATCCTCTTATTTTGGCTAAGGTATTGAACAAGCTAAACCTGATGTTCAAAAAACTTTAATTCTTAAAGGAAAAGAACAATGGCAACTTTTACAGAAAATGGTCTTGTTAGCGTTCATATAAAACAGGATAAATCCTCTACTAACAACGAAAGTAAAAAAGTAAATACTCAAGATTCCATATTTCCATCCATTCCCCGACTGCGTAAGGTTTTTGAGTTTATTGAAGTGAATTATCATCAAAGTATTAGATTAAAAGAAGTAGCTCAAGCAGTTGGTTATTCCTCAGCTTATTTAACCGACTTAGTGCGAAAACTTACCGGAAAAACGGTCAATAATTGGATTATCGAGCGTCGGATAGCAGAAGCAAGCACCTTGCTTTTAGAAACTAATGACTCCGTTGATGATATTGCTTTAAAAGTAGGTTATCAAAATATAAATCATTTCTACTGTCAGTTTCGAGATTACTATCAAAATACTCCCTGTGCTTGGAGAAAAATACAGCGTTCTCACTCATTGTTATAATGATACCCTAAAATATTACCTAACTATTAGGTGCTAATTAATCAACTAATATATTCTCGCGCCTCTAATATGCTTATTATGCAATTTGTAAATAAGCGTATTTTTTTATTGTAAGAAGAATCTAAAAATACTTAATACTTAATTATTCTCTTACCTAAAAATAGTTAATTATAAATCCCATTAGTAAAGAATAGTATTGATATTAAGAAAGAGCGAAAGGGTTAGCAAGCAAGCTAAACCTTGCCTTTTCCAAAAACTCAAGTTATCAAAGGAGAAAATTATGACAGTTACACGTGGTCAAGATTATAAAGTACAAGAAGGTGACAATCTTTTGAAGATAGCTCAGCAAGCTGGAGTGCCACTGCAAGCGCTGATAGACGCTAATAATACGATATTAATACAAGGTCCAGACTACATCGAACCAGATTGGATACTTCACATTCCCTAAGCCTTAATAACTTAGCGTTAATAGCTTAAGCCGGATAACTGCTCTTAACCCTCTTGTGTCACTGTTGGAAAACAATTATCGAAGCCAGATTCTGAAACTATTAATTAGTCAAAGTTTGAAGCTTTATTTTCTAATAAAAACTAAAATTTCAAGCAAAAAACTGGAAAACAAAGCTCTCAAAGGCTTTCAGCAATTGGGTTCTTCCAGTCTGACACAAGAGGGTTAATTACAGCTATTAAGAATCTAGCAGGTTGGCATCTGCTTGAAAGACTGATCGAGCCATTGTCCAAAGTCTACTTATGAGAAAATTATGTCTACTCAATTGAATCTACAAGCTACATTTTACAGCAGGGAAGAAACACAAGGACACGCACCTGCGACTGGCATTTTTGGATCTACATTACGTGAAGCACTTAGTGGTCAAGGGCATCTACAGTGCGCTATAGACCCAAATATTATTGCCCTGAAAACAAACTTTACCTTGATACTTTGGGATGGAAGGCAGGTTCAAGCCGCAGCACTAGATACGGGTACAGCAATTCAAGGTAACAAGATTGATATCTTTGTTGATACCAACAGCGAAGCTATCAATTTAGGTGTAAAGTCCATTACGGCAGTTTTAGAAAATGGGGTAGGTAATCATCCTGATAGTCGAACCTATACTGTTCAACCGGGTGACTTTCTCTTTGCGATCGCCCAAAAATTTTACGGGGATGGTAGTGAACAATCGTGGAGAAAAATCTACGATGCAAATAAAGCCGTAATTGGATCTGACCCTAATCAGCTTCAAGTTGGGATGATACTTACCATTCCCTAATGCTACATAGCCCAGAAAATAGTGTTTGCGCCTAGCAAGGACTTGAAGCGTACACCCGGATTTCTCACAAAGCCAGAGAAAAGAGGAGTCAAAAACTGCCAAACTGTCTATTGCAAATGAATTCCAGCAGTTTTAAGCATGACTCCTCAGAAAACGGATTGTATACCGGAACAGTTGAAATTTGAACAAGTAAAGTCATCTGCAATCGTAGTTAATTTTAACGCTGAGACAGTAACATCTGATGCAGGATTAACCTTAATTACAGAACTTGTAGCTTTCTGTTTTTACTTTGGTTTATCCTGCTCACTTATCCAATTTAATCATGTATCAATTAAATTATCCTAAATTTTGTTCACTCCGATGATTTTTTTTTCACTTGTGAGAAATCCGGGTAATGTATGTTCAAATGGCTGTTGTTAATAAATGTTACAATAAATAATTTGCTGCATAAAAACCATGTAAAAGCTTGATAAACAGTAGTTGAGAATTTCAAAATATTGATGGTTAACTACTTCTAGTTCAAATACAAGTTGTTATACAAATAATGTGTATACAAAACAACCGCTCTAAATTAGCAATTTAATGTCAAATACTTATGATGAAAAATTTTCACAAAACATTGGCAGTAATAGCGATTATAGCAACCTTCACAAGTGGCTGTAGGTCTACAGATGAGTATAAAAAATTCGCCGAATCTGGAAAAGTTTTCGCTGTAGCTACTAACTCTCTATTAGATACTGCTGGTCAGATTAAAATCAAGGCAACATCTGAACAGGTATTAAAGAGCAGAAGAGATAGGGCACAAGTCAATGGTAATAAACCTGCTAACGGAATTGTTAATACCTATAATGAATTGTCAGAACAAGATAAAAAACGGCTTTTCCTTCTTAATGAACTTCGTAAGCATAATGAGTTATTGCAAGCATACTTTAGTAAACTTATAGAGCTAGCTGATTCTGACTCTCCAGTTAGAACTGAGAAAGCAGTTGGCAATATAACTGCTCAGTTAGAGGGAAGTGGTAGCAATCTTCTAAATGTTAGCCCCATCAAAATTGATAAGTTGCCATCAGTCACTAAAATAGTTCTTGATTCTCGGATTAATGGCTCACTTAGAAAAGAATTAGAAAAGCGAAAATACACAATTTATCGAGAAATAACAATACAAGAAAAAGTCCTAAAGTTTATCAGTAAATTAGTGGAAGAAGATGTCCTAACAATACAAGATTTACAAGAACAACGCCTTGTGATTGAACCTCTTAAGTCAGAAAATATAGATGAAGATGCATGGATCGACACAAGATTAACTGTTCTAACACAAAATGCTCAGATAATATTAGCGATAGATAATGCAAGTAATAATTTAAATAAATTCAAAGAGCTTTTTTTTGCTTCTATTGAGGGAGAGTTAACTAGTAAGCAACTAAATAATTTTATACAAGAAAATAATTTATTCTCAGCACTTACTACCGAAAAAAATAGTCGTTAATTAGGAGAAATTAATTTATGTCTACTAATTCTGAAGCAGCAATTGAAGAATTAAAAAAAATCTCCAGTAAACTTTATCAAATAAATATTAACGATGTCGAACCAGTAAAGAGTTCAGCTTTTATCGATAAACGAGATAAACTTGCTGCTGAAATTGGGAAAGTAGAAAATACAATATTAGAAGGACTTTCAGCAGACCTACAATTAAATGAATCTTCACTCCAAAAAGGAATAGACAACTTAAACCACGAAATTGAAGCAGCTAATAGTATAGCTAGAATTACAGAGGGAATTGATAGACTCTTTAGTATTCTAACTGCGATAGTGATTCCAACGCGAGGAATCGAAAGTCGGAAACTATATGCTTTACTGGTAGGAATCGATAACTATCCTGACCCTAATCATCGCCTCGAAGGCTGTGTAAACGATATTACAGCAATAGAAGAGTATCTAAACGAACGATTTGACAAACAAGAATACCAACTGTATTTACAAACACTTAAAGATGAACAAGCAACCCGTGAGGCTGTTATTGATGGCTTTCGCAACCATCTTCGTCAAGCTGGAGAAAACGATGTAGTTTTGTTCTATTACAGTGGTCATGGTTCCCAGGAATTAACACCAAAGGAATTTTGGCACATAGAACCAGACCATCAGGATGAAACTTTAGTATGCTACGACAGCCGTACCGAGAACGGCTGGGATTTGGCAGATAAAGAATTGGCACTATTAATTGCGGAAGTAGCAGAAAAAAAGCCGCATCTGACCATTATTCTAGATTGTTGCCACTCTGGTTCCGGCACCAAAGACCCAATGCAAGAAGCTAAAGAACGACGCTTAAACACAGACAAGCGAGAACGTCCACTAAATAGCTTTATTTTTAAGCTGGAAGATTTAGAGAAACTATCAGATTTCCGTGACCGTGACCCCGAAAAACACCCCACTGGCTGGAAGATACCCACAGGTCGTCATGTTCTTTTAGCAGCTTGTCGAGACTACGAAACAGCAAAGGAATATCCTGGTAAATGTCGGGGTTATTTCTCTTATTTTTTGATGGATACACTTTCCAAAGCCAACGGAAAGCTGACTTATCGGGATTTATTTGGACGTACAAATGCCATTGTCCGCAGTGAAAGGTCAGATCAGTCTCCGCAATTGGAAGTAAATCACATTGAGGATGATAACAAATTTTTCCTTGATGGTGCGATCGCCGAAATTGAACCCTACTTTATTGTTCAGCAAGATCAAACCTCTGGCTGGGTGATTCAAGGTGGTGCTGTCCACGGAGTGCAACCACCCAAAGATAACGAAACTACTTTACTGGCATTGTTTCCCTTTGATGCCACTATCGATGATTTGCGCGACCCTTTAAAGTCTGTGGGTAGAGCAAAAGTGACTCAGGTATTGCCAACTAAGAGCAAGATAGATATCGAAGGAGTGCAAAACCTGAAAAGCGAAAGCGATCGCACTTTTAAAGCAGTCGTTACAAGTTTACCACTACCGCCTTTAGGGGTGTACTTTCAGGGAGATGAAGCAGGTGTAAATCTGGCGCTTGAAAAGCTCAAAACAGCCGGACTTAATGGTAAACCCTCAGCCTATGTCCGCGAGTCACAAGAAGTTGGTAAAGCCAATTTTCGCCTGTTGTGTCGCAATAACCAGTATATAGTAACCAAACCGACAGATGACCGATCCCTAGTAGCTCAAATTGATGATTACACTCCAGACAATGCAGACAAGGCAATTAAACGCTTAGAACATATTGCTCGTTGGATAACAATTGCTCAACTTGCAAATACTGCGGCGACTCAAATTAAACCTGGTGATGTGAAAATGGAACTCATCTTTGCTGATGAGAATTTATCACAATCAAAGCAGATACGTTTGCAGTACAAGTATAAGGACGGTGAATGGCAAAAGCCGGAATTTAAACTTAAACTTACCAATACAACTAGAAAGCCACTTTACTGTGCTTTGGTCAACCTTTCAGATAGTTTCGCTATTAGCGCCCCGTTTTTTGAAGCAGGTAGTATTAGGCTGGAAGCAGGAGAAGAAGCTTATGCTCTAATAAATGGAGAGGAATTGGTGGAACTCGAAGTCCCTGATGAATATTGGAAACTCTTAATTACCGAGTACAAAGACATTCTTAAATTGATTGTGACCAAGGATGAATTTAATGTCAGATTGCTAAATCAGGATAAACTTGATGCTCCTCGACCTATAACTAGAGATATAGAATCCACAAATCAAAGTAGTCTTGAGCGTTTAATGACTCGCACGCAAGATCGCGAACGCGAAATGGGAGCGGCTAAGAGGTTTGATGATTGGTACGCTGAGGAAATCACAATCACTACAGTCCGTCCTTTAGATTCTAGCCCAGTTTCTCAGGAACAAGAACAACAATTAGCGCTAGGGGTGAAGTTACAACCCCATCCCAGCTTAGTAGCAAATGTTCGCCTTACAACTACACCACAAGTCAGCCGAGATTTAGGTAATAAAATTGTCCCACCGATTTTACGAGAAAATCCAGAAGTTATTCGACCCTTCCAATTTACTACCAGTCGCGGTACAGATCCAGGATTAAGTGTACTGGAATTGAGTAACGTTAAAGACCACGAAGTTGTCACTCCAGATGCACCTTTAAAATTATTAGTTGATGGACAACTAGCAAACAATGAATACCTGCTTCCTGTGGGTTATGATGGTGAATTTTTCTTACCTTTAGGTCGCGGGAAAGCAACCGGAGATGGCAAAATCGAAATTGAGTTAGAAAGATTACCAGCCCCCATTAGCGAGGGAGAACGTAGTTTAGAAGGTTCTATTCGCATCTTTTTTCAAAAAGTGATCAGCCAGGGTTTGGGACGGGAATTTGAATATCCGATTTTAGCAGTAGCCTCCGTGGGAGAGGACAAGAAAGTAACCTATAACCAGGATGAGAATTATGTTAAGCAGCAGGTAGCGCAAGCAAAACGAATTGCCCTCTACATCCACGGGATTATCGGCGATACTGAAAGTTTAGTATCTACAATCAAACAACCTGTATTGCAACCGGATGGGCAAAAGTCTTCCATCAGCGAACTTTATGATCTAGTTCTCACTTTTGATTACGAAAATCTGAATACTAACATTGAGCAGAATGCCCAACATTTAAAACGACGACTAAAAGATGTGGGTTTATCAGAAAATCACGGTAAACAATTACACATTATTGCTCATTCAATGGGTGGTTTGGTATCTCGCTGGTTTATTGAGCGAGAAGGAGGTAATAAAGTTGTCCAACACCTGATTATGTTGGGTACACCAAATGCAGGTTCTCCTTGGGCTGTGGTGGAAGATTGGGTAAAATTGACTCTGGGTATTGCACTCAACGGTCTTTCTACAGTTGTTTGGCCAGCAAAAGTGATAGCTATATTGATGGGTACATTAGAAAAAAATATTCGGGTAGCCCTAGCCCAAATGAACCCAACTTCTGAGTTTACCAAATCTCTCGCTGAGAGTGACGACCCTGGCATTCCCTACTCAATTATCGCTGGTAATACCTCTATTATTCCCGCAGCATTAGAACAAGAAGCAGAGAGAGCATCGATCATAGAACGGCTACAACAACGTTTATTTAAGAAAGTTGTAGAATTGCCATTTTTTGGCACGCCGAATGATATAGCCGTCAAAGTGGATAGTATCACGAGTATTCCCAGAGGGCGATCGCATCCTCCCAACATTCAAGAAGTTGCTTGCGACCACTTAAGTTACTTTGGTGTCGAATTAACAACAGTTGGGTTAGAAGCTTTAGTTGCAGCAATTACAAAACAGAAGTAAACAGCAAAAAGGTACTCATTTGGCATTTCCTTATCTGAATGAGTGCCTGGCTCACTTATGTATTTATGCCATTAAGAGGTGTATTAATGTCAAAAAATAAATTTAGGCGTAATTTCGCTATCATTATCGGTATTAATAATTATGAAAATGGGATTCCAGAGTTAGAAACCGCCGTTCCTGATGCTCGCAAACTTGCTCAAATTATCCAAGAGCAACATCAGTCGCTCAAACAGCAATATCAATCACAAAATAAGTATGAAGTCCAGTTAATTTTAAATAAACGCGCTACCCTCAATCAACTCAAGCAATTAATTGCAGACTTAAAACAAGGACAAATACCTCTTGACAACGAAACAATTACAGTTACCAAAGATGATCGCGTCCTCTTCTATTTTGCTGGACATGGTAAAGCCTTAGAAGCTCTAGAAAATCAAGAGGGGCCAGTAGGTTATTTGATTCCACAAGATGCCACAAAAGATAGTAGTACCTTCTTGCCGATGCAGGAGTTACATGATGCTCTGAATGCACTCCCTTGTCGGCACATGTTAGTAATTTTAGATTGCTGTTTTGCAGGCGCTTTCCGATGGGCAAGTCTCAAGCGAGAGATTGTGCCCAAAGTCACAGTCTATAAAGAACGTTACGATCGCTTTATCAGCGATGCAGCTTGGCAAGTAATTACTTCTGCTGGTGATGACCAAAAAGCCATGGATTATTTTGGTGTGCGGGGGGAAGTAAAAGAAGGTAACGAGGTTCACTCTCCCTTTGCCAAAGCGCTTTTTGATGCCCTACGTGGAACTGACAAAAAAGCTGACTCGAATGATGATGGCATCGTTACGGCAAATGAATTGTACTCATATTTGCGAGATAAAGTTGAAGTTGGCACAGAAAAACATTACAAGCGGCAAACTCCAGGTCTGTGTCCACTCAGAAAACATGACAAAGGGGAATTCATCTTTCTATTACCTAATTTTGACCGAGATAAATTGGAGGATGCACCACCACTTAACCCCGAAAATAATCCTTATCGAGGATTGGAATCTTATGAGGAAAAACACAGTAACTTGTTTTTTGGTAGAAAAAACCTGATCAAACAGCTTTATCAGCAAGTCGTTTCCAATAAACAAACGTTGACAGTGGTACTAGGCGCTTCTGGAACAGGTAAATCCAGCTTAATGAAAGCCGGGTTGTTGAAGCGTCTGCGTGATTCCCAGGAACATAAGTTTCATATTTTAGACCCCATGCGTCCAGGGGAAAGTCCATTGCAAGCTTTAGAACGGGTGTTTTCATCAAATGCAACAATTACAACGACAATTACTGATGCAGAATTAGCAAAAGACGAGCAAGCTTTAGCAAACATCGTTAAACGTTGGAGCCAGACTAATCCTCAGATTAAACTATTGCTGGCAGTCGATCAGTTTGAAGAGTTGATCACTTTGTCTAAGTCTAAGAGTGACAAAGAACGAGAGCAGTTTCAGAAATTGATCAAGAATGCGATCGCTAAATATCCTCATAGCATCCATGTAGTTATCACCTTGCGACTCGATTTTGAGGATCAGTTTCAAAACTCTGTACTCAAAGACTTTTGGAATGATCATACCCGATTTGTTGTCCCGCCAATGACCCAGGATGAATTCCGGGAAGTAATTGAGAAACCAGCCTTAGAAAAAGTGGTATATTTCGATCCTCCCAGCTTGGTGGATGAACTGATCAACGAAGTCATACAAATGCCAGGTGCTTTACCCTTACTTTCTTTCACTCTCAGGCAATTGTACCTGAAATATTTAGAGGAACGAAGGGACAACCGCGCCTTAAAAAAGGAAGATTACGAAAAGTTGGGAAAAGTTGTTGGTTCTTTGACCAAACGTGCTAATCAAGAATACGAGCGGCTAGTTGCAGAAGACATTGCTTATAAAGATACAGTGCCTCGGGTAATGTTGCGGATGATTTCATTGCAGGGTGGTGAGTTAGCAAGGCGACAGGTTCCTAAGTTTGAGCTGGTGTATCCAGACGAGGAAGAAAACAAGCGGGTGGAAATAGTAATCAAACGCTTTTCTGATGCTCGCTTAATTGTTGAAAATTCTCAAGGCGAACCCTATGTAGAGCCAGCCCATGATGCTTTGGTGCAGGGTTGGGATAAGATGCTGAAGTGGAAAAAAGAACAGGAGGAAATTTTAACCTTACAACGGCGGCTAACGTCTGCGGCCCAGGAGTGGAACAATATAAAAGATAAGGAAAAGCAACCCAGGGCGAACGCATGGGGACAAGCAGAATCTTTTGCAATTGGAAAAATACAGACTTGGCTACGTAATTGGCAGCGCAAAAAGAAAGAAAAAACCAAGATTTTCAAAGTTTCAAGCGTAAAATCAATTGCTTACCTTTGGGATGATGACCCTCGGCTCGAGCAAATCAATCAAGTGCTTGATACTCAGGATAGCTGGCTTAACAGGATTGAAGATCATTTTGTTCGGTGGAGTGTCCTTCAAAAAGGTAAAAATGCTTTTAGACTGTGGGTGATTGTTACAGTAGTAATCCTGGGATTAACCGGGTTAACGCTCTGGGCGCTAATTGGTCAGCGACAAGCATTAATACAACAAATAAGTGCTGAGAAAAATTCCACAGAAACTGCGTTTCGCGCAAACCAACTGACCTTTGAGGCTTTGATAAGTAGTTTACGGGCAGGAAAGTCCTTAAAGTCCTTGTTTCTGCGTAGACCATTCCAGCCAGACCAGCAGTGGCAAAATCAAGTCTTAATAACCTTGCAAAAGGCGGTTTATCAAGTTAAAGAACTCAATCGCTGGCAACGACCTCAAGGTGAGATAGGCGGTATATTTTTAGGTCAAGATGACAAGGTATGGATCGCTGTTAGCAATGTTAAAGCAAATAACTGTCATAAGGATGATATTATTAGTATTAGCTTATGGGACTCAAAAAGCCAGCAGGCTACAAAATTAGCTTCAGGCAATTGCTATTTCAAAAATGTCAGTTTGAGTCCTGATAGCAGCCAACTGGCTATCGTAGGACTAAACAAAACCATCCACTTATGTGGTCTGGAGAGCAAGCATTGTAAGGACTTCTTACTAGAGGTTCCAAACTCAATTGAAATTGAAATTAAAAGCGTCAGTTTTAGTGGCGATGGCAAGAGCTTAGCTTTCATTATTTCCGGTTCCAGGAAAGATGTTAGCACAGGGGGGAAACTATACGGTGCTTACTTATGGAATTTGCAGAGTCGAGAAGGGTTAAAAAAATTATCGGGGTATTTAGAGACTCAAGGCATTCCCGTAAAACACATGAGGTTTAGTAGTGATGGCCACCATATAGTAGAAGTAGTAGAAGTTTTAAAAGACCACAACAACAGCAGTAGCAAAATTCCTTATTTTCTCACCAACATCCATTTTTTGAACCACTTATCGAAGCACGAGTTAGGTGTAACTACAAATAATTTAAAATCACTACGAAGTGATTCATCAAGTCCTTTCTATAATTTCAAGGATGTAATATTAAGCTCTGATGGCAATAAAATGGTTACCATTCCAGGAATAAATAGTGCCGGCGTATCTAAGAGCAAGAGTTGCTATATGAATTTTTGGGATTTGTCTTCCATTCAGGCTAATTCTACGCAAAAATCATTAAAAAATTTCAACGAAGCCTGCTCCGCCGATTTCAATCCCAATCCCTATAACAACCAGTTAGCTATTGGAGGAATAAACGGCGACATTAGTTTTTACGACAGTAACAGTTATGAGCAAAAATTGTTGACTGAATGGAAGGCTCATGAAGGTGTAGTTGAAAATGTCAAATTTAGCAGTGATGGTAAACGATTAATCACTATTGGAGAAGATGGTATTATCCGCTTGTGGAATACGCAAGAGGGGCAGTCAAGCTTACCTTCACTTCCTATAGACAAAAAAATTGAAAGTATCAGTGTTAGCCCTAATGGTCAACAGATAGCTCTCACAGACTCTCAGGGTGCTGCTAGTTTGTGGGACGTGTCGCATCAAACTTTAACCCCACTGCCAATAACTGAAGGTAGTTTCACCAGCGTTATTTTCGCTCCCGATGGAAAACATTTTGCCGGTGCTAAAAAAGACAACACAATTATCGTTTTTGATATTTCGGGAAAACTTGTTTATCCTAATAAATTCAAATTACGTGGTGGTAATTTAAAGAACATGGCTTTTCGCCCTGATGGTCAATTATTTATAATTATTGAACACGACAGAAGTTTATTTTATTCTATAGTTGATTTTTCCAAAAATCCCAAACTTTCTGAACATTTAATAAAATGTGACCATAATCAGGGGCATACATGTATGGGATATACATTTAATGATGATAATTTTATAGTAGCCAATCTAGATATAGCGAATCCCCTGCCTGATACATTTGGTACGGTAGATTTGCAGGATTTTTCAGGAAACAATAGTATTGATTTTAAAAAACTAACGAACTTAAACGCAGATTTCAAGACAGATAAGGTTGCATTTAATATTGATGGCAACTTAATGGCTATAACTCAACAAAAAAAGGGTGAACCAAATGGGATTGTTATGTTATGGGATATCTATGCTAACCAGATAGTTAAAAGTTTTAAAACGTATTCTAAAGCATATGAAAACAAAACTTTCAAAGATACAGAATCACAAACAGGCGCGATTAAAAGCCTAAGTTTGAGTGCTGATGGCAGCACACTGGCTATTCTTGGTCAGGACGGAAAAGTCATGTTGTGGGATACAGGATTAGATGAATTACTCATGCAAGGTTGCCAACAAGCACGTAACTATTTAGCTACCCTTGATGAGAAAAATAGCGATCGCCATCTCTGTGAAGGAATTAAAGCTTCTCAGTTGCCAGAACAAACACAGAAAATTAGTACAGGTGAAACAATTGCAGTATCAACTCCCAGTAGTTTAGGTGTGTCAAAAGTAGTTGGTAAGTGAGCGATCGCTATCTCTGTAACAATGTACCATCAACCTCTGCAAATCCCAACAAGTAGATTGAGATAAAAGCGATCGCCATCTCTGTAACGATGTACCACCAACTGCTGCAAATCCCAACAACTAGGTTCAGGTGAGAGCGATCGCCCACCTGAAAAAATCTCGATCTCGCGCAACTGCAACCATCCCAAACATCTTTCTCTATGTCCAAGTACGAGTTTCAGCGCAACTTCACAGTAGTTATTGGTATTAATAACTACTTAAACGGCATTCCCGAGTTAGAGACACCTGTCGCCGATGCTCAAAAACTCGCCAAAATTCTCCAAGAAAATTATCAGTATGAGGTGCAGATATTACTAAATGAAAAGGCAACATTGGAAAAGTTAAATTCTCTGTTAGAGGACTTCAAGCAAAAAACACTACGTTTACTTGAGAAAACAGTACAGTTAGAAGAAAATGACCGTTTAATATTTTACTTTGCTGGACATGGAATAGTCCCCGCAGATGGACTAGAAAAGACAGACAATTTAGGAGGCTATTTAGTACCCCAGAATGCTAGAGGAGATATTCTTCTCCAGAAGCAAATAGAAATTAACACAATTCTCTTGCCCATGCAAACATTGCATGATGCGTTAGCAGAATTACCTTGTCGTCATTTGCTAATTATAGTGGACTGCTGCTTTGCTTTGCTGGGGCATTTCGGTCGAGTTTCTATCGAGAAATTGTAGCTGCGCGAAAAGTCTACAAACAAAGGTATGATCGCTTTATTCAAGATAGAGCATGGCAAGCGATCGCATCTGCTGCTCATGACCAAAAGGCAATAGATTATCTAGGTTGTTTTGGACAGCGAGGAAGTACAGGCAAACACTCACCCTTTGCTGAAGCTTTGTTTGATCGTTTGCTTGGTGCTGCTGACACAACCCTACGAGAAGGTGATGGTATTATTACAGCAACTGAACTTTATTGCTACCTTCGAGATCAAGTTGAGAAACTAACCGATAAATATGACAAACGCCAAACTCCTAGTTTATTTGCCCTGAAAAAGCATGATAAAGGCGAGTATATCTTCTTACTTCCCAACTTTAACCAAAACAAGTTAAGTAAGTCGGCGCGGAAAAACCAAACTATGTAAAGATAAATAAATACGGATAATGTATTTACCGAGGTGATGGAAAATATGGGCACTCGTCTAAGGGTATTCCTAACATCGGAGCAAAACAAAACCCTGTTAAATCTGAGAACTGCGGATGTACCACAGAAAGTTAAAGATCGAGCAGAGGTAATCAGGCTAAACGCACATGGCTGGTATGTTGAAAAAATAGCCGCTCACTTTAACTGGACTTCTCAAACAGTAAGAGAAGTTTTGCATAAATGGCGAAAACTAGGTTTAGAAGGGCTTTGGGAGTTACCAGGCAGAGGGGGGAAAACAAAGTATGCCGAAGAAGACATCGTTTTTTTAGAAGAATGCCTGAAAAAGGAGCCACGTACATACAACAGTCTTCAACTAACTCAAAAACTTCTTTGCGAAGCTCCGAAGGGAGCCGCTTCGCTAACGCCAAATTAAATTGAGTCCCGATAGATTAAGACGGGTACTTAAAAAAAGGGG